>CALHRD010000044.1 GCA_938038385.1 uncultured Burkholderiales bacterium
GCCGCAGGCAAACCGCCCCGTCTGATCATCGGCGCCATGATGCGCAAGCTCGTGCATGTCGCCTTCGGCGTGCTGAAGTCCGGTCAACCCTTCAATCCAGCTTTGCATGGGGCTTGACCGGGATAACAGTATCTACAAGGCTACCGGCAGCCTCGACACGGATTCAGGAATCTGTTGTTCAGTCACGACGGACAGGGCCTTCAAAAAATAGGCTACAGAACGCGATGGCCTGTTGCCCGTACGCAACGCTATGGCCGGTGTCACAAAGCATTCATTGTTGTGAGGGTTGAACAACAATTGATAATATTAGATAATGCTTATAACACTGGTGCTCTGGTATCAGTGTTGTCTCCTCCATCCTCCTCCTTTGGTGGATTTAGCCCGATCACACCGATCGGGCTTTTTTTTAGTGTGAAAGTCGGCGCAGCCGGCTCACGAAGCTCCCCTACCCATCCCTCACCTCCGACCCCTCCCCCCGTGGGGGAGGGGAGGCTCGACCCTCCTCTCTCTCTCCCAGGGAGAGAGGTCGGGAGAGAGGGCCGGAGGGGCCGGGGGTGAGAGAACGGACAAGGCGACATTCAGGAAACGCTGAATAAATTGCTGCGCGGGCGCTCGGCTTCGTTGCGCGGTGCTCGGATGCTCGCTTATCTATCTGATATGTCTCCCATCCTGCGCTCCGTGCGCGCGGCACTCAATCCCGCTCGCGGCTTTCTTCAGCGTTTCCTTCATGCTTCGGGGTGGTGTCGCCATGGCCGTCAGGCGTGCAGGGGCTTCGTTCAAGGCCGGCGTTACAGGCCGCGACCCGGTTACAATGCAATATGCATCCACAACCTGTCGCATGACGCAAAGCCTCTGGTATGTCCGTTCGGGCGAGGACACAAGTGGTCCCTTCCCGATCGCCCAAGTGTTCCAGTATGTCGAAATCGGCAGGCTGGGGCCGGGGGACTGGGTTAGCCAGGATGGCGTCAGCTGGTCGACGGTGGCCGAGTGCGGTCAGTTCGACGCAGCCCTGGATTCGTTTGCCAAGAGCCAGGCGCGTGCTTCCACCGCCGATGGGGATACGGCCGACTGGGAGCGCGAGCGTGCGCTGGCGCGCCAACGCTGGGCCGACGAGCGGATGGATCTCGGGCAGAGCGACCCGGACAGACCGGAGTCCAGGGCGGGAGAACCCCTGGTCCTGCATGCCCTGCGCCAGGATCATCTGCAGACCGAGGCGCGGACACGTCAGGCCATCAGGCAACGACTGAAGTACAGCCACGCCGTCATCGCGCTTGCGGTGATCGTCGTGGCCACCGGCGCAGTGTGGTACGGACAGAGCCGACAACCCGAACCGGCTGCGGCAAGATTGATTCCCCAGACCGATTGTTCAGCGCCTGCCACAGCAGAGGTGGCCTGGCAGGGCTGCGACAAGCGTCGGGCCGCCTTGGCCGGGGTCGATCTCAAGGGTGCCCGCCTCGATGGCGCACGTCTGGACGCAGCCGATCTGAGCCGGACAGACCTTAGTTATGCGAATCTGCGCGGCGCCAGTCTGCGCGGGGCGAACTTGAGCGGCGCCAGATTGATCGGGGCAGACCTCGGCAAGGCCGATCTGACCGGTGCCGATCTGTCACAGGCCGTACTGGAATACGCCACCCTCACCGGGGCCCACCTGGCCGGCGCCAGGTTGGCCGGCACGCGCCTGGGCAAGGCGGTTTGGCCCGACGGGCGAGTGTGCGCGCCGCAATCCGTCGATGTCTGCGCCTAAGGCCATCACCTCCCGAGCGAACCCGGTCTACCGGGAAATCAGGGCACTCTTTGAGGACAAGCGCGTGCGTCGTGAGTCCGGCCTGACGCTGCTCGACGGCGAGCATCTCATTCAGCTTGCCCGTGCCGCCGGCGCGCGGTTGAGCCGCATCGTCGCCACACCGGCGGCGGTCGGCAAAATGGAGGTCTGGCTGGATAGTTGCCCGGACGTGGAGGGGGTGATCGTCGATGCCGACCTGTTCAGATCGCTGACACCCACCCGGACACCCAGCGGGATCATGGCCGTGGTTGCGATTCCGCAGCCTCGCCAGAGGATCCCGGAATTCTCCGTTCTGCTGGAGGATATCCAGGACCCAGGCAACCTGGGTGCACTGATCCGATGCGCCGCAGCCGCCGGCGCACAGGCCGTCTATCTTTCTCCCGGCTGCAGCGAGGCATGGTCACCCAAGGCCCTGCGCGGCGGGCAGGGCGCCCAGTTTCTGGTGGATATCCACGAGCACGCCGCCCTTGTCGAGGTGGTGAGCAACCTGCCCGGGCCCTGCCACGCCGCAGTGCTGGGTACGGCGCCCTCTTTGTATGAGCTGGACCTGAAGGGGCCGTGCGCCTTCGCTTTCGGCAACGAGGGGGCCGGTCTGGGCGATGCTCTGTTGAGCGTGTGCCGACCCTTCACCATCCCCATGCCCGGCCGGACGGAATCCCTCAATGTGGCCGCCGCTGCCGCGGTCTGCCTGTTCGAGCGGGTCAGGCAGTTGGCAGCGAGTCCAGGTGCGTCCGGCTGATCCGTCCGCCGGCGCGCAACCGGACAGCGTCAGGCCTTGACGCGGTTGCGGTATTCGCCGGTGGCGGTGTCGATCTCGATCTTGTCGCCGATCTCGACGAAGGCCGGGACCGAGATCTCGACGCCGGTGGGCTTGATGCGCGCCGGTTTCATCACCTTGCCGGAGGTGTCGCCCTTGACGGCGGGCTCGGTATATTCGACCTCGCGCACCACCGTGGAGGGCATCACGACGGAGATCGCCTTGCCTTCGTAGAACACCACTTCGCAGGGCATGCCATCCTCGAGGTACTTGAGCATGTCGCCCAGGTTCTCCGCCTCCACCTCGTACTGGTTGTAGTCGGCATCCATGAAGACGTACATGGGATCGGCGAAATAGGAATAGGTGCATTCCTTGCGTTCCAGCACCACGACGTCGAATTTCTCGTCGGCCTTGTAGACCGTTTCGGTCGCGGCGCCGGTGAGCAGGTTCTTGAGCTTCATCTTCACGACCGAGGCATTGCGGCCGGACTTGCTGAATTCTGCCTTCTGCACGACCAGGGGGGCGTTGCTCACCATGATCACGTTGCCGGCGCGGAGTTCCTGTGCGGTTTTCATACGATATCCTGCTGAATCGATAAACAATAAAGCCGATAATTATACCCTGAATCCGGATCGATGCTCCGGAACGCTCTACAGGCCGGCCTTTGAGCCGGCGGCTCGGCGCGTCATCCGCAGCCCGATCCACAGGGTATGTCGCATCGACATCACGCATTCGGGCGCATCTTTTCACAGCAGAACCGCACCAGATTGCCGGCCAGATCGCCCAGTCCGGTGAGCTGCTGCGACCACTTACGGGCATGGGCTTCCAGCGTCGGGCGATGCCGCCACCAGGTCGGCCAGTCCATGGCCGTGGCATCGGTTGCGTTCCAGGCCGTCCAGAACGCACGCACATCGCGCGCCACGGGTTCGGGCAGGCCCGCGCAATAGCGGACGAGGAAGGCCTCGATCTTGGCCCGATGTGCTCCCTGCGCCTGAGGATAGGCCTGCCAGACCATCGGCCGACCTGCCCATTGGGCGCGAACGAAGGAATCCTCGCCGCGCACGAAGTTGCAATCGCATGCCCAGAGCAGCCGGTCATAGCGATCCTGGGTCAGCATGGGCAGGCAGTGCACGCACAGCCGGCCACGCTGCAGGCAGTGTCCGGGCGCGAGATCGGCGCGGCCGAAAAAGTGCAGGACGTCCTCCATGAGCCTGCCCGCGGGGACCACACAGTGCACCGGCTGGGTGGCATCGACCCATTGCCGGAACAGGCCGCTTATGGCGCGGTTTTCATAGCCGAACAGGGATATGCGCAGGTCTTCTTCGGTTCTCGGCGGCACACCCAGTCCGTGCCAGAAAGCGGCTTGTGCCTCCGGGCTGGCCTGGAATGTGCGTATCGCATCGAGCAGCCCGGTCTCGCGAAGCAAGCCGCCCGTACCCGGTGCATAGCCGGGAAAGAAGAACCACTTGGTCAGGGGCAGCCGCGGGTGGGGCGAGGGCAGACCATGACAGCCTGCCACCCAGTCCTCGGCGCTGAGATATTCCAGATTGATCCACACCGGCCTGGGTATCCTTGCCGCCATCGCGCGCTCATGGTTGTGCGGCAGGTGACAGGCGAACGCCTCGATCACCACGTCCGCGGGGGGCACATCCGGAAAGGGCGTGTCCCAGCGGCGGATCTCCACCCCCTCCAGGAGCTGCGTGGCGCGGTTCGGATCGATTTCCGGACGCAGGGCATGAAAGCTGACAAGGTCGTCCACCCACAGACGCACCTGCAGCCGATACTCCCGCGCCAACTGCCGGGCAAGGCGCCAGGTGATGCCGATGTCGCCGTAGTTGTCGACGACGGTACAGAACAGTTCCCAGGTCGGGGAGACAGGGGCGGCCATGGCATGATTATGCGACGGGTTTGAGTCGCCCATGCGCCTCGGTTATAAGACGGCATGAGCAAGGACAAGACCCTCTATGTCTGCCGCGAGTGCGGCGGCCAGACCAACAAGTGGCAGGGACAATGCCCGCACTGCCTGGCCTGGAACACCCTGACCGAGACCGTGGCGGAACGCAGATCCAGCCGTTTTCAGGGGCTGGCGGCGGTAGGCGGCATCCAGCGTCTGGCCGAGATCCAGGCGCGCGACAGGCCCCGCTTCGAGACCGGCCTGGGCGAGTTCGACCGGGTCCTGGGCGGGGGCATGGTGGCGGGCGGCGTCGTGCTCTTGGGTGGCGACCCAGGCATCGGCAAATCGACCCTTTTGCTACAAGCGCTGGCCGCGATGTCGCATCGCCTCAGCACGCTGTACGTCAGCGGCGAGGAGTCCGCCGACCAGATCGCCCTGCGCGCCCGGCGCCTGGCGCTGGTGGAGGCGGATATCCCGCTGCTCACGGAAATCCGACTGGAAGCCATCCTGGCCTCACTGGAGGCCGAGAAACCGCAGGTGGCGGTGGTCGATTCCATTCAGACCGTGTACACGGAGCAGTTGCAGTCCGCCCCCGGCAGCGTGGCGCAGGTGCGCGAATGCGCCCAGGCCCTGACGCGCCACGCCAAAACCAGCGGCGCCGCCCTGGTCCTGGTCGGCCATGTCACTAAGGAAGGGGCGCTGGCCGGTCCGCGCGTGCTGGAGCACATCGTAGACACAGTGCTCTATTTCGAAGGTGATCCCTCCTCCAGTTTCCGACTCATCCGTGCCTTCAAAAACCGGTTCGGCGCGGTGAACGAACTGGGGGTGTTCGCCATGACGGAGAAGGGTCTCAGAGGGGTGGCGAATCCATCCGCCCTCTTCCTCGCCCGCGACGAGCGGGAGGTGCCCGGTTCCTGTGTGGTGGTGGCGCAGGAGGGCACACGCCCCCTGCTGGTCGAGATACAGGCCCTGGTGGATACTGCCCATACCCCCACGCCGAGACGCTTGACCGTAGGGCTGGACCCCAACCGGCTGGCCATGCTGCTCGCCGTCCTGCACCGTCACGGCGGCATCGCCTGTCATGACCAGGATGTGTTCGTCAATGCCGTCGGTGGCGTGCGCATAAACGAGCCGGCAGCCGATCTGGCGGTCGTCATGGCAGTCGTATCATCCATCCGGAACAAGGCGTTGCCGCATGATCTTGCAGTGTTCGGTGAGATAGGTCTGGGCGGCGAAATCCGCCCCGTGCAGCGCGGGCAGGAGCGCCTGAAGGAGGCCGCAAAGCTGGGTTTCACCCGTGCCCTGGCGCCGCGCGCCAATCTGCCCAAACAGCCGCCTGCAGGCATGACGGTCAGCGGCGTGGCGACGCTGGGGCAGGCGCTGGACTATCTGCGCGGGCTGTGAGCGGGCCGGACGACTGCCCTGCCGCGTGACGGCCGCGGCGGGCGCCTCAGGGGCGAAAGGACAAAACCTGGCCGCGCGTATCCCGCCCCTCGGGGCCCATCAGTTGTACAAACAGGGGACACAGGGATTCCGGCGACGGCAAAGCGTCCCTGTGCTCGGCAGGGTGCGTGCGCGCCCGCAGGGGCGAGCGGATGGGGCCCGGGATGACCAGATTGATGCGCACGTTGGGTAGGTCAGACCACTCATCGGCCTGAATGCGGAAATAGGCTTCGAGCGCGGCCTTGGACACCGCGAAGCCGCCCCAGTAGGCGGCCGGCGCGTGACCATGCGTCTCGCCCACCAGGATCACCGAGGCATCCGCGGAGCCTTTGAGCAGCGGCGCGCACGCCCGGTTGATGGCAAAGGGTGCGACGGTGTTGACGCGGAACTGGGTCATCCACTGTTCGATACTTTGCAGGGTGAGCGGTGAGAGGCCGGCAAAGGCGTTGGCGCAATGCAGGATGCCGTCCAGGCCGCCGAGCTGAGAGGCGATGGTGTGCGCCAGGGCATCGTAGTCCTTGTCCTGGGCCGCGGCCAGGTCGGCGGGCAGGATGGCCGGCTGCGGACCACCGGCGCGGACGATGTCGTCATAGACCGCCTCCAGCTTGCTCACCGTGCGGCCGAGCAGCACAACGGTGGCGCCCGCGGCGGCGAAGGCGAGGGCGGCCGCCCGGCCCAGACCCTGGCCGGCACCGGTGACCAATAGGATACGGTTGCCGAGCGGCTGGGAGGGGGGGGGTATGGACATCATTTGCCGGCCAGGATGAGACGGGCGCATTCTACGCCGCTTCGCACCGCGCCCTCTATGGTGGCGGGATACTCGCCGCGGGTGTAATCCCCCGCCAGATAGAGGCCGGGCAGGGGGGTGGCGGGTTCCGGCCTGGGCAGGCCGGGGGTGCAGGCATAGGTCGCGCGCCGCTCCACGATGCACTTCCAGCCCAGCAGGGCCGGCAGCGGTCCGAGCAGTTCCCGCAGCCGATCCAGATGCTGATCCCGCAGGGTGGTCGCCGACAGGGCCAGATGCGGGCCCTCGGCGCTCACGACCACGCTCAGCAGGCCCGCAGCCAGGTCTTGGCGATCGAACACCCAGGGGCTCTGGCCGCCACCCAGGGCCAGCATGGGGTAAGGCAGCCGCACTGCTTCCGCGAAGCGCAGCCAGGTCGTATGGATGGGTTGCCAGGTGTAAGCGCCGACCTTGCCGACGACGTCCGCCATCTCCGGCAGTCGGGCGAGGAGGGCAGGCAGGCGGGCCGGGTGTACGGCAAGGATGACCCGGTCGGCGCGCACATCGGTAGCCGGGAGGCAATACCCGTCCTGTTCGCGGACGAGGGCGTCCACCCGCGCGCGCAGGCGCACCACACCGGCATGACGGGTGATGTACGCGGCAGCGGGTGCCGGGAACAGGGCATCCATCTCGCCGCGGTTGAAGAGGAAGTCGCTGTCGTCACGATCGCCGCCCAGGCTGTCGCGCAGCACGTTGCAAAAGACCTGGGCCGAGGCCTCGGACAGGGGCGTGTTGAGGGCCGCCACGCAGATGGGGGCCCAGAGCGCATCGATCAGCCGGGCCGACTGTCCGTGCTGCGCCAACAATTGCGCTGCCGTCATGTCATGGGCAAGCCTGAACCGCCGTCTGCGCAGCGCCTGCATGAAGGCGACTGCCAGACGTTTGTCCGTGAGGCTCAACCCCTTCGCTGCCAGTAAGCCCGCGGCCAGATGCAGCGGGGCGGGCAGCCTGGGCAGGCGCAGCCGGAGATCGGGCAGGATCAGTTGCAATGCCCGCCGTTCCAGGCTATCGGCGCTGCCGAGCAGCCGCATCAGGCGCAGGGTCTCGCGGTAGGCGCCGATGAACAGGTGCTGGCCGTTGTCGATGCGCATCCCGTCCCAAGGTACGGAACGGGCACGTCCTCCCAACTGCCCGGCCGCCTCCAGAAGGATCACACGCCGGCCATGGGCGGCGAGCTCGACGGCAGCGGCCAGGCCGGCCCAGCCGCCGCCGACGATGGCAACGACGCCGGCGTCTCCTGCCGCCTTGTTCACCCCATGATCCAGGTCCGCCAGGCGATCCACATCTTGCGCAAGGGCGGCAGGGCGATGCGATGCTGCAACACCTGATAGCCGTCGCGCCGGATCTCCTCCAGCAGGGTCCGATAGATGGCGGCCATGACCAGACCCGGCCGCTGGCTGCGGCGGTCGGCAGCGGGGAGCCGAGCGAGGGCCTGCTCGTAGGTAGCCACGGCGCGCTGGTACTGGTATTCCATCAGCCGGCGGAAGGCATCGGTCACCCGGCCGGCGAGCACATCGGACTCGCTCACGCCGTGCGCCTGCATCTCGTCCAGGGGCAGATAGATGCGGCCGCGACGGGCATCCTCACCGACGTCGCGGATGATGTTGGTGAGCTGGAAGGCGAGCCCGAGCAGCGAGGCATACTTGGGGGTCGCCCTGTCCGTATAACCGAAGATCTGGGCCGAGACCTCCCCCACCACCCCCGCCACCCGGTGGCAGTACAGCCGCAGTTCGCGGAAGTCGCCATAGCGGGTCTGATTGAGATCCATCTCCACGCCGTCCATGATCTCCAGCAGCTGCTCCCGGGCGATGCCCATGTCCTGCACGACGTCACGCAGGGCATGGGCCACCGGATGGCTCGGCGTGCCGGCATACAACCGGCCGACCTCCTCACGCCACCAGGCAAGCTTGATTCGGGCTACGCCGGGATCACGACATTCATCAACAATATCGTCCACCTCGCGGCACCAGGCGTAGAAGGCTGTGATCGCACGACGTTTCTCGGGCGTCAGAAAACGGAAGGCGTGGTAGAAGCTCGACCCGCTCGTGGCCGTCTTCTCCTGGCAGTATTGGTGCGGGTCCATGTCAGTCCGTGCCGGGCCGCCCCAAGCGGACTGACCACCCCCCTGGGGGGTGGCGAACGCAGAGAGCCGGGGGTGGTTGGAACGAGTCCGTGCCGGGCCGCCCCAAGCGGACTGACCACCCCCCTGGGGGGTGGCGAACGCCGTGAATCAGAAGGTGGGGCATTCTAACCACGGCTGCCGCAGCCCCCACTGCCGCAGGCCTGCGCACGGGCTCGGCGCGGCCCCGGCAGCAGGGCTCGACGCAGCATATACAGCCAATCGGACAGGCGCAGGACGGGGCGGTGGTGGAATACATCGCCACGCGTCTCATGCAGTTTGTAGAGGATGCGTTCTCCGCCGAGGACGATCAGGCGCATCTCCAGCCCAAGCCGTCCGGGCAGGGCACGACCCAGGGGCGCGCCTGCGGCCAGCATCCGGCGTGCGCGCTCGATCTGGAACTTCATGAATTGCTGCCAGAGGCCGTCCACGCGGCCCTCGGCGATCTGCCGCTCGCTGATGCCGAAGCGCGCCATCTCGTCCTCCGGCAGGTAGATGCGCCCCTTGCGGTAATCCACCGCCACGTCCTGCAGGAAATTGATCAACTGCAGGGCCGAGCAGATGCCGTCGGACCAGGCCTGATGGCGCGCATCCTCGTCGCCGAACAGGCTCAACATCAGGCGGCCGACCGGATTCGCGGATTTCCGGCAATAGGCCATGACCTCCCCGAAATGGGCATAGCGCTGCTTGGTGACGTCCTGGCTGAAGGCATCCAGCAAATCGTGGAAGGGTTGCAGAGGCAGGCGATGCGTGCGTATCGCATCGGCCAGCTCGGCCAGGATCGGGTCGGCGGGCGGGAGTCCGCGGGCGATAGCGTCGAGTCCCTCGCGCATGGCCTGCAAACCCGCCAGGCGCTGGGCCGGGGTCAAGTCGCCTTCGTCGGCGATGTCATCCGCGCTGCGGGCGAAAGCGTAAACCGCGCGCACGGGTCTGCGCAGACGTGCCGGCAGCAGGAGGGAGGCGACCGGAAAGTTCTCATAATGGCCGGCATGAACCAGCCCGTGTCGGTGGATCATAGGCGTTTGGTCACCCTGGAGTCGGTTGGCAGTCCCGGTCTTGCCGGCGGACATGGCATGGGGGGCAATATTACACTCCAAGGTTTACGCGAAAGTGGCGGAATCGATAGTCGCACTCCTGAATCCGTGTCGATCACGACCAACCCGGTGCAGGTCGGACTCTGGTGCGACGCTTTGGGTGTCGGGCTGAAGCCCGACTTACAAGGCGATCGGCAGCATCGACACGGATTCAGGAAATAGATAGGCAAGCATCCGGAAACGAGCCGAACGCGAAGTTTCGGCGTAGGTCAGTGTGAGCGCAGCGCACGTCAAGCGAGGCATAGCCGGGCGGCCGAAGCCAACACGCGCAACGCAAGCCGCGCCCGCGCAGCAATTTATTCAGCGTTCCCTAGTCCCGCTCGAAACCGCTGCCCGGCTCGAACTTCAGGGTTCGGGCGTTCTCGGTGACGATGCGCACCACATTGTCCGGCACCCCCTCGGGAATCAGCGCCCCGATTTCGAGCGTGACGGTCACGTTGGCGCCCACCAGCCCCGCCAGGTGCGAAACCACTTCCTCGGCGATCCTGCCCGCGTCGCGCGCCGCGCGTGTCGGATCGAGCTGCACCGTGCCGTGGAAGCGCTTTGGCTGTATCGCTGTCGGTGGGGTCTGCGGCATGCTTCGGTCTCGCCGGTGCCAGCAGAGGTTGCCTGTCGAGTCGATTCGACCCGGCTTGTCCATTGGGGCGTGGGTAGGGGTGACCGAGGCCGCTGCAGGCCTGGCTGGCATGACAGGCCGGCCATCTGAGTGCAATAAACCCACCGGAATCCAACGCCGAGTTGTTACAGCGAAGACCTCGGGAAACGCTGAAGAAAGCCGCGAGCGGGATCGAGCGCCGCGCGCACGGGGCGCAGGATGCGAGACATATCAAATAGATAGGCGAGCATCCGAGCACCGCGCAACGAAGCCGAGCGCCCGCGCAGCAATTTATTCAGCGTTTCCCTTGCAATCGTCATGGATTTGATAGGCAAGGCGGTTTCGGCCAGCAGCTTGGCAGGGAGCAGCCTTGCCTCGGGCAGGGTGTCGAAGGAGACGGCGATGCGCCCGTTGTGCCGGCGCATGCGCACGAGATAGGTCGTCCCGGCGGGGCCGGTGCGTTCGTAGATACCCTCGTCTACAGTCCATTACCGAGGGCGTGTTACCATTACCAGTTCGATTGGAAAGAAGCTGGATTGGAGAGAAGCTGGCTGACCCAGGCCAGGCTGTCACAAGCCATGGAGCAAGGCCACAAATTGCCACGAATTCTTCAGATGGACTTCAGTTGTTATCGTAACTCATTGAAATAACAGAATGCGAAAGTGGCGGAATTGGTAGACGCACTGGATTTAGGTTCCAGCGGGTGACCCCGTGGGGGTTCGAGTCCCCCCTTTCGCACCAGTTCAGACTCAAGATCAAGGACGACCGATGCAAACTCAAGTGGAAACCCTGGACGGCCTGCAGCGCCGCATCACCCTGCAACTGAACATGGCCGAGGTCGAAACGGAAGTCGACAAGCGCCTGCGCCAATTGGTGAAGACGGTACGCATGTCCGGTTTCCGCCCCGGCAAGGCCCCCCTCAAGATCGTTGCTCAGCGCTATGGCGGCGAGATCCGCGGCGAGGTCTTGGGCGAGGTCTTGCAGCGCGGTTTCGCCGAGGCCGCGCGGGCAAACAACCTGAACGTGGCGGGGTATCCGCGCTTCGATCAGGGTGCCGGTGGCGAGGGTGAAGTCGCCTTCACCGTGACCTTCGAGGTCTTCCCCCAGATCGTGCTGGGCGATGTCAGTCGGATCAAGGTCACCCGTCCCGTGGTCGAGGTGAGCGATGCCGACGTGGACCGGACCCTGGAAGTGCTGCGCAAACAGCGTGTGCAGTACCAGGCTGTTGACCGGGAAGCGAGGACGTCGGACCGCGTGCACGTCGATTACGTCGGCAGGATCGGTGGCGAGCCCTTCCAGGGCGGTGAGGCCCGTGATTTTCCGGTCGTGCTGGGGGAGGGGCGTACGCTCAAGGACTTCGAAGGGCAATTGCTGGGTATGCGGGCCGGCGAGAGCAAGACCTTCGACGTCACCTTTCCCGACGATTATTTTGCCAAGGAGCTTGGCGGCAAAACCGCCACCTTCGAGGTGACGGTCAAATCGGTACATGAGCCGCATCTGCCGGAAGTCGATGCCGATTTTGCCCGCAGCCTGGGAATCCACGATGGCGACGTGGCCAAGCTGCGCGAGGAGATCGCCGCCAACCTGCGGCGCGAGGCCAGGAGACGCATACAGGCCAAGGTCAAGGAACAGGTGATGCAGGGGTTGCTGGAGGTCACTCCCTTCGACGTGCCCAACAGCCTGATTGCCATGGAGAGCAGGGCGCTGCTGGAAAGAGCGGTCAACGACCTCAAGGCGCGTGGCATGAAGGAACAGGACATCCACCTCAAGGCCGAGGTCTTCGAACCGCAGGCCAAACGGCGCGTGGCGCTATCGCTCCTGCTCAACGAGATCGCCCGTACGCAGGGCATCAAGGCGGAGGCCGACCAGGTCGAAAGCCTGGTGGAGGAATTCGCCCAGAGCTATGAAGACCCCGCCGAGGTGGTGGCGTGGTACCATCAGGACGCAAACCGTCTGCGTGAAGCCGAATCGCTGGTGCTGGAAGACAATATCGTCAACTGGGTACTTGAACGTGCCCAGGTCACGGATGAGACCACTTCACTCGAAGCCCTGATGGGGAACGCCTGATGTCGAACTGGACCCAAGACCCCGCCATGCTGGGATACATCCCCATGGTCATCGAACAGAGTGGCCGTGGGGAGCGCGCTTACGATATCTATTCCCGTCTGCTCAAGGAAAGGGTGGTCTTTCTGGTGGGTCCGGTCAACGACACCACCGCCAACCTCGTGGTCGCCCAGCTCCTGTTCCTGGAGTCCGAGAACCCGGACAAGGATATCTACTTCTACATCAACTCCCCTGGCGGCTCGGTCACCGCCGGCATGGGCATCTACGACACCATGCAGTTCATCAAGCCGGATGTCTCCACCCTGTGCATCGGCCAGGCAGCCAGCATGGGCGCGTTCCTGTTGGCTGCCGGTGCCAAGGGCAAGCGCTATGCGCTACCCAACTCCCGCGTCATGATCCATCAGCCCATGGGGGGGTTCCAGGGTCAGGCCTCGGACATCGAAATCCATGCCAAGGAGATTCTCTATCTGCGCAGCCGCCTCAACGGCCTTCTGTCCCAGCACACCGGACAGCCCCTGGAAGTCATCGAGCGGGACACGGACCGGGATTTCTTCATGGCCGCCGAGGCGGCGGTGGAGTATGGCCTGGTGGACAGGGTGCTGGCCAAACGCAGCGATAGCGCGTAAACTTGACTGAAATATTCGGGTATTCGGACGGGCAAGATGGCTGACAAATCAGGCAACGACAAACTCCTTTATTGTTCCTTCTGTGGCAAGAGCCAGCACGAGGTGCGCAAACTCATCGCCGGGCCGTCGGTTTTCATCTGCGACGAGTGCGTGGAATTGTGCAACGACATCATCCGCGAGGAGGTGTCCGGCGCCAAGGAGGGCAAGGGCGAGGGGGACCGTCTGCCCACCCCCAGGGAGATCTGCCAGGTCCTGGACCAATATGTCATCGGCCAGGAGTTGGCCAAGCGGGCGCTGTCCGTTGCCGTCTACAACCACTACAAACGCCTGCGTCAACCCAACACCCAGAACGACGATGTGGAACTGGCCAAGAGCAACATCCTGCTCATCGGTCCCACCGGCTCGGGCAAGACCCTGCTTGCCCAGACCCTCGCCCGGCTGCTGAATGTGCCCTTCGTCATCGCCGATGCCACCACCCTCACCGAGGCCGGTTACGTTGGTGAGGATGTGGAGAACATCATCCAGAAGCTGCTGCAGAAGTGCGACTACGACGTCGAGAAGGCCAGAACCGGCATCGTCTATATCGATGAGATCGACAAAATCTCGCGCAAGTCGGACAACCCCTCGATCACCCGCGACGTCTCCGGCGAGGGGGTGCAGCAGGCGCTGCTCAAACTGATCGAGGGCACCACCGCCTCCGTGCCACCCCAGGGTGGACGCAAGCATCCCAACCAGGAATACATCCAGGTCGACACCACCAACATCCTTTTCATCTGCGGCGGTGCCTTCAGCGGTCTGGAGCGTGTGATCCGCAACCGCACCGAGAAGTCCGGTATCGGCTTCGGGGCCGAGGTGAAGAGCAAGGATAACCGCAAGGACTTGGGCGAGATTTTCCGCATGGTGGAGCCCGAGGATCTGATCAAATACGGTCTGATCCCCGAGTTCGTCGGGCGCCTGCCGGTCATCGCCACCCTGCAGGAACTGGATGAGAAGGCCCTGGTGCAGATCCTCACCGAACCCAAGAACGCCCTCACCAAACAGTTCCAGAAGCTGTTCAAGATGGAGGGCGTCGAGCTCGAATTCCGCGACGAGGCGCTACAGGCCATCGCGCGTTCCGCCCTCAAGCGCAAGACGGGTGCCAGGGGGCTGCGCTCCATCATCGAGCACTGCCTGCTTGACGTCATGTACGAGCTGCCCAGCATGGACGAGGTGATCAAGGTGGTCGTCGATGACAAGGTGGTCACCAGCGAGGGCAAGCCGCTACTGATCTACGCAGAACAGGCCAAGGCGGTCAGTTCCTGACCAGCACCCCGGGCGCCGCCGCCACCCCTTGATAAGGGAGGGGGCGTAACCATATACGCTGCAACACTCACCAGGCCACCAAGGACAAGCCATGAGCCAATCCGCCGACTTCACATCCGCCGTCTCGCTTCCCTTGCTGCCCTTGCGTGACGTGGTGGTCTTTCCGCACATGGTCATCCCCCTTTTCGTGGGCAGGCCGAAATCCATCAAGGCCCTGGAAAACGCCATGGAGGCCGGCAAGCACATCCTGCTGGTGGCGCAGAAGTCGGCGGCCAAGGATGAGCCCGCCTTCGAGGACCTCTACCAGGTGGGGGCTATCGCCAGCATACTGCAGATGCTCAAACTGCCGGACGGGACCGTCAAGGTCCTGGTGGAAGGCAATCAGCGGGTGCGCATCGTCGAGTTCATCGACGAACGCACGCACTATACCGGTCGCGGTGAACCCGTGCAGGAGGACGGGGCATTGGCCACAGAGGTGGAGGCGATGCGTCGCGCCCTCCTTACCTTGTTCGACAACTACGTCAAGCTGAACAAGAAGATTCCGCCCGAGATCCTCGCCTCTTTGGCCGGCATCGACGACGCCGGCCGGCTGGCCGATACCATCGCCGCCCATTTGCCGCTCAAGCTCGAGCAAAAGCAGGCCATCCTGGAGATGTTCGACCTCAAGGGCCGACTGGATCATCTGATGGGTTTCATGGAGACGGAGATCGACATCCTGCAGGTGGAAAAGCGCATCCGCGGCCGCGTCAAGCGGCAGATGGAGAAGAGCCAGCGCGAGTATTACCTGAATGAGCAGGTCAAGGCCATCCAGAAGGAACTCGGCGAGATGGAGGAGGGTGCCGAGCTCGACGAGTTGGAGAAGAAGATCCGCTCTGCCCACATGTCCAGGGAGGCGACCAAGAAGGCGGAGGCCGAGCTCAAGAAGCTGCGCATGATGTCACCCATGTCCGCCGAGGCCACCGTGGTGCGGACTTACATCGACACACTGGTCAACCTGCCCTGGAAGAAGAAGACCAAGATCAGCAAGGACCTGCAGAAGGCCGAAGACATCCTGGAACACGACCATTATGGTCTGGACAAGGTGAAGGAGCGCATCCTGGAATACCTGGCGGTGCAACAGCGTGTGGATCGGCTCAAGGGCCCCATCCTGTGTCTGGTCGGGCCACCCGGCGTGGGCAAGACCTCGCTGGGACAGTCCATTGCCCGCGCCACGAACCGCAAGTTCGTACGCATGGCCTTAGGGGGCGTGCGTGACGAGGCCGAGATCCGTGGCCATCGCCGCACCTACATCGGCTCCATGCCGGGCAAGATTCTGCAGAACCTGACCAAGACCGGCGTACGCAACCCCCTGTTCCTGCTCGACGAGGTCGACAAGATGAGCATGGACTTCCGCGGCGACCCCTCATCGGCCCTGCTGGAGGTGCTCGATCCCGAGCAAAATCACACCTTCCAGGACCATTACGTCGAGGTGGACTTCGACCTGTCCGACGTGATGTTCGTGGCCACCGCCAACACCCTCAACATTCCGGCCCCACTGCTGGACCGGATGGAGGTCATCCGACTGTCCGGTTACACCGAGGACGAGAAGATCAACATCGCTGCGCGCTATCTGGTGCCCAAGCAGATGAAGAACAACGGGCTCACTGAGGCCGATCTGCACATCTCGGAGGGCGCATTGCGCGACATCGTGCGCTATTACACACGCGAGGCCGGTGTGCGCAACCTGGAACGGGAGATCGCGAAGATCTGCCGCAAGGCCGCGACGGCGCATCAGCTCAAAAAGACACGCGGCAAGGTCAACGTCACCCCCAAGAACCTGGACAAGTATCTGGGCGTGCGACGTTATACCTACGGAATGGCCGAGAAGACCAATCAGGTCGGCCAGGTCACCGGGCTGGCATGGACCGAGGTGGGCGGCGAGCTGCTGACGGTCGAGGCCACCATCATGCCGGGCAAGGGCAACATCATTCGCACCGGTCAACTCGGCGACGTGATGAAGGAATCCATCGAGGCCGCGCGCACGGTGGTGCGCAGCCGCGCTAGCGCGCTGGGTATCGCCGCCGACAAATTCGAAAAATACGACATGCACATCCACCTGCCCGAGGGGGCGACACCCAAAGATGGACCTTCGGCGGGCATCGCCATCTGCACGGCCATGGTATCTGTGCTGACCGGTATCCCGGTGCGTTGCGACGTGGCCATGACCGGCGAGATCACCCTGCGCGGCGAAGTCCTGCCCATCGGCGGCCTCAAGGAGAAACTGCTGGCCGCGCATCGGGGGGGCATCAAGATGGTGCTCATACCGGACGGCAATGTGAAGGACCTGGTGGACATCCCCGACAACATCAAGAATCGCCTCGACATCCAGCCGGTGAAATGGATCGAACAGGTGTTGGAGGTGGCTCTGGAAAGCAAACCGGAACCGATTTCTGAAGAGCATGCAGCCGAAGAAGCAAAGCCCATGCCGCCTGCAGAGGAGACTCCGGCTGTAATCAAGCATTGACGGGGGTTTCCACCCAAAATGCGCTTGACACCGCGATTTTCGGGTTGCTATAAAGCGCATGCAGGTTTTCTGCGCAGCAATCTATCCACGGAAAGGGGGATTTTGTGAACAAGTCTGAACTGATCGATGCTATCGCTGCATCCGCCGATATCTCCAAGGCCGCTGCCGGGCGCGCCCTTGACGGCGCCATGGAAGCGGTCAAGAAGGCCCTGAAAAAGGGCGACATGGTGACCCTGGTGGGTTTTGGTACCTTCTATGTCGGCAAGCGTGCCGCCCGCACGGGTCGCAACCCGCGCACGGGTACGGCCATCAAGATCAAGGCCGCCAAGGTGCCGAAATTCCGTGCTGGCAAAGCCCTGAAAGATTCTGTAAACTGATGGGCTTTCCAGGGTGCTTAGCTCAGCTGGCAGAGCGTCGCCCTTACAAGGCGAATGTCGGCGGTTCGATCCCGTCAGCACCCACCAGATGGAAAATCGATTTCAGGAGTGGTAGTTCAGTCGGTTAGAATACCGGCCTGTCACGCCGGGGGTCGCGGGTTCGAGTCCCGTCCACTCCGCCAACACCCCAAAAGGCGAACGCGAGTTCGCCTTTTTTCATGTCCCATGTCCGCCCATGCTTGAAGCCATCAGAAACCACGCCCAGGGATGGATCGCCAAGATCATTCTCGGATTCATTGCCCTGACCTTTGCCGTATGGGGCGTCAACTGGTATTTCGAGGGCGGTGGGCAGGCGGCGCCTGCAGTCAGCGTCAATGGTGAGGTGGTCAGTCAGCAGGAATTCCTCGACGCCCTGCGGCAACAGCAGGAACAACCGGGACGCGAGGCCGCTGACGATCCGGTCATGCGTCAACGGGTGTTGGATCAGCTGGTCAACACCCGTCTGTTGACCGGCGCGGCGCTGCGCGCCGGCATGCAGGTCACCGATGCCCAGGTCTCTGCCTTCCTGCTCGAACTGGAGCCGTTTCAGGAGAACGGAAAGTTCTCCCAACAGAGACTGGATGCATGGTTGCGCAGTCGGGGCATGAGTCCGGCCTATTTCAATCAGATGGTGCGCCAGGACCTGCTGTTGCGTCAGATCCAGGCGGCCTATGGCGAGGGGACTGTCGTGCCCATGGCCGTCGCCACCCGCTTGGGCAGGCTGCTGGCCGAGAAGCGCGAAGTTCAGGAACGCATCTTCGACCTCAATCAGTTCATACCGGGTATCCAGATCGACGATCGCGCCGTCGAGGCGGAGTACGCTGCCCACCGGCAGGACTACAGCACTCCGGCTCAGGTCCGGGTGCAATACCTCGTGCTCAGCCCTGAGGTGCTGGCCGGACAGATACGGGTGGACGAGGCAGCCGCACGCCAGTATTACGAGGCGAACCAGAACCGCTATCAGGAACCCGAGCAGCGCAAGGCCAGCCACATCCTCATCCGGGCCGATGCCGGCATGGATGCCCAGACCAGGCAGGCAGCGCGCGCCAGGGCGGAAAAGCTGTTGCAGGAGTTGCAGACCAATCCAGGCCGATTCGAGGCGCTGGCCAGGGAGCATTCGCAGGATCCGGGCTCCGGGCAACGGGGAGGGGATCTCGGCACCTTCAGCCGGGACATGATGGTCAAGCCTTTCGCAGATGCGGTCTTCACCATGAACAAGGGGGAGATCCGCGGCTTGGTGGAGACCGAATTCGGCTACCACATCATCCGGCTCGACGGCATCGTCCCCGGCAGCAAGCTCGGCTTCGAGGTGGTGAGGGGCGACATCGTCGAAGAACTGCGTCAGCAGGAGGCCCAGCGTCATTTCGCCGAGGCGGCCGACCGTTTCAGCAACCTGGTCTATGAGCAGCCCGACAGCCTGGAGCCAGCCGCGAAAGAGCTGCGGTTGCCCCTGCAGGTGAGTGGCTGGATCAGCCGCAAGGAGGCCGAACCACGGATGTTGGGCAACCCGCGTCTCCTGGACGCGCTTTTCAGCGACGAGGTCCTGGTGAAGAAGCAGAACACGGAAGCCATCGAGGTGTCGCCCAATGTCCTCGTTGCCGCGCGTGTGCTGGAGCACAGACCGGAGGGCGTGCGACCGCTGCAGGAAGTGGCCGCCGAGATCCGCCTGAAACTCACCGCCAAGGCCGCGCGCGAGCGGGCCATCGCCGCCGGTCAGGATGCGCTCAAGGCCGCGCTGGCGGGCGAGGCACCGGCCGGCATGGGCGCTCCGATGACGATCTCCCGCATGCAGCCCCTCAACCTGCCGCCCGATGCGGTCAAGGCGGTGTACAAGGCCAGGACTGAGCGATTGCCGACATATGTCGGTCTGGAGAGTCGTGAGGGCTACCGACTCTATCGGATCAACGGCGTAACCGAGAGTGCCGCGGAACAGGAACAGGTGGTCATGATCCGCCGTGATTTGCAGAGGCTCCTCGCCCAGGAGGAACTGCGGGCGCTGCTCGAGGACCTGCGCGGGAAGTCCGAGATAAAGGTCAACCAGGCCTTCATCGAACGCAGGACGGAGTAGTCCGGGGAGGCGGTGGAACCAGACCAAAAAAACGGCCGGTGAAAACCGGCCGTCGTTTTGTTTCGGTCGCTGATTCGATGCGGGTTATTCCTCCACCGACAACCCGGCGGTACTGTTGAAGCCCGCATCCACATAGGTGATCTCGCCGGTGATGCCCGAAGCCAGGTCCGAGAGCAGGAAGGCCGCGGTGTTGCCCACCTCCTCGATGGTCACGTTGCGGCGTAGCGGCGAGTGCCTCTCGCCCCAGGAGAGCAACTTGTTGAAATCGGCGATGCCCGCCGCCGCCAGGGTCTTGATCGGCCCGGCAGACAGGCCGTTGACCCGTATGCCGCGCGGGCCCAGGCTGGCGGCCAGGTAGTACACCGAGGATTCCAGACTGGCCTTGGCCAGGCCCATGACGTTGTAGTGCGGGACTGAGCGCACGGCGCCGAGATAGGTCAGGGTGAGCAGCGCCGCCCTGCGTCCCAGCATCATGGGCAGGCCAGCCTTGGCCAGGGCCGTGAAAGAATAGCTGGAGACATCATGGGCGATGTGGAAGTATTCGCGGTTGACGTTTTCCAGATAGTCGCCCGCCAGGGCCTGTTTCGGCACGAAGGCGATGGAATGGACGATGCCATCCAAGCCGTCCCAGTGCCTGCCCAAATCCCTGAAGAGTTGCTCGATCTGCTCGTCACTGGTGACGTCGCAGTCGAAACAGAGCTGTGAGCCGAAGTCCCTGGTGGCGAACTCCATCACCCGGTCGCGGGCGCGTTCACCCTGATAGCTGAAGGCCAGTTCGGCCCCCTCACGCCTGCAGGCCTGGGCGATGCCGTAGGCGATGGAGCGGTTGCTGATGAGCCCCGTGATGAGTATTTTTTTACCGGCCAGAAAGCCCATGACGCGATCCTCTGAGGGTAGTGGTTGTCAGCCGGGATTATACCGTGACGGCGGCAGGGGTCTCTTTTACACTGGATGCATGCGATCCTGGCTCTGGCTCGTGTCCCTGGTTCTGACCGCCTGCAGCGGACCTCTGAACAACCCGCATGGGCCGGAGGAGGCCGGTCGCAACGTCCTCTTCTCCAACTTTGGGCCGGATCGGCCCAAGCACCTCGACCCGGCACGCTCCTACAGCTCGAACGAGGTCGTCTTCACCGGCCAGATCTACGATCCGCCCCTGCAGTACCACTATCTGCGGCGGCCGTATGAGCTCGAACCGCTCACTGCCGACGGCATGCCGCGCGTCACGTATCTCGATGCCCAGGGTCGCACGCTGCCGCCGGAAGCTCCGCCCGAAAGCATCGCCTCCACGACCTATGAAATCCGCATCAAGCCCGGCATCCGTTATCAGCCCCATCCCTGCTTTGCCCGCGACGAGACGGGACGGCCACGTTACATTCCGCTGCGGGCGGGCGACCTGGCGGGCATCCGGCGACTGACGGATTTTCCCGAAACGGGCAGCCGCGAGTTGGTCGCGGCGGATTACGTCTACCAGATCAAGCGGTTGGCGAATCCCCGCCTGAACTCGCCCATATTCGGCCTCATGAGCGATTACATCGTCGGCCTGGGGGAGTTCGGACGCATGTTGCAGGCGGTGAGCAGGGATCTGCCCAGGCACGCCTATCTGGACCTCGATCGCTACCCCCTGGAGGGGGCGCAGGTCGTCGACCGCTACACCTACCGCATCACGATACGCGGCAAGTATCCCCAGTTCGTCTATTGGCTGGCGATGCCCTTCTTCGCGCCGGTGCCGCCGGAGGCCGAACGCTTCTACAACCAACCGGGCATGGCCGAGCGCAATCTCACCCTGGACTGGCAGCCGGTGGGCACGGGGCCGTTCTATCTGGCGGAGAACGACCCCAACCGGGTGATGATCCTGCGCCGCAACCCCAACTATCGCGCGGATTTCTATCCCGATGCCGGGGAGCCGGGTGATGCCGCCGCCGGTCTGCTCGCCGACGCCGGGCGGCGACTGCCTTTGCTGGACGAGGCCATCTATCGGCTGGAGAAGGAGGACATCCCGCAATGGAGCAAATTCCTCCAGGGTTACTACGACAGTTCCGGCATCAGCTCTGACACCTTCGATCAGGCCATCCGCATCGGCCCCGACGGGCAGCCGGACCTGAGCCCGGAGATGTCGGCGCGGGATATCCGGCTCACCACCGCGGTGCGTACCTCCATCTGGTATGTCGGCTTCAACATGCTCGACCCTGTGATCGGCGGCGCTACGGACAAGGCGCGCAAACTGCGCCAGGCCTTGTCCATTGCCCTGGATTACGAGGAGTTCATATCCATCTTTCTGAACGGTCGCGGCATCCCGGCCCAGGGACCGCTGCCGCCGGGCATCTTCGGTCACCGCGAGGGCGAGGCGGGCATCAACCCGGTGGTCTACCGCTGGCAGCCCGACAATGGCGGCGGCCGGCCGGTGCGGCGCGACATCGCGGAGGCCAGGCGCCTGCTGGCCGAGGCGGGCTATCCCGGCGGGCGGGAGGCGGGCAGCGGCCGGCCGCTGACACTGTACTTCGACACCATGGCCAGCGGGCCCGAGGCCAAGAGCAGGCTGGACTGGTACCGCAAGCAGTTCGCCAAGCTCGACATCCAGCTCATCGTGCGCTCCACCGATTACAACCGCTTCCAGGACAAGATGCTCAAGGGCAACGCCCAGATCTTCGAGTGGGGGTGGAACGCCGATTATCCCGACCCGGAGAATTTCCTTTTCCTGCTCTACGGCCCCAACCGCAAGGCGGGGAAGAACGGCGAGAATGCCGCCAACTATGCCAATGTCGAGTTCGACCGCTTGTTCGCGCAGATGAAGGACTTGGACAACGGCCCCGAGCGGCAGCGGGTGATCGACGCCATGATCGAGATCGTGCGCCGGGATGCCCCCTGGGTCTTCGCCTACTACCCCAAGAGCTTCGGTCTGAGCCACGCCTGGGCGGGCAACACCAAGCCCAATCTGATGGCCAACAATACCCTCAAGTACCGCAAGGTGGAGCCGGCGCTGCGCATGGCCTACCAGGCGCGCTGGAACCGGCCGGTCTGGTGGCCGGTCTGGGCGCTGGTGGGGGTGCTGATCGCCGCGGTCGTGCCCGCGGCTTTGGCCTACCGCAGGCGACTCATGGCCACGGTGGGGTAGGGTCATGTACGCCTACGTCATCCGCCGCATCCTCTATGCCATTCCGATCCTGATCGGTGTGAACCTGCTCACCTTCGCCCTGTTCTTCGTCGTCAACACCCCGGACGACATGGCGCGCATACATCTCGGAGCGAAACACGTGACGGCGGAGGCCATCGAGCGCTGGAAGACCGAGCACGGCTACGACAAGCCCCTGTTCTACAACGCATCGGCAGAGGGCGCGGCGCGGCTCACCGATACCCTGTTCGTGCAGAAGTCCCTGCGTCTGTTCGCCTTCGACTTCGGTCAGGCCGACGACGGGCGCGACATCGGCCGCGAGATCACCACCCGCATGTGGCCCAGCCTGGCCATCGCCCTACCCACCTTCCTGGTCGGTCTGGCGGTGTACATCAGCTTCGCCTTGCTGCTGGTGTTCTTCCGCGCCACCTATCTGGATGTCGCCGGCGTGGTGCTGTGCGTGGCGCTGATGTCCATCTCCGGCCTGTTCTATGTCATCGGCGGGCAGTATCTGCTGGGTAAGCTGTGGAATCTGGTGCCCATTTCCGGCTATGAGCCAGGGATCGACGGGGTCAAATTCCTCATCCTGCCGGTTCTGGTGGGGGTGGTGGCCGGCATCGGCGACTCCAGCCGCTTCTACCGCACCCTGTTCCTGGAGGAGATCCACAAGGATTATGTGCGCACGGCACGGGCCAAGGGGCTGCCGGAGCGGGTGGTGTTGTTCCGGCATGTGCTCGGCAACGCCATGATTCCCATCCTGACCGGCGTTGTGGTCGTGATCCCGCGGCTGTTCCTCGGCAGCCTCATCGTCGAGTCCTTTTTCGGCATACCTGGCCTGGGCAGCTACACCATCGATGCGATCCAGGCCCAGGATTTTGCCATCGTCCGCGCCATGGTCTTCCTCGGCTCGGTGCTCTACATCCTGGGTCTCCTGCTCACCGACCTGTCCTATACCCTGGTCGATCCGCGCGTGAGGCTCGAATGAACCTGCCTTTCATGCCGGTGGTGCTGTGGAGCGATGCCCTGTTGTTCCTGCTGCTGGGCGTGGTGCTGGTCTTCGTGCGGCAGGTGCGGCGGCATGAGCACCTGCGCGCACCCTGGCGACAGGTGGGCCGCAGCCGTCTGGGCATGGCGTCCGTGGTCGTCCTCGCCTGCTACGGTGCCATCGGTCTTTTGGATTCGTTGCATTTCCGGCCGCAACTGCCGGCCGAACCGGGCCAGCCGGTGCAGTATGCGGCCGAGGTGTCGTCCCTGTTCGACGTCCTCGCCGGTCCGCTGCGCGGGCAGGCGGAGCAGACCTATTCCGCCCCCTTCGCAACCCGCCTGTTCGTCAAGAAAAGCCTCCATCTGCCGGACGGCCGGGTGACGCGTGACTATCCGCGCCTGCAATATGGCGGCGCCCATTTGTCGTCAGAGGCAGAACGTGGACCGGACATTGCCGTGCGTGCCCTGTGGGGCGCGCTGTCCGGTCTGGGCGTCGCCGCCGTGCTGTGGGTGATGGCGGTGCTATGGGTCGCACGCAGGGCGGGCCTGGACCGGGCGCGGGCGTGGTCGCGATTGTGGCGCGAACCGGCGTTCGGCGGCGGGCGCAGCGCCCTCGTCACCCTGAGCGTGCTGCTGGTGCTCGGCGGTATCCTGCTGCATTGGGCCGGTCACTATCATGTGCTGGGCACCGACAAGGTGGGGCAGGACGTGCTCTACCTCGCCCTCAAAAGCATCCGCACGGGTCTGCTCATCGGCACCCTCACCACCCTGATCATGCTGCCCCTGGCTCTGTTCCTGGGCGTGGCGGCGGGCTACTTCGGTGGTCGCGCGGATGACGTGATCCAGTATCTCTACACCACCCTGAATTCCATACCCGGTGTGTTGCTCATCGCTGCCGCCGTCCTGGTGGCCCAGGTCTACATCGAGACCAATCCGGACCTCTACGACACCGCCGCGGCGCGCTCGGACCTGCGCCTGGTCTTCCTGTGCGGCATACTCGGCGTGACCAGCTGGACAGGCCTGGCCCGGCTGCTGCGCGGCGAGGCCCTCAAGCTGCGCGAACAGGACTATATCCAGGCGGCGCGCGCCTTCGGTGTGTCGAGGCTGCGCATCCTCGGGCGTCACATCCTGCCCAACGTCTCGCATCTGGTGCTGATCAGCGTGGTCATCGACTTTTCCGCCCTGGTGCTGGCCGAGGCGGTGCTGTCCTATGTAGGCGTGGGGGTGGACCCGGTCATGGCCAGCTGGGGCAACATGATCAACGGCGCGCGCATGGAGCTGGCGCGGGAACCCGTGGTCTGGTGGCAACTGACGGCGGCCTTCCTGTTCATGTTCACCCTGGTGTTGGCGGCCAATCTGTTCGCCGACGGCGTGCGCGAGGCCTTCGATCCCCGCAGCGGGGTCCGCGCATGACGGGGTTGCGACTCAAGGATCTTCGCGTGGTCATCGACGGCCGCGACGGGCCGCAGGTGCCTGTGGACGGGGTCTCCCTGGAGGTCGGCGCACGCGAATGCGTCACCCTGCTGGGAGAGTCCGGCTGCGGCAAGTCCCTCACCGCCCTGGCCCTCATGCGCCTGTTGCCCGAGGGGCTGCGCATCGCCTCGGGCGAGGCCTGGCTCGCAGACACCAATCTGTTCGCCCTGCCCGAGAAAGCCATGCGGTCGATACGCGGCGGCCGCATGGCCATGATCTTCCAGGAGCCCATGGTCAGCCTCAACCCGGTCATGAGCATCGGCGAGCAGATCGTGGAGTCCTTGCACGTGCATCGCGGTCTGCGGGGGGGCCGTGCGGGCGACGAGGTCGGTCGACTGCTGCTGGCAGTCGGTCTTGAACCAGCCATGGCAGCGAGTTATCCCTTCCAGCTCTCCGGCGGCCAGCGCCAGCGTGCCCTCATCGCCACCATGCTGGCGGGCGAGCCCGAGGTGCTTGTCGCCGACGAACCCACCACGGCCCTGGACGTCACCGTGCAGGCGCAGATCCTGCGGCTGTTGAGGCGGCTGCAACACGAGCGCGGTATGGGACTGCTGCTCATCACCCATGACATCGACGTGGCACGCGACATGGCCGACCGGGTGATGGTCATGTATGCCGGCCAGATGGTGGAATGGGCGGAGCGCGAGCGCCTGTTCGAACGGGCGCGTCATCCCTACACCCGTACCCTGTTACGGGTGCTGCCCTCTGCGAGACGGCGCGGGGAGATACTGGAACACCTCGCCGGCAACGTGCCCTCGCTCGGAACCGGGCACACCGGGTGTCGCTTCGCCGAACGCTGCCCGGATGCCGTGGACCGCTGCCGGGCGGAGGCGCCCCCTGTGCACGCGGTCGGCGACGGGCATTGGGTGCGCTGCCACCTGGCCCTGGAGCCGCAGTCGGCCCGAAGGGATACGGTATCGGCAGGGGGCAGACTGGAGCCGGCTCTGCGCATCGGCGCCCCCCTGCTGGAGGTGAACGATCTGGCCGTACATTTCCCGATCCGCCGGGGGGTGTTCAAACGCACGCTGGGCTGGGTGAAGGCCGTGGACGGGGTGTGCCTGCATCTGGCACAGGCAGAGACGCTGGCGCTGGTGGGGGAGTCGGGCTGTGGCAAGTCCACCCTGGCCAAGGCCATACTGCGGCTGCTGGAGCCCAGTCGTGGCAGCGTGCGTCTCGACGGACAGGAGATCACCACCCTGCGGGGCGAGGCTCTGCGCAAGCGCAGGTCTCAGATGCAGATCATCTTCCAGGACCCTTATTCCTCCTTGAACCCCCGCATGCGGGTGGGGGAGATTCTGGAGGAGGGTCTGCTGTCGCTGCGGCCGGACCTCGACCGGACGGCGCGTGTGTCCAGGGTGGGGGCGCTGCTGGAACGGGTCGGCCTGGAAAGGGGGGCCGCCCGGCGTTATCCCCACGCCTTCTCCGGCGGCCAACGCCAGCGTATCGCCATCGCCAGGGCACTGGCCGTAGGGCCCAGGTTGCTGCTCTGCGACGAACCCACCAGTGCCCTGGATGTCTCCGTGCAGGCCCAGATCATCAACATGCTCAAGGCGCTGCAAGACCAGGAGGGGCTGGCCTATCTGTTCATCACCCACAACCTGCCCGTCGTCGGCTATCTCGCCCATCGGATCATGGTCATGTACCGGGGTCGGATCGTGGAGGAGGGTACGACGGAGGCCCTGTTCGCGTCGCCTCTGCACCCGTATACGCGTCTGCTGCTGGATTCCGCGCCTGGTCATGGGTTGCGGGCCGAGGCGATCACCCGCGGTGACGGTCGCGTGGCCGAGACAGGTTGCCCCTACGCGCATCGCTGTCCCATGACGGAGGCAAGGTGCCGATCCGAGCGGCCGATCCTCAGGGCAGTGGGGGCCGACCGCCTCGTGGCTTGTCACCTGGTGGGTGGCGACTGAGCGACCTGGTTTGTTTGTCGTACACCTGAATCCGTGTCGATCACGACCAACCCGGTGTAGGTCGGACTTCAGTCCGACGCTTTCCGACGCTTTCGGTGTCGGGCTGAAGCCCGATCTACCAGGCTACCGGCAGCATCGACACAGACTCAGGGTACAGACATACCCGACGCGCCGGCTCTACGCCAGACGGCGCTCGAGTCGTTGGCCCGGCGATTGCCGAGGGCTCAGGTTGCGCCCCTGCGCTTGCCTTCACCTTCCGCGTTGCCCGATGTCGGCTCGACCTGCGCCAGCCTTGCCGGCGCAGACTTGGCGGGCACCGGGACGTAGAGTATCTGGTTGGAGACCAGTCTGCCACGCGACGCTTTGAGCGGGTTGTGTTCCCTGAGCCATTCCAGGGTGACCCCGAAACGCTTGGCAATGCCGTCGACCGACTCTCCCTTGCGGCCCTGATAGACCTGCAGACTGTCGCGCTGGGCGCCCTTTTTATGGAGGTTGCTTTGAAAGATATCAACCTTGTCGGCCGGTAACAGGAGCACACCGCGTGTGTCGGTGTGGATCACACGACGCTGGAAGGCGGGGTTGAGGGCGAGAAACTCCTCCATGCTGATGTCCGCGAGCCTCGCTGCCTGGCGGGTCGGCATGGGCTGCTCGATCTTGACCTGAACGAAGTAGGGCTCGTTGTCCATGGCTTGCAGGCTGATGCCGGCGGACTGGGGATCGCGTACCAGGTTGCGCACCGCCAAGAGTTTGGGTACGTAGTGCCTGGTCTCCGTCGGCAGCGTGAGGGCTGCATAGGCGGTGGGCAGTCCCCGTGCCTTGTTGCGGGCAATGGCACGGGCGACGCAACCCTCGCCGCAGTTGTAGGCGGCCAGGGCCAATTCCCAACTACCGAATTGCCGGTAGAGGACTTGCAAATAGTCCAGGGCGGCACGTGTTGCCGCCAGGACGTCACGACGGCCGTCGTACCATGCGTTCTGCTGCAGGCCGAAGACCCGGCCGGTGGAAGGGATGAACTGCCAGATGCCCGCGGCCTGCTTGGGCGACTGGGCCAAGGGATTGAAGGCGGATTCGACCAGGGGGAGCAGCGCCACTTCCATCGGCATGCCGTGCTTCTCGACCTCGTCGGCAATGTGATAGAGGTAGAGCCGGCTTCGCTCGATGGCCCGCAGCAGATGGTCGGGCCGCTCCGCGTACCAGCGCTCGTGACGACGGGTCAGTTCCGGGTTGACGTCGTCCAGACGGAAGCCCATGCGTATACGTTCCCAAAGGTCCTGCGGCTGGCTCTGGCTGTCCTGTACCGTGGCCAGGGCATCGAGCGTGTAACTGATCTTGAGCACAGGCACGATGCCCGCTGCCTCGGTGTTGCCGGCCGCCGCAGCGGGACCGGAGATCAGGGCGAAGGCGGTGAGGACCGGGAGGAGAAGTGCGCTGATAGGCATGGGTGCGTTCGGGCGACTCCGCCGATACGTTGACAGGAAAATAATATGGGCCGTACCGGAATCGGGCAAGCATTTGCTGCCGCCTTAGGCATAAGAAAATGTTATGTAGTAATAAAATAGTTGTCAGGTCCGATTCTTCATCTCCCTGAGTGTGGCGAAAACCTGGGACGGATGCTGCAGCGAGCCACCTGACCAACGTTCGGCTGCGATCCTGAGTTCCGGCGCGTGGCAGCGCAGGAAGGGGTTGACCCGTAACTCACGTCCCAGGCTCACGGGTAGCGTGGGCAGACCAGCCCGACGGAGTCGAAGCGCCTCCTCGGCCCATGCCTGCAGTTCGCGGTTGGAGGGGTCCACCTCGCGTGCAAACGCGAGGTTGGCCAGAGTGTATTCATGCGCACAGCAGACCCGGGTGTCTTCCGACAGGGCTGCCAGGCGCATGAGGGAGCTATACATCTGGTTCGCCGTGCCCTCGAACACTCGACCGCAGCCGCAGGAAAACAGGGTGTCGCCGCAGAACAGGTGACCCTGGCCGTAGTAGGCCAGATGGCCGCGCGTGTGCCCCGGCACGGAGATCACCCGCAGACGTGCAGGAGGCGCGGCCAGCTCGACCCAGTCGCCATCACCCACCGGCCGGCTCACCTCGACGATGTCCTCATTGCCCGGACCGTAGACCGGGCAGCCATGTCGGGCGACCAATGTGGCGACGCCTGCCACATGATCACCGTGATGGTGGGTGATCAGGATGGCTGACAGAGCCATGCCCCGATCCGCGAGCCAGGCTACAATTGGACCTGCCTCGCCGGGGTCGACGACCGCAGCGGCATGGTCGTCATGGATGACCCAGATGTAATTGTCCCGCAGGGCGGGAATCGGCAAGACCTTGAGCATGGCCCCATTCTGGACCTCCTCGACACGACGTCAAGCATGCACGACTGGCTGGAAAGCGATCTGGGCAAATATGTACTGGAGCGGGAACTCGCCTGGTACGACCTTACCTGCGCCAACCTGTTCGGCTTCAATGCCATGCAGCTCGGCGAATGCCACACCGATTTCCTGCGCGCGAACCGCATGCCTCATCGCCTGTGTGGGGGGCAGGCCGGTGGCGTGTTTCATTGTGCCTTGGAGCAGCTGCCCATCGCCAGCGAGTGTCTGGATCTCCTGGCCCTGCCCCACGCCCTGGAGTTCTCGCCGCACCCGCATCAGCTGCTGCGGGAATGCGAGCGGGTCCTGCGTCCGGAGGGCAGATTGCTCATCTCCGGTTTCAATCCCCTGAGTCTGTGGGGCTTGCGCCGTCGGTTTTCCGGTCCCGGCGCAGGCTATCCCTGGCACGGGCGTTTCATCCGTCTGGCCCGCCTGAAGGATTGGCTGGCCCTGCTGGGATTCGAACTCCAGAGCGGGCGCATGATTTGCTATGCTCCGCCCCTGGGTCGGGAGGATTGGCTGGGGCGTTTCACCTGCATGGAAACCGCCGGTGATCGCTGGTGGGCGATGGGGGGAGGGGTGTATCTGCTGCAGGCCGTCAAGCGGCGCGTCGGCATGCGGCTGATCGCCCCGAAATGGGACAAATCCTGGCTGGTCAGGCCGGCCTTGGGCCAGACCACCCGGAAACTGGCAAGTGAAGACAAACAATAACGCTGTGGACATCGATCTGCCCGCACCTGTCGAGGTCTATGCCGATGGCGCCTGCAAGGGCAACCCGGGACCGGGCGGCTGGGGGGTGCTGCTGCGCCATGGCGACCGCAGCAAGGCCCTCTATGGCGGCGAGGCAGAGACGACCAATAACCGCATGGAACTCACCGCGGTCATCGAGGCCCTGCGGGCATTGAAGCGGACCAGCCGGGTCGCGGTCTACACCGACTCGCAATACGTGCAGAAGGGCATCACCGAGTGGCTGCCGAACTGGAAGCGGCGGGGCTGGAAGACCAGTGCCGGGACACCGGTGAAGAACCGGGACCTCTGGCAGACCCTGGATGACCTGGTCTCCCGGCACGAGGTGGAATGGCACTGGGTGCGCGGCCATGCCGGACATGCCGGCAACGAGGAGGCCGATCGCCTCGCCAATCTGGGGGTGCAGATGATCAACGGCAGGTCGGCATGAGACAGGTGGTGTTGGATACCGAGACCACCGGCCTGGATCCGGCGCTCGGACACAGGGTGATCGAGATCGGCGGGGTGGAGATCCTGAACCGTCGGATCACCGGCGAGGCGTTCCACGTCTATCTCAATCCCGAACGCGACATCGATCCGGGGGCCATGGAGGTGCATGGACTGACGCGGGAATTTCTCGAGGACAAGGCCCGCTTTCGCGAGATCGCGCCGGATTTCCTGCGTTTCATCGCGGACGCCGAATTGATCATTCACAACGCGCCTTTCGACGTGGGTTTCCTCAATGCCGAACTGGCGCGCCTGGATGCGGGCGATTTGGGTAAGCATTGCCTGGGCGTGCAGGACACCCTGAAGCTCGCGCGCGAGCTGCATCCGGGCCAGAAAAACAATCTGGATGCCCTGTGCAGGCGCTACGAGGTCGACAACTCCGGCCGTTCCCTGCATGGCGCCCTGCTGGACGCGCAACTGCTGGCCGAGGTCTACCTGGCCATGACCCGCGGCCAGGAGACCCTGGCCATGGACCATGTGGCCCTGCCCGCGTCGCAGCGGATGCATCGCGACAAACCCGTGCGGCTGCGGGTGTTGCGCGCCACTGCCGGGGAACTGGCCGCCCATGCGCAGTACATGCAGGAGATGGCCAGGGACTGCAGTGATGCGCGCATCTGGTAGCTGAATCCTCGGGCATGACACGCTGGCTTACCCAATCGTGGCTCGGCCTGATGCTGTCGTTCTGCCTGCACGTCTCGTCAGCCGCACATGCAGCCGGGGGTGTGGCCCTTATCCTGAGCGAGCGCGGGCCGGCCTATGAAGAGCTGGCCGACGCATTTGCGGCGCGCTTCGGCGATCGGCGTGCGCTGCGTATCCTCTACCTCGACGGCCTGGACGCCAAAGGGGTGCAGGCGTTGGGCAGGGAAGTCAAGCTGCTGGTGCCGGTGGGCATCAAGGCAACCCGGATGGTGGCAGAACATGCAGACGGACAGGCGGCGGTCCTCGCCTTGATGGTGCCGCGCAGCGGCTTCGAGGCAGAGACCTGGCCGGCAAGCCTGTCTCGCAGGAGATTGTCGGCCGTGTTCATCGATCAGCCGCCCGGGCGTTCTCTGAGCCTGATCGAAAGGGTCTTGCCCAAGGCCAGGCAGGTTGGCGTGATCCACTCGACCCAGGGCCTCGCCAACATCGGCCCGTTGTCGCAGGAAGCCGCCCGGCGGCGCATGTCCTTGCGTCTGGCCGAGATAGCTCCGAGCGGCGAGGTGGCGGCCGGCCTCCGGCAGGTCCTGCCCGAGTCGGATGTCCTTCTGCTCCTGCCCGATGCCCTGGTGCTCAATGCCAACAATGTCCAGCATGTGTTGTTGACCACTTATCGCTACCGTGTCCCGGTGATCGGTTTCTCCCAGGGGCTGGTGAAGGCGGGTGCGGTTGCCGCCGTCTATTCCACCCCCGCACAGATCGGTGCGCAGGGAGGGCAGATCGCGCGGCATTGGAGCGTTGGCGAGGGCGATCTGCCACCTCCCCGATACTGCGACGAATATGCGGTTTCCTTCAACCAGCATGTCGCCCGATCCCTGGGCATCAAACTGCCGGATGAATCCGTGATCAGACTGCAACCGGGGGGCGAGCCATGATGCACCGGCTCGGTATCAAGGCACGCGTCCTGCTGTTGGCCATGCTGCCCATCGCCGTGATCTCGGTCGCCTTGACCTGGTATTTCATCTCCAGCCGGTTGCAGGACATGGATCGGGCCATCGAGGATCAGGGTCAGGTCATGGCCCGCCAGCTCGCCCAGGCCTGTGAATATGGTCTGTTCATCGGTGACGCCGACCTGTTGCAGGACCTGGCTCATGGACTGCGCAAGAACGACGCGGTGCTGACCGTACGTATCGCCGATCGCGACGGACGGGTCTGGGTGCAGTTCGGCCCGTCGACACGACTGCCCGCGCTGGACATCGCCTCCGAAGGCAGCCTGTCGAGAGACCACGACATGCTTTTCATCAGCGAGCCGGTGCGCAGCAAGCCCCTGTTGATCGCAATCGATGAATTGGGCGAGGCACGGCCGCAGACCGTCGGTCAGGTCACCCTGGGCATATCCCTGGAACCGACGCGGGCGAGACAGCGGCAGATCCTGCTCAACAGCTTTCTGCTCACCACCGCCGTGCTGATAGCGGCCATCCTGATGGCCCTGCGCCTGGGACGGGACATCGTGCGGCCGATCGGTCTGCTCGCCCAGGCGGTGGAAAAGATCGGTCAGGGCAATCTGCATGTCAGGCTGGGGGGCGAACTGGGCGGCGAGTTCACCATACTGGGGCAGGGGATTACCCGTATGGCGGAAGAATTGCGGGGTTTCTACGAAACCCTGCAAAGCCGCATCCAGGAGGCGACGGCGAAGCTCAGCTGGCAGGCCAGTCACGACCCCCTTACCGGTCTGACCAATCGGGTCGAGTTCGGCGTCCAGGTCGACAAGGCCCTGCGGTCAGCCATGGAGGATGGCCGCCGGCATACGCTGGTGTTCATGGACCTGGATCAGTTCAAGGTGGTGAACGACACCAGCGGCCACAAGGCCGGCGACGAGTTGCTCAGGCAGCTTTCGGCACAGCTCAGGCAGGCTTTGCGCAGCACGGACGTCCTCGCCAGGCTGGGGGGTGACGAGTTCGGCGTGTTGTTCCTGGACTGTGGTGGCGATGTGGGCATGCATCTGGCCGAAGGGTTGCGCCGGGTGGTCGAGGACTTCCGTTTCCATTTCGGGGATCGGGTCTACTCCGTCGGGGTGAGCATGGGCCTGGTGGAGATCGATGCCGGCAGCCACAGCGTGGGGGAACTGCTCAGCGCGGCCGACGCGGCCTGCTACGCAGCCAAGGAAGGGGGGCGCAACCGCATCCATCGCTATCACATCGGGGACAAGGAGCTCCTGCGCCGCCGTGGTGAGATGGAGTGGGCGAGTCGCATCACCCAGGCCCTGGACGAGGGGCGGATGCAGATCTACTGCCAGTATCTGCAACCGCTGGGCGAGGGCGATGGTGCACAGCATTACGAGCTGCTGTTGCGCATGGTGGATCCGGACGAGAACGTGATTCCCCCCATGGCCTTTCTGCCGGCCGCCGAACGTTATCAGTTGGCCGCGATGCTCGACGGCTGGGTATTGGACCAGGTGATCGAACGCTGTGCCGCGATGCTGGAGGACCGCCCCGAGGTCATACTGAGCATCAACATCTCCGGCGCCTCCCTGGGTGACGTGGGCCTCCAGACCCACCTGCGCCAGAGGCTGGCCGAACATCCTCAGGTCGCGTCCAACCTGTGTCTGGAGATTACGGAAACGGCGGCGATCGCGAACCTGGATAACGCCCTGCAGCTGATCACCGATCTGCGCGTGCTGGGCTGTCGCTTCGCCCTGGACGACTTCGGCAGCGGTTTGTCCTCGTTCGCCTATTTGCGCAGCCTGCCGGTGGACTATCTGAAGATCGACGGCACCTTCGTGCGTGACATGCATCAGGACCCCGTGGACGCGGCCATGGTGGAGGCCATCCACAAGGTGGCCCGCCTGATGGGGGTGCGCACGGTGGCCGAATACGTGGAGGATGCAGCCACCGCACGCATGCTCGAGGAGATGGGGGTCGACTACGCCCAGGGCTACCACATCCACCGGCCGCAGCCCCTGCATGAGCTGTGCGCCGGCAAGGGCGCACGGACCCAAGCCTGAATCCGTGTCGATCACGACCAGTCTCGGCAGGTCGGACCCGTAGGTCGGACTTCAGTCCGACGCTTTTGCGACGCTTTGGGTGTCGGGCTGAAGCCCGACCTACAAGGCAACCGGCAGCATCGACACGGATTCAGGCTATCTGTTTGAGATGTTTCCCATCCTGCGCCCCGTGCGCGCGGCGCTCGATCCCGCCCGCGGCTTTCTTCAGCGTTTCCCTGATGCGCTCTGCCGCCGACTTTCGCGTCACTCACCAGCCCATCCGGCTGACGATTCGACGTTACGCAGGAACGGTCGTTCGATGGTGCGAAACGATTTCTCGCAGGCGGTTGTGCGGCCGCCTGTCTATGCCCCGGTGACCCGGTAGCCGCCACCCTCGATGGCGAGCTGCATGGCCTCGGCTTGGGTGCGGCTGGGATCGTAGCTGACCTGCACCAGTCCCTGTGACAGGTCGACGTCCACTTGTTCCACACCGTCCAGGGCGGAAAGCAAGCGCTTGACGCTGTTCACACAGCCCATGCAAGTCATGCCTTCGACCTTCAGACGCAAATGCTGCATGTCATACCTCGTCTATGCTGCGCTGGGGGGAGAGGAGTTCCACGCTGTGGCCGTCTGCCCCGTAGAGGGCGTGCTGGCTGGCGGCCGATTGTAGGATGTCCAGGGCGCTCTGGGTACGCCTGAGCTGTTCCTCGATCAGACGACCATTGAGTCGATTCTGCCGTTGCGTTTCGTCGATCAGGTCCACGATCCTCGACCAGGCTTCAACCAGTCCCGGTTCGGACTGGGTGTCGAGTGCCTGTTCGATCGCCTGGCGGGTAATGGGCGGGTGCAGGTTCAACGCATCGGAGAAAGCCGTCCAGCCCGCAGCCAGCGCCCTGGCGCACGCTTCCTTGGCGGCCGCGAGCCCGGGCAGGGTTTCGGTATCCCCTCTTTGCAGGACCGCGCCTTCCCGGGTGAGGGTATCCAGCAGCTTGCGCAGCAGACCGGACAGGGCGTCGAGCCGCCCGTGCAATTCACTCATGCGTGTTTGCTGGCGTGATGCAGATTTTCCATGGTGTTTTCCACCAGCTTCTCGGCCACCACCTCCTCGTCGACCCGGAAGCGGCCTTCGGCGATGGCCTGTCGCACCTCCTCCACCTTGCCGATGTCGGTGTCCGGCAGGTCGGCCAGAGTGGATTCCAGAGAGCGCATGAGGCTGGCTTGGGTGGTCAGGTCGACGTTGTCCTGCACGCCGGACCGGGATGTGCCGGTATCGCTCGCCTTGCCCTTGCCCGCTTTGACCTTGGGCTGGACGCCGGCGACGTTTTTCCAGGTGTTGTCGATTTTCATAGCACACCCCCATGACTGTTACACAAAGTATAACGGTTCCGCCCCCGCATACTTAAGGTTTGACCACGACACGTCCGTCCGCGCCCGCCTGACCTTGCACGATCTTGCCGGCAGCGGTGCGCACGCGCACCGTCTCGCCCGCTTTCGCGCCGTTGAGGGCCACACCTTCCTGGGTGATGTGAAAGCCGCTGCCGCTCAGCCACAGCTTGACGCGCTGCCCGGCGCGCACGGTCTGACTGCGCACGATCCGATCTGCGGTGAGGGGTTGACCGGCCGGAATGGGGCGCGCGGTCACCGCGCCCTCCAACAGTGCCGTGTCGCGCAGATAGTCGCCTGGAGGGGCCTCGTAGGCGATCTCCCTCAGCTCCAGGTCGCCGGCCTTGATCGTCTGTCTGGCCGCGAGCGGCCAACGGGTCACCAGCGCGGGGCCCTGCAGGGAGATCCTGTAGGTCAGATAGAGGGTCCACGGTTCCGGCGCGTCCTCGCAGCGCGCACCCAGGCTGCCGTTGCCGTGCAGACGCGAGCCCGCGGGCAGGAACAGCACGGGGCGCGCACATTGAGGCAGGCGCAGGCGGGGATCGATCGCACCGATCTCGACGTGTGCCCGAATCGCCGCGTCATCACGCGTGGCCAGGTCGTGCAGGTGACGCTCGGCCAACAGGCGCAGTTCCGGCCAAGCCTGTAGAGCTTCCTCCTGGGCGTGGACCGGGCCTGTCGACAGGATGAGTAACAGACAGCCTCTCAAGAAAGCCTGGTTCATGTTGCTATGGACAGCGATGTGCAGATGAAATTCTGCTCCACTTCAGCGTGAAAGTCGGCGCAGCCGGCTCACGAAGCTCCCCTCCCCCGCTGGGGGGAGGGGCTGGGGGTGAGGGAACGGACATGGCGACATTCATGCTTTGGGGTGGCGTCGCCATGTCCGTTAGCCCAGTGACCATGGAGCGTCCGACCCACCCGGCGACATCGCACACGCCGATGCCGCCATGTACCGCCCCAAGACCGGCGGCCGGAACCGGGTCGAACGCGGCTGAAAAGGCATTTGCCATACCGGCAATAATTGCCGGCACGGGTTGCCGTTTGCCGGGGCCAGGGTGGGGAAAGCACCCCGTACCCCTTTGCCGACGTCGCTTTCGATCCGACCTGATCCAGCCGTAAGCCCAGGTGCTGCGGGATTGGCGCATGACTGTGCTGCCAAGCCTGGGCTCTGGCACGGTGTTTGCTTACGGCTTCGGCATGAGCCTGCTGAGCCGATTGGACAACGACCTTGCCTTCGTGCAGAACGCCCTGCAACTGCGGGCGCGTCGCCAGGCGGTCCTCGCCGCCAACCTGGCCAACGCGGATACCCCCAACTACAAGGCGCGTGATCTGGATTTCGCCTCGGCCCTGAAGGGTGCCGTCGGGGCAATGGGGGGCGCCTTGCCTCTTACCCGTACTTCCGTCGGACATCTCGCCTCCGCAACGGGATCGGCCACTGCCGGCACGGTGGGGCTGAAATACCGTGCAGCCGTGCAGCCCAGCCTCGATGGCAATACTGTGGATCCCAATGTGGAGCGCGCCCATTTCGCCGAGAACGCCATGCATTACCAGTTCCTGCTCGAGCGCGCCATGAGCACCTTCCGCAGCGCGAAACTGGCCCTGGAGCCCGCCAGATAATGTCCATCGCGCACGTCTTTCAGATTGCCGGCACGGCCCTGACTGCACAGTCCATGCGCCTGAATGCGGTGGCCAGCAACCTGGCCAACGCCGACTCGGCCCATGCCTCCACCGGCGAGGGTTACAAGGCCAAGCAGGTGGTATTCCAGGCCATGCCGGTCGCGCCCAGCGCCCCCTGGGCCCAGAGTGTGCGCATGACCCGCGTCATCGAGGACCCGGCGCCTCCCCGCCTGGTCTATGACCCCAGGCATCCACTGGCCGATGCCCAGGGCTATGTCGCCTACCCCAACGTGGATGTGGTGGAGGAGATGGTCAACATGATCTCCGCCTCGCGTTCCTATCAGACCAATGCCGAGGTGATGGCCACCGCCAAGGACCTCATGCAGCGCACCCTCGCGCTGCTGCAAAGCTAGGAGTGAATGATGGCCGTCAGCGCAGTGCAACACGACAGCCTGTTTGCCGCCCTCAATGGCGCTCCCGGCGAGCAAAGCCGGAGCGGTATGCGGGAGGTGGAGGATCGCTTCCTGAAGCTCCTGGTCACCCAGCTCAGGAACCAGGATCCCATGAACCCGATGGAAAACGCCGAACTGACCATGCAGCTGGCACAGATGTCGACGGTGGAGGGCATCAACAAGCTCAACGCCGGCCTCGAGGCCCTGATGGACAGCTACCGGGCGAGCCAGACACTGCAGGCAGCGGGCCTGATCGGCCATCAGGTGTTCGTCGAAGGGGATCGACTCGCCCTGTCCTCGGAAGGCATGGGCATCGGCGGGATGGATCTGGCCCAGGCCGCGGCCAAGGTGAGGGTCAGCATTCTGGATGCCACCGGAGCGGTGGTGCGCAAGCTCGACCTGGGCGATCTGCCTGCCGGACTCAGCCGCTTCGTCTGGGATGGCAGGGATGACAGCGGCGCGGCATTGTCCCCCGCGGGCAGCTACCGCTTTGCCCTGAACGCCGAACTTGATGGCAAGGCAGTCAAGGCCACAGCCCTGACATTGGACGAGGTCTACAGCGTGATCACCGAGGGGACAGGGATGAGCCTCGAACTCGCCCATAGGGGCAGACTATCCCTGGACCAGGTGCGGCAGATTTTCTGACGGAGGAAGACAGATGAGCTTTCAGCAAGGATTGAGCGGGCTGAGCGGGGCGTCGAAAAACCTCGACGTCATCGGCAACAACATCGCCAATGTCTCCACCGTGGGCTTCAAGTCGAGCCGGGTGGAGTTCGCCGATGTCTATGCCAACTCGCTCTTCGGCACGGGGGCTCTGCAGCCGGGCATCGGCACCCAGGTGGCGGCCATCAGCCAGCAGTTCAGCCAGGGCAACATCTCGCTGACCAACAACCCGCTGGACATTGCCATCAACGGCAACGGCTTTTTCGTGCTGGATGACAACGGCTCGCCGGTTTACAGCCGCAGTGGCCAGTTCCAGCTCGATCGCAACGGTTTCATCGTCAACAACACTGGACAGAAGCTGACCGGCCTGACGGGGAGTCTGCTCGGTCCGCTGCAGATCACCGCAGTGAACAACGATCCGCAGGCCACGACCGAGGTTTCCTTGGCCGTCAATCTGGACTCCAGGGAGTCCATACCGACAGCCGCATTCGCCTTCACCCCGTCGGTCACCGGTTTCAACCACTCGACGACGATGACGGTTTACGACAGCCTGGGCAATGCCCATGCGCTGAACTTCTATTTCCGCAAGACCGCGCCGGTCGCCCCGGCGATCAGCCCCATCACCTGGGACGTCTACGCCTCGGTGACCAACAGCGCCGGCACGACCACGGCCCTGAACGGCGCTGCCGCGCTGGGCACGCTTACCTTCTCCCCGACCGGCACCCTTACCGGCTCGACGGCCACAGCCCTGAATGTCCCGGCGGCGGCTCTGGGCACCGGCGCCAATCCCATCAACATCGCCGCCGGCAGTCTCGGCTTCGGGGACAGCACCCAGTTCGGTTCCAGTTTCGGCATCTATGCCGTCAACCAGAACGGTTACACGACGGGTCAGCTGGCCGGCCTGGCCATCGATGAGGACGGCGCCATCAACGGCCGTTACACCAATGGCCAGACCCAGTCCCTGGGGCAGATCGTGTTGACCAATTTCCCCAATCCGCAGGGCCTGCTGGCCCTGGGCAACAACCTCTGGGCGGAGACCACCGCTTCGGGCCAGCGCATCAACCCGCAGCCGCCGGGCAGCCCCAACCTCGGCATCCTGCGTTCCGGCGCGGTGGAGGAGTCCAACGTGGACCTCACCCAGGAACTGGTCAACCTGATCGTCGCCCAGCGCCTGTACCAGGCCAATGCCCAGACCATCCGTGCCCAGGACCAGATCCTGCAGACCCTGGTCAACCTCAGGTAAGCAGCGGTAGGGATACGAGGCCATGGACCGCGTCATCTATATCGCCATGACCGGGGCGCGCGAGGTCACCCGCCAGCAGGCGGCCGTGGCGCACAACCTGGCCAACGTCTCCACCCATGGGTTCAAACAGGAACTGAGCGTCTTTCGCGCCCTGCCGGTGGTGGGGGAGGGGGCCAGGACCCGCGCCTTCGTCCTGGAGACCACGCCGCACACCGATTTTACCGCCGGCGCGATCCAGCAGACTGGACGCCCGCTCGACGTGGCCGTGCGCGGGGCAGGCTGGATCGCCGTGCAGGGGCCGGACGGGCGCGAGGCCTACACCCGCATGGGTCAGTTGGAGGTCGGGCAAAACGGCATCCTGCAGACGGTGCGCGGCCACCTCGTGCTGGGCGATGGCGGCCCCATCGCCGTGCCGCCGGATCAGGAGGTGGCCATCGCCGCCGACGGCACGGTGTCCTCCATCCCCGTGAGCGAGAACCGCAATGCGGTCACCATCGCCGGGCGCATCCGTCTCGTGAACCCGCCCGAGACGGATCTCGTGCGCGGGCTGGACGGTTTGTTCCGCAGCCGCGACGGCCGACCCGCAGCGGCGGATGCCAACGTGAAACTGGCAGTGGGTGCCCTGGAGACCAGCAACGTCAATCCCGCCGAGGCCCTGGTCAACATGATCAGCCTCTCGCGCCAGTTCGAGCTGCAGATGCGACTGCTGCGCAGCGCCGACGACAACGCCCGCGCCGCCGACAAGCTCATCGCCAGGACCTGATCGAACCTGTCACCGAGGACACTCCATGCTACGTTCCCTGCACATCTCCCGCACCGGTCTGGACGCCCAGCAGACCCAACTGGACGTCATCTCCAACAACCTCGCCAATGTCGGCACCACTGGCTTCAAGAAGGCGCGCGCGGTGTTCGAGGACCTGCTCTATCAGGTCATCCGCCAGCCCGGCGCGCAGTCCTCGCAACAGACGCAATTGCCCAGCGGTTTCCAGCTCGGGGTGGGCGTGCGCACCGTGGCCACCGAGCGCATCCACACCCAGGGCGCCCTGCAGCAGACCGGCAATCAGCTCGACGTGGCGATCAACGGGCGCGGCTTCTTCCAGATCCTGATGCCGGACGGTTCCACCGCCTATACGCGCGATGGCTCCTTCCAGGTCGACAGTCAGGGTACCCTGGTGACGGCCAGCGGCTACGCCGTGCAACCCAACATCACCATCCCGGACGATGCCCTGACGGTGACCATCGCCCGCGACGGCACGGTCTCCGTCAACCAGCCCGGCGTGCCGACACCGACGGTGCTGGGTCAGTTGCAGCTCGCCTCGTTCATCAACCCGACCGGCCTGCAGAGCCTGGGCGAAAACCTCTACGCCGAGACGGCCGCCTCCGGTGCGCCGCAGGTCAACCTGCCTGGCCTGAACGGGCTGGGAGTGCTCAACCAGAGCATGATCGAGACCTCCAACGTCAACGTGGCGGAGGAACTGGTCAACATGATCGTGGCGCAGCGCGCCTTCGAGCTGAACTCGCGCGCCATCACTGCATCGGATCAGATGCTGCAGCGGCTAACGCAACTGTGAGCGCGATATGGGCAAGGGGATGATCGAGATGCGTAAGGGAATGAGAAACCCCCTGGTACACCGGCCGCGTGCCAGGACTTTGCTGACCTTCGCCACCGTGGCGGTGTCGATCGGCGGCTGCCACACCGTGCCGGAGACCGCCATCAAACAGCCGCTGGCGATGCGTCCCCAGCCGGTGCAGCCGGCCGCGGATGCCAACGGCGCCATCTTCCAGAATGCCACCGCGACCTTTCTGTTCGAGGACCGGCGCGCACGCCGTGTGGGCGACACCCTGACGGTCAACCTGGTCGAGCGGACCTCGGCCAGCCGAAGGTCCGAGACCTCCGAGAGCCGCAAGGCCTCCGCCGATGTCAACATCCCCACCCCCAAGGTGCTGGGGGTCTCGCCGAACGTCATCGGTGCGACGGCCTGGTCACCCGCCGGCGAGACCGCCCAGACCTTCAAGGACAACGACACCAACAGCAACACCATCAGCGGCACCATCGCGGTGAGCGTGGTCGAGGTCCTGCCCAACGGCAATCTGGTCGTGGCGGGCGAAAAGCAGATCGCGGTGAACAACGACACGGACTACATCCGCCTGGCCGGCGTGGTCAACCCGGCGCACATATCCGCCAGCAATAGCGTCAATTCGACACAACTGGCCAATGTGCAGATCGAGTCCAAGAACAGCCAGGGCCTGGAGCCGAGCCAGCTCACCAGCATGATGGCGCGCTTCTTCCTGACCCTGCTGCCGTTCTGATCGGGGCTGGGGTTACCGCGATGGGGCAGAGAGGAAAAGCATGAAAACCGGCGATATGAAGATGGGCAGGATAGGTCGGCTGCTGGCCGCCGCGCTGTTTACCGTGGCCTGTATCCAGCCCCCTGTAACCTGGAGCGCCGAGCGTCTGAAGGATATCGCCGACATCCAGGGCGTGCGCAGCAACCAGCTGGTGGGCTATGGACTCGTCGTGGGTCTGGATGGCACCGGTGACCAGACCACATCCACCCCGTTCACCATCCAGAGCCTGGTCTCCATGCTGGGGCAACTGGGCGTGCAGATGCCTCAGGGCACCAATCTGCAGCTGAAGAACGTGGCGGCGGTGATGGTCACGGCCAGTCTGCCACCCTTTGCCAAACCGGGGCAGCAGATCGACGTCACCGTCTCATCTCTTGGCAACGCCAAGAGCCTGCGCGGCGGCACCCTGCTCATGACGCCGCTCAAGGGTGCGGACGGCCAGACTTACGCCCTGGCGCAGGGCAGCCTGCTCGTGGCCGGCGCCGGCGCGGCCGCGGGCGGCTCCAGTCAGCAGATCAATCATCTCGCCGCCGGGCGCATCCCGGCCGGTGCCATCGTCGAGCGCGCGGTGCCGGGCCGGGTGGGGCAGGGCGACTTCATCCACCTGGAACTGAAAGAGACCGACTTCACCACCGCCAGCCGCGTCAGCGAAGCTGTGGATCGTGCCTTCGGACCCGGCACGGCGTTGCCCCTCGATGGCCGGCACATCCAGGTGCGCGCCCCGGCCGATCCCGGCCAGCGCGTGGCCTTCCTGGCACGTCTCGAAAACCTCGGTTTGAACGCGGGACAACCCACACCCAAGGTCATCCTCAACGCCCGCACCGGCTCCATCGTCATGAACCAGGAAGTGCGCCTGGCGCAATGCGCCATCGCCCACGGCAACCTGTCGGTGACCATCAGCGCCGAGCCGCAGGTGAGCCAACCTGAGCCGCTCTCGCGCGGTCAGACCGTCGTGACCGAGCGGGCGGACGTGCAGGTCAAGAGCCAGGAGGGTGAGTTGATGGTGGTACCGGCCTCGGCCTCGCTGGCCGAAGTGGTGAAAGCGCTCAATGCCGTGGGCGCCACGCCGCAAGACTTGCTCGCCATCCTGCAGGCGATGAAGGCGGCCGGTGCACTGAAGGCCGATCTGGAGATCATCTGATGCTGGCCTCGGCCGGAATCGCCGACCGCCTGGCTGCCGACACGCACGGCCTGCAGGCCCTCAGGGCACGCGCCGCCGGCAACGACCCCGAGGCCCTGCGGGCGGCAGCGCGACAGTTCGAGGCCATGCTGCTGCAGACCCTGCTGAAGGAGATGCGCGAGACCAGCTGGCGCGCGGCCGACGACCCCTTCGCCCCTGGCGAATCCCTGAGGCTCTATCGCGAGCTGCTCGACCAGCAATGGGTGCAGCGCATGGTGCAGGGCAGGGGTTTGGGCTTCGCCGAGAAGCTGGCGGAGCAGATGCTCAAGGGACACGCCTCCGGTGAGTCCGCCATCACCCCGCCGCCACAGGCTGCCGGGCGGATCTCGCCGCGATCCGACGTCGGACCGGTCGGCGATACAGGCCGCGCCGGGCTGGCAAGGCAGATGCCCAAGGCCGCGGCGGGTTCCGATGCGTCCAGCCCTGGCGCAACGGATGCGGACGCGCGCAAGGCACGCTTCGTCCAGACCATGCGACCTCACGCCGAGGCGGCCGCCCGGACCACAGGGCTGCCTGCAGACTTCATCCTCGCCCATGCCGCACTCGAGTCCGGGTGGGGTGCACGGGAAATCAGGGGCCAGGATGGACGGCCCAGCCACAACCTGTTCGGCATCAAGGCAGGCGGCCGCTGGACGGGGCCGAGTGTCGAGACACAGACCACCGAATACCGCCAGGGGCTGCCCGTCAGGCAGAGCGGGCGGTTCCGCGCCTATGACGATTACACGCAGGCCTTCGCCGACTATGCGAACCTGCTGCTGAACCGCTATGGCGATGCCGTCCGGGCGGGCGCCGACGCCGACACCTTCGCCCAGGCCCTCGCCGTCGGCGGCTACGCCACCGACCCGGCCTATGCCGGCAAACTCAGGGGGGTCATCGCCAGCGTGGCGGGCATGACGGCATGATCCCCTCAACTTCCACCCCCCGCAGCCGTTAATCCGGCATCAGGAGCAAGCAATGGCCTCAGGCATACTCGGCATCGGCATCACGGGGCTCAATGCCGCCATGGGCGCGGTGCGCACCACCCAGCACAACATCGCCAACGCCAACACGCCCGGTTTCCACCGCCAGCAGGTCCAGCTCAGCGCCAATCCCCCCACCTATACCGGCGCCGGCTTCTTCGGCAACGGCGTGGCGGTCGCCACCGTGACGCGCATCTACAGCCAGTTCCTGGACAACGAACTGATGCGCAGCCAGGGCCAGCAGGCGCGTTACGAGGTCTATTCCGCCTATGCCGGGCAGATCGACCGGGTATTGGGCGACAAGGACAGCGGACTCGGCAGCGCACTGTCCAGCTTCTTCGGCGCGGTGCAGGAGGTGGCCAACGACCCCACCTCGATGGCGGCGCGCGAGGCCATGCTCGCCGCCGGGCGCAACCTGGCCGGGCGCATGAACAACCTGGGCCGCAGCCTCGAGGACATACAGGCCGGTATCAACGGCGAGGTGGTCGCTGTCGCCGATCAGGCCAATGCCACCCTGCGCCGCATTGCCGATCTGGGCGAGCGCATCGCCATGATGCAGGCGATGGGCGGCAATCCGCCGAACGATCTGCTCGATCAGCGCGAGCAGCTCACGGCGGAGCTCAACCAGCTCATCGACGTCACCGTGCTGCGCGGCGGCGACGGGTCCTATAACCTTTATCTCGGCGGCGGCCAGCCGCTGCTGATCGGCAATATGCCCAACCTGTTGGGAGTCGCGGACGATCCTTATGACGCGAGGCTCAAGTCGCTCAGCCTGGGCGTGGGGGGCGCCGCCGTGTCGCTCGATACCCGGCTTGTCAGCGGCGGGCGGCTCGGTGGTCTTTTGGCCTTGCGCGAAAATGTCTTGCTGCCGACGATGCAGGAACTGGGTCGCCTGGCCGTGGGGCTCGCCGATCGGTTCAACGACCAGCATGACAACGGCGTGGACCTGATCGGTACTGCAGGCGGAGATTTCTTTTCCTCGGCCACAACCCTGATCCTGCAGCCCATGCCGCATGTGACCAACACCGGCAGCGCGACCATCACTACGACGCTCTCCAACTCGAACCAGCTTACCGGCAGCGATTATCTGCTGACCTACGATGGGACGAACTTCACCCTGACCCGCCTGCGCGACGGCGCAACCGCCACAGGGGGGCTGGCTGCCGTGACCACGATCGGCGGACAGCCACAGGGCTTCTCGCTGAGCGGCTCGGGCACGCCGGCCGCCGGCGACCGTTGGCTGATCCGGCTGACTGCCGATGCGGCCGGTAACTTCGCCATGGTCCTTGGCGATCCCGGCAAGATCGCTGCCGCTGCGCCCGGTGGCGCGCCCGGGGACAACAGCAATGCCCTGGCGCTTGCGGCCCTGCAGACCACCCCCCTGCTGTCCAATGGCGCGGCCACCTTCGCTGGCCATTATGCGCAACTGGTGGCGCGTACCGCCAGTTACGCCAGCGAGGCGGATATTGGCCAGCGGGCCTACGACGCCTTGAGCCGCCAGGCCCTCGAAGCGCAGCAGTCGCTCTCCGGCGTCAACCTGGACGAGGAGGCGGCCAACCTGATCCGCTACCAGCAGGCCTATCAGGCCGCCGCCCGTGCCATGCAGGTGGCGAGCACTTTACTCGATGAGCTGTTGGCCATCGGCCGTTGATGGAGGAAGACCATGCGCGTGAGCTCGCTGACCTTCTCTACCGCCGCGCTCTCCGGCATCCGCGACGAGCAGGCGGCCATCGCCCGGCTGTCGCAACAGATCGCCCGCGGCGAGCATATGCTCGCCCCCAAGGACGCCCCGGTGCAGGCGGCGCGCGTCATGGAGCTGACCGACCGCATCGCCCTGCGCCAGCAATATCTCGCCAACCAGGACAAGGCGCGCCTCGCGCTCAATCACCAGGGCACAGTGCTACAGGGCATTCGCCAGGTGCTAGAACATGCGCGCGGCATCCTCATGGGCGCCAGCCCCAGCCATGAACCGGCGCTGCGGGAGCAGTACGCGCAACTGATCGAGAACGACTACCGGCAGCTCAAGGACCTAGCCAACACCCGGGATCCTTCCGGCAACTACCTCTTCTCGGGGTTCAAGACCAGCACCGAGCCCTTTCAGCATACCCAGGTAGCCCCAGGTCCGGGGACAAGCAGTGGGACAACCTACGCTGGCGACACGGGCACGCGCAGCATCGAGATCGACCTAGGACGCCGTATCCAGGTCAACGACAATCTCGACGTTGGGGTCATGCGGGCAGGTGAGCCAAATGACCTCTTGCAAGGGATCGATCAGATCGCCATCGACCTGCGCACTCCGACCCTGACCCAAGCGCAGCTCGATGCGGCTGTGACCCGTCTCAATCTGGCCCTCGACGACCTCGGTCTGATCGAGCGGCGGGTGGCCGCCGCACAGCAGGAGATCGCCGACACCCAGGCCGTCACCCGGGCCATCCTCAACGAAGAGAAGGATGCCCTGGGCCGGCTGGTCGAGCTCGACCAGGCCGCCGCCATCATCGAGCTGCAGCGCCGCCAGGTCACCCTGGAGGCGGCGCAGCGCGCCTACGCCCGCACCTCTGGTTTGTCCCTGTTCAATTACCTGTAGAGTGTAAGAGCAACAGGCAAGGTGTCGGCCTCGCCGCTGCCTCAGCGGCCGCGCAACAGCACCATCACCGCACCCCCTCCGCCGTCGGCCGGCCTGGCCTGCACATAGGCCAAGACCTCGTCGCGCTGGCTGAGCCAGTAGCGCACGTGGATCTTGAGGACCGGCTCGCGGTTCTTCGAGCCCAATCCCTTGCCGTGCACGACGCGGACGCAGCGCACACCGCGGCGGCGGCATTCGTACAGGAATTCGGCCAGTTCGTGTTTCGCCTCGTGACGATTGAGACCGTGCAGGTCCAGCTCGGCCTGGGCCACCCACTGGCTGCGCAGCCGGCGCAGGATCTGGCGCGACAATCCCGGCCGCACATAGGACAGTTCCTCGCCCGTCTCCGTCGCCTCGTCCCAGCGTTCCGGGTCGCGCAGAGACTCGAGGATCACCTCGCGCTCGTCGCGCAGTCGTGACAGGGGGATGGGCGGCGGCGGTGGGATGTCGTGCAGGAAGCGACCGTGCGGCGACAGCGGTTCTGCATCGGCCACGGCCTGCCGAAACAGGTGCAGGTCCTCCGGGGTCGGCGTGGTGGCTGCCATCGGCCGACGCACGAGGACAGACCCTGGGCGTGGTTTGCGGGCTGACGTGCGCATCCGATGACCACATTGAATCAACAGGTTGGGTGCCGGATTTATTTCAGATTCTGAAGATATTTTTCGGCATCCAGGGCCGCCTGGCAGCCCGAGGCGGCGCTGGTCACAGCCTGTTTGTAGATCATGTCCTGCACGTCGCCGGCGGCGAATACCCCGGGGATGCTGGTGGCGGTGGCATTGCCCTTGCGTCCCGCCTGGGTCACGATGTAGCCGTGATCGAGTTCGAGCTGGCCAGCGAAGAGATCGGTGTTGGGCTTGTGACCGATGGCGATGAAGATGCCCTGCAGGGGGATCTCCTTGGCCTCGCCGGTTTTGACGTTCTTGACGCGCATGCCGGTCACGCCGCTTGCGTCGCCGAGCACCTCGTCGAGCACGCTGTCGAGCTCCAGCACGATCTTGCCGGTCTCAACGATCTCCATGAGGTGGTCCACCATGATCGCCTCGGCCTTGAAGCTGTTGCGGCGGTGCACCAGGGTGACCTTGCTGGCGATGTTGGCCAGGTAGATCGCCTCCTCCACGGCGGTATTGCCGCCGCCGATCACCGCCACCTCCTGGCCCTTGTAGAAGAAGCCGTCGCAGGTGGCGCAGCCGGATACCCCCTTGCCCATGAACTTCTGCTCGCTCTCCAGGCCCAGATACATGGCCGAGGCGCCGGTGGCGATGATCAGCGCGTCGCAGGTGTAGGTGCCGGCGTCGCCGATCAGGGTGAAGGGCCGCTCCGTGAGCTTGGCGGTATGGATCTGGTCGAAGATGATCTCCGTGCCGAAGCGCCTGGCGTGCGCCTCGAAGCGCTGCATCAGCTCCGGGCCCTGCACGCCCTCGGCATCCGCCGGCCAGTTGTCCACGTCGGTGGTGGTCATGAGCTGGCCGCCCTGGGCCAGTCCCGTGATCAGCACCGGCTTGAGGTTGGCACGGGCGGCATAGACGGCGGCGGTATAACCGGCCGGACCGGAACCGAGGATCAGCAGGCGGGCGTGTTGGGTGGTCATGAAGTTCTCCAGAAAAGAAATCGGTCGGATTCGGATGGGTACATAGGTACCACGTTTGCAGGTTTCAAGTCCATGCGGCGGCGCGGGCTGTCTGACCTTTCACACTCAGAGGTGTCCGCCATAGAAATGGCTCCCCAGGCCCACGGTGAACAGCCAGTTTCCCCACAAGCCATGCTCCAGGGTGACCAGGCCGAGCGACCCTGTCCTGGCGTAGGTGTAGGCGAACAACAGGCCGCCGGCCAGCGACAGCAGCAGGGCAACCCAGTTGCCCAGTACCAGGTGGGCGAGTGCGAAGACGCCGGCACTGATCAGGGGTAGGGTACGAGGGCCCGGAAACAGGGCGCGATAGCGGTGGAACAGGAACACGCGAAAGATCAGCTCCTGCGGCAGCGCCGAGACCAGCGGATAGAGCAGCAGGATGGCAAGCCACAGGACGGGTCGCTCTTGCGGCAGGACGAAGGGTGCCGCGTCCGGCAGCCGGTATGCCAGCGCCAGCACGGCCGCCCCGCCGATGGCCAGCGGGACGGCGATGCGCAGCAGGCAGGCACGCCAGGGGTGTGGCCAGGCCAGAAGCCGGCGCCGGTCGAAGCTCGCGTCGCGCCAGAGCAAAAAAAGGCAAAGGGCCGTGATCAGCAGCAGCTGGGGGATGATCCAGCGGCGCAGGGTCACGCCCTGCCAGGCGACAACGAGCGGGAGCAGGACGAACAGGGCGGCGAACTCCAGGGCGCGACGGTATTGGTAAACGGCGGGCATGCTGCATTGTCCCGCCAGCGTGTTGCAGCTGTCACATCACCCGTTCATGAATCCGCGGTCCTTACACGGCATGGTCCGTAGGTCGGGCTTCAGCCCGACACCGAAAGCGTCGGAAAGCGTCGGACTGAAGTCCGACCTACAAGTCCGGCCTGCGAGTCCGGCCTATGCAAGGTTGGTCGCGATCGACACGGATTCAGGCCGTTGTTCGTGAGTCGCCCCGCGAGCGGCACGACCTCCGGCCTGTGTGGCTCGAGAGTTTCGTCCGGGCCTGCGGTGTCGTTGCCAGTCTGAGTTGGTAACGGTGGCGGTGCTCGGCTCAGGCCAGGGCCTGCATCGGGGCGCCGACGCGGTCCCAGGCCAGGCGGGGAGCGGCGGGCGCTGCCTGGGCGACAGGCTGGGCAAGGGCAGGAGTCGGCGAAGAAGGCAGACCGGCGCGGTGTTCGGCGTGGGCCGGGGCGCTGGCCAGCATGCCGAGGGCGATCAGCCAGGGGGCCACATACTGCTTAAGCCTTGCTTTCATGTGTATGCTCCCGTGACTCATCAGTTCACCCTGCCCGAGGTGGCATAGACCTCGCGGGCGGCCTCGAAGGCCTCCTCGCGCTGGATGCGCTGCCGGACCCTGGCCTCACCCAGGCATGTGCTGAGCTGCCCGACCAGCCGGTAGCGCTCGGCGGCATCGAGCGGGGCGCGGCAGGCGACCTCCAGGGCATTCCAGAGATAGGCAGGCTGACCGTCACGGCTGTACAGTCGTTCGCAGGCGGCCATGATCCAGCGCCCCTTCTCCTGGCGTTCGGGGCCCGCCGGCATGGCCAGCAGGTCCTCGAAATGGCTGCCGAGGATCTCGTTCTCGATGGCGGCGGAGAGCCGGTGGTCGGCATTGCCCAGGGCCTGCAGGGCCGCCTCCTCGTACTGCCGCGTTCTGGGCGAGGCCGGATCGGCGATGCTGTGCGCCAGGGCCGCCCAGTGCAGGACGCGGGCACGCTCCGGGTCGTTCGCCGGCAGCATGGCGAGCAGATACCCGGCCAGACCCTGCGCGCTCGCATCCTTGTTGGCGGTGAGCAGGTCGTACAGCGCCCGGATGTGCGGCGGGCAGGGCTCCAGCAGGGTCACGTGCGCCTTGATCCACAGTTCACGCTCGATGTCGCGCAGCCGGTCCTGGTTGTGCGGCGCGATGTTCTTGCGACTGGCGGGATTCTCCCAGTTCTGCACCGTGGTGACCGAGACACAGGCCAGGGCTGCCAGTCCTTCCTGCGACAGGCCGTAGCGGCGGCGCAGACCCCCGACCCAGTCCGCCTCGAATTCCCGCTGCCCGCTGTATCGCCTGGGCGGGTTGGGTTGGCGGCTGTATTCGGTCCATTTGTGCTGCAGGAAAGACATGCGGCCTCCTCGTGCGAAAAGTCGTCTGTAAGACTAAGCCTAGTCACGCGGACCAGGGTCGGACACCAACCGGGTTGGGGTACCGGGTTGGCCTACCGGGTTCGAACCGGGTTGCTTACCCATTACGGTCCCGCAGGCTAGCTTCTTGAGTGCAGGCCATGCAGGGTGCGTGGCCATTCCAGGAGGAACCGACATGAACAGCACCGTACTCGCCCTGCTTCTCCTTTCCGGTCTCAATGCCCTGCCCGAGCGGCCCGTTTCGCCGCCACAGGAAACCACCCTGGCGCGCGCGTCTTCGCCTTACCAAGCTACCGATCAGGCCACCCGCCTGGCGGCCAAGGGGCGGCTGCCGCAGGAACGGCTGCCGCAGGAACGGCTGCAACTGCGCATGGATAGCCGCATCGCCATCGCCGCCGAATGATCCTAAAAACCTCAGTTGACCGCTTCTTGGGTAACGTAACCGCATGAAGGTGTTTGAGGATTTACCTTCGTTCGAACTCACCCATGAGGTGAGCGCGCTACGCGCCCGCTTGCCGGCCCAGGACAGTGTCTGGCTTTGTC
>CALHRD010000045.1 GCA_938038385.1 uncultured Burkholderiales bacterium
GTATTTCCGGGGCAATTGCCCCGGCCTCATTGTAGCTGCTGGCTCATCGGCACCCACTGGGCGGCGTCCACGTAGCGGGGTTCCCTGGCAAACCGTGAAGCACTCAGGCTTGCCCGGCCCGCGGCTCAATCAGACAAGAAAGTGCAATATTACCCTTGCCCCCCCGTTGGGGGTGGGGGATAATCCTCCGCTTTTCAACGCTTAGTCATTGATTTTTAGAGGGAATGGGCCATGTCGGATCTGGCGGGTTCTTCTGTTCTCACTAAGGTCAGCCCCGCGTTGCCGGTGGACTGGTACTTCGACCCGCGGGTCTATGAACTGGAGGTGGAGCTCCTGTTCAAGAACGGTCCGGGCTACGTCGGTCACGAACTGATGGTGCCCGAGCTGGGCGACTACCAGGTGCTGGATTGGCTGCATGGCGGCGGAAAGATGCTGGTGCGCAACGCTAACGGTGTGGAGCTGTTGTCCAACGTCTGCCGTCACCGCCAGGCCATCATGCTCAAGGGCCGCGGCAGCACCCGGAACAACGCCAACAACATCGTCTGCCCCTTTCACCGCTGGACCTACGACCTCAACGGCGAACTCCAGGGGGCGCCACACTTCCCGAACAATCCATGCCTGCACCTGAACAGGACCAGCCTGCAGAACTGGCATGGTCTGCTGTTCGCGGGCAAACGCGATGTACTGAAGGATCTGGGCAGCATGGCCACGGCGCGTGATCTCGATTTCAGCGGCTACCTCTACGACAAGACGGTCATCACCCACTATGACTTCAACTGGAAGACCTTCATCGAGGTCTATCTGGAGGACTATCACGTCGTGCCCTACCACCCGGGCCTGGGCCACTTCGTCGACTGCGAGCAGCTCAAGTGGGAGTATGGCGAATGGTTCTCGGTGCAGACGGTGGGCGTGAACAGCCGGCTCGCCAGGCCCGGCAGTGCCGTCTACCGGCAGTGGCACGAGCAGGTGCTGCGCTATCGCGAGGGACGGGAGCCTGAGCACGGCGCCATCTGGCTGACCTATTACCCCAACATCATGGTGGAGTGGTACCCGCACACCCTGGTGGTGAGCCACATCGTCCCCACCGGCGTGGAGAGCTGCCTGAACGTGGTGGAGTACTACTATCCGGAGGATATCGCCCTGTTCGAGCCCGAATACAAGGCGGCTGAACAGGCCGCCTACCGCGAGACGGCGGTGGAGGACGACGACATCTGCTACGGCATGCATGGCGGCCGCAAGGCCCTGCGGGAACAGGGCATCAGCCAGGAGGGACCCTACCAGTCGCCCATGGAGGACGGCATGGTGCACTTCCACGAGTGGCTGCGGCGGGAGATCGAACCCCACCTCTGACGCCGACCCCAGTCAGTATCCAACGGCCGCTCGCGCGGCCGTTTTTGCGTAGGCGGGCGGATGCAATAACCGTGGGTTATCCTATCCGCAACAAGATCAAAGGCATGGCCCCGACAGTCCCGTCGGTGGCGAGGGGCGGACATGCTGGCGCTCGGGAACGGCAGAGGACAAGCATGGGACTATTCGATTTCTTCAGATCCATCGTCGGCAGGCGCGGCTCCGGGTCCGTTGCCGAAGCGTCGGGACCGGCCAGCACTTTCGTCGAGCGCAGGCGGCGCCCCAGGGTCAACGCGCGCGACGGCACCCGTGTGCTGATCATCGACGATTCGCCCACCATCGCCATCGCACTGCGCAAGATGCTCGGCTCGGTTGGATTCCTTCCCTTGCACGCGCCGGACGCGGAAAAGGGCGTGGAGATGGCGCGGAAAGAGCTGCCGGACCTGATCTTTCTCGACATCGTCCTGCCCGGAATGAACGGTTTCGCCGCCCTGCGGGCGCTGCGCCGCGACGCCCAGACGCGTGAGATTCCGGTCATCATGATGAGCGGCAACGAAAAGGCCACCGAACAGTTTTTCGGCACCCGCATCGGTGCCGATGATTTCATGAAGAAACCTTTCTCCCGTCTGGAGGTGTTCTCCCGCATGGAGCAGCTGCTCGACGAAGACCTGGTACCGCGGCGCCGGGCGGTGCGATCGACTGAGGTCAAGGGCGCTGCGACGGGCGCCGAGGCCTGAGCGGCAACATGGAGGCGCCGGAATCCGTGTTCGACCTTTCGGCTGCGACGGCGGCAGGGCGCGTCGCGCAGCCGGTTCATGCCAGGTACGCCGCCCTCGTCCCGGCGCCCTTCGGCGTTCTCGGCCTGCGCTGCCGGGGCGATCGTCTGACCGGCATCGACTTTCTGCCTGCGGGTCTGCCCCTGCAAACGCCCACGACCGAGCTCGCCCGACTCGCCGCGAAGCAGTTGGCGGACTATTTCCGCGACCCGACGACGGTCTTCGATCTGCCCCTCGAGCCGGACGGCACACCCTACCGTCAGCGTGTATGGCAGGCCGTCCGCGGCATCGGCTGCGGCGAGACCCGCACCTACGGGGAACTGGCGGCGACGCTCGACAGCGCGCCCCGTGCCGTCGGCCAGGCGGTGGGCGACAATCCGCTGCCCGTCGTCGTGCCCTGCCATCGTGTCGTCGGCCGACACGGACTGGGAGGGTTCGCGCACGCCCGTAACGGCTACAGCATCGAGATCAAGCGCTGGCTTCTGCGGCATGAAGGCGTCCTGGGACACTGAGCTCGACGCCTTCTGCGATGCCCTCTGGCTGGAGGAGGGCTTGAGCCCCCGCACCCTGGAGAGCTACCGCCGCGACCTGGCCCAATTCGCCCAATGGCTTGTCGACCACCACCAGACCCTGACCACGGCCGGACCCGGGGAAGTACAGCGCTTCCTGGGTGAACGGGGCCTGAGGCAGGGCATCGCCGCGCGCAGCATCGCACGCCAGCTCTCGGCCCTGAAGCGCTACTACCGCTGGCTGAACCGCCAGGGCCTGCGGGCCGATGACCCGACGCTCGCCATCGAACCGCCCCGTCTGCCCCGCCCGCTGCCCAGGAGTCTCTCGGAGGCGGACGTGGAGGCCCTGCTGGCTGCGCCGGATGTGGCTACCGACCTGGGCCTGCGCGACCGGGCCATGCTGGAGCTGCTCTACGCATGCGGACTGCGGGTGTCGGAGCTGGTCGGCCTCAGCCTGCAGGCGGTGAGTCTCGACATGGGTGTGGTGAAGGTCATGGGCAAGGGCGCCAAGGAGCGGCTGGTACCGATGGGTGAGGTCGCGTCGGAATGGGTCGAACGCTATGAGCGCGAGGCCCGACCCCGATTGCTGGCGGGACACGCGAGCGACACCCTGTTCGTCACGCGCCGGGGCGCAGGCATGACACGGCAGATGTTCTGGCACCTGATCAAGGGGTATGCCGTGCGTGCCGGCGTGAGCGCTCGGCTTTCGCCGCACACGCTGCGCCATGCCTTCGCCACCCACCTGCTCAACCACGGCGCCGACCTGCGGGTGGTGCAGATGTTGCTGGGTCATGCCGATATCTCCACCACCCAGATCTATACCCATGTGGCGCGCGAACGCCTCAAGCAGCTGCACGCGCGGCACCATCCGAGGGGCTGAAGAGACCGTCATGACCGAATCGAGCAATGACCAGTTCATTATCGAGGCCGTGCTGGCCGGCGGGGTGAAGATCCCGGCCATACCGCGTGTGCTGCTCGATCTGGCCGAACTGGACAGACTAGGGGACGCCGGCCCGCGGGAGTACGCGCGGGTGATCGGCCGCGACCCCGGTCTGGCGGGGGCGATCTTCCGTGTCGTCGGCTCGCCCGTGTTCGGACTTCGGGCCAAGGCTGATTCCCTGGAGAAGGCCGTCACCCTGCTGGGTCTGCGCACCACCCATGCCGTCGCCAGCGGCGAGGCCCTGCGCAGCGGCTTCAACGAACCGGCCCTGCAGAAGGTGATGGAAAAGCTGTGGCTGCGGGTGGGCGGGGTGGCGGAGACCATGGTGGCCATCCTCAAGGCGGCCCGCATGCGGGGGGTGAGCCAGGATCAGGCCATGTTGCTGGGCCTGTTCCATGACTGTGGGGTGGCGGTGGCCTGCCGACGCTATCCCGCCTATGCCAGTGGATTCGCGGACGCACCCGCCTGGCCGGACCCGGCCGCCCTGGACCGGGCCCAACAGACCGACCATGCCGTCATCGGCCAGATGGTGGCACGCAGCTGGCAGCTACCCCAGGATATCGCCCTGGCCATCCGCCACCACCATGCCCCCCGCCTGACGGGGCTGTCCGAATCGGTAGCGGGTTTGATCACCCTGCTCCAGTTCGCCATGCATCTGGTCAACCGCAAGTCCGGCGCCGACGACGTCGAATGGGCGCAGTGGCGGGCCAACGTCATCGGCCGTCTGGTCAGGAACGAGTCGGAGCTGGCCGAGCTGGAGGCCGAACTGGGCTGACGAGGTATCAGCCCCCCTGCGCCTTGAACTGCAGCGAGACGCCCGCGCCGAGCAGGATCAGCCCGACCACGCGCACCATCAGGGTCTGACTCAGGCGCAGATGCACATCGCTCCTGAATCCGTGGTCCTCACACGGCATCGTCCGTAGGTCGGACTTCACTCCGACGCTTTGGATGTCGGGCTGAAGCCCGACATCCAAGGCAACCGGCAGCATCGACACGGGTTCAGGCTAGATTCTGCTGCCCCGCTCCATGATGATGCCCAGATCCTTCACGCCGCGCAGGATGGCCAGCTTGCGCACCGTCACGCGTACCCAGGGGGCGCCGAATTCGCCACGCACGATCTCGGCGATGTGCTCGCCCAGGGCCTCCACCAGGTGAAAGGGCCGCTGGGCGGTACTCTCGCGTATGCGCTCGGCCACCCGCCCGTAATCGATCGTGTCGCGCACGTCGTCGCTGTGGCCCGCCTTGTGGTCGTAGAGGCCGATCTCCAAATCGATCAGCACCGGCTGCGGCGCTTTGCGCTCCCATTCGTATAGGCCGATAATCAGATCGAGGCGGAAATCCCTGAGAAACAATATGTCCATGATGCTCGCCGCCGGAAAAAGCGCGACATTCTAAGCCGATGCTACCCATCCTGCTGATCCTGATCGCCGCCTACCTCATCGGCTCCGTCTCTTTCGCCGTGCTGGTCAGTCGTCTGTACGGTCTGCCCGATCCGCGCAGTTTCGGCTCAGGCAATCCGGGCGCCACCAACGTCCTGCGCACCGGCCGCAAGAGCGCGGCGGCGCTGACCCTCGCCGGCGATGCCGCCAAGGGGGCGCTGGCCGTGCTGCTGGCCACCTGGGCGGCCCGCGCCCATGGCCTGCCCGATTGGACACCTGCGCTGGCCGCGCTGGCGGTGTTCGCCGGCCACATCTGGCCCGTGTTCTTCCACTTCCGGGGCGGCAAGGGGGTGGCCACCGCCCTGGGCGTGTTGCTGGCGCTCAACCCCTGGCTGGGCCTGGCCTGCCTCGTGACCTGGCTCGCGGTGTTCGCCATTGGCCGCATCTCCTCGCTATCTGCCCTGACCGCCGCCGGTCTCGCCCCCCTCTACGCCTGGCTGCTGACGCGCGATGCGGCATTGAGCGGCGCGATGCTGGCCCTGGCCGTACTCGTCTTCTGGCGGCACCAGGCCAACATCCGCAAGCTCCTGCGCGGCGAAGAGGCCGGCTTCGGCAGGAAGACCTGAAAGGGCTCGCCATGGCCTGGTTTCAGAAGGAGATGGACTATGCCAGGGAAAGCCTGGCAGCGGCGTCGCAGGCAGCGATAGACCGCGCCGGCGAGCGCCTGTCCGAGGTCATGGGCGAAGGGGTGCGCCTGGCGGGCAGGGAGCTGCGTGAGGTCGTCGAGAGCACCAGCCGCGAGATCGACGCCAAGCTGGACAAGATCTCGGAGGAGCTGCACAGCCAGCGCCAGTTCACCAAGGACGATGTGCGTGAACTGGTCGATTACGCCGCCGATCGGCTGTCCCAGGTGCTGGATGACCGAATCGCCGTGATGAAGCGCGAGATCGCCGATCTGGTGCGGGAGAAGACGGAGTACTTCAAGGCCGAGGTCGACGGCTTCTTCATCCAGCGCCAGCAGGACCTGGCCCGCGAACGCCGTCGCATGATGCTCAACATCGCGCTGGCCACGGCCGCCTCGCTGGGCGTGGCACTGGTGGGGCTGTGGTACAAGGGCTACATCGGCGGCGCCGAGGTGGACATGTTCACCGTGTTTCGCATCGTGCTCGCGGCGCTCACCGGCGGCTATGGCGTGTATCTGCTGGTCAACCTGCTCACCCGTTGGCTGCGGCTGTCCGAACACCGCAAGGACATGCTGTTCCTGGCCGCGCGTTACTGGGGCGTATTGCGGCCCGGCAGCGTGTTCGGCACCTTCGTCCTGCTCATCCTCTCGGCCATCGTCCTCCTGCTGTTGGCATTTCCCGAGCAGGTGGCCGACCTGCTCGGCATCTCCTGGCCGCTGATCAAATGAAACCCGAAGCCGTGGTATCGAAGCGCTGAGCGCAGCAAGTCCGGCCGCAGGTCGGGCTTCAGCCCGACACCCGAAGACGGCCGCGTCGGGTTACGCTGCGCCAAACCGACCTGCGGTCCAAACCTACACAGCGTCCGCAAGCATCGACGAGGAGACAGGGGAAATCATCCTACCGGCGGCAGCTCGGCCAGTTCCCAGCGCGGCCGGACACTGAAGCCGCCGTCCATCCGAGCCTGAGCCAGACGCAGTGCGCCGGCATAGGCGATCATGGCACCGTTGTCGGTGCACAATTCCAGCGGCGGGTAGAACACCCTGAAACGGTGCAAACGCGCCTCGGCATCGAGCCTTGCACGCAACTCCCGATTCGCCCCGACCCCGCCAGCCACCACCAGACGAGTGAGCCCCGTCGCCTTCAGGGCGGCCATGGCCTTGCCGGCCAGAACATCCACCACCGCGAGCTGGAAAGCCGCGGCGATGTCCGCGGCAGCGTCCGGCCCCACCCGCTTCACCAGCGTAAGCACGGCGGTCTTCAGGCCGGCGAAGCTGAAATCCAGCGTCGGGCTGGCGAGCATGGGCCGCGGCAGCTTGTATTTGTAAGCGTCCCCATGGCTCGCCAGCTGGGCCACGGCCGGCCCGCCGGGGTAACCGAGGCCGAGCAGTTGCGCGGTTTTGTCGAAGGCCTCGCCGGCTGCGTCGTCCAGGGTCTCGCCCAGCAATTCGTAGCGCCCCACCCCATCGACGCGCATGAGCTGGGTGTGACCGCCGGAGACCAGCAGGGCCACGAACGGCGGCGACGGCCGCGGTTCGGCCAGCATGGGGGAGAGCAGATGCCCCTCCAGGTGATGCACCGGGATGGCCGGGATACCCAGGGAGAAGGCCAGGCCGCTGGCCAGCCCGGCCCCCACCAGCAGGGCGCCAGCCAGGCCCGGCCCCTGGGTGTAGGCCACGGCGTCGAGATCGTTCAGATCCAGGCCGGCATCCCCGAGGACCGATCGGATCAGACGCGGGGCGCGGCGGATGTGATCGCGGGAGGCGAGCTCCGGCACCACGCCGCCATATTCCGCATGCATCGCCACCTGGGAGTGCAGGGCGTGGGCGAGTAGACCACGGTCACTGTCGTAGAGCGCGACGCCGGTTTCGTCGCAGGAGGTTTCGAGGCCGAGCACCAGCATCCGGAGGCATTTCCATTCGGGATCGATTGCATATTGAAACACAGTCACGCTCTGAGATATATTCCATCACTTTCATTCTGCCCGTACAAAGGATTTGCATGCCCAGCGTCCGCGTCAAGGAAAACGAGCCTTTCGAAGTGGCCATGCGCCGCTTCAAACGCACCATCGAGAAAACCGGCCTGCTCACCGAGCTGCGTGCCCGCGAGTACTACGAAAAGCCGACCCAGGAGCGCAAGCGCAAACTCGCCGCCGCCGTCAAGCGCCAGCACAAGCGTCTGCGCAGCCAGCAACTCCCCCCCAAGCTGTACTGATCACCCAGCGCCCCGATCCCGCCGCATGTCCCTCAAGACGCGCATCGGCGAGGACATGAAGGCCGCCCTGCGCGCCCGCGAGAGCGATCGTCTGTCCGCCATACGGCTGCTGCTCGCCGCCATCAAGCAGCGCGAAATCGACGAGCGCACCGAGCTGGACGACAGCGGCGTGATCGCCGTGGTCGACAAACTGATCAAGCAGCGCCGCGATTCCGTCAGCCAATACGCCGCCGCCGGGCGCCAGGACCTGGCGGCGAGGGAACAGTTCGAGATCGACGTTCTCGCGGCCTACCTGCCCCAGCCCCTGACTGCAGAAGAGGTCTCCGCCCTGGTGGCCCAGGCGGTCCGCGAGACCGGCGCCGCCTCCGCCCGCGACATGGGCAAGGTCATGAACTGGCTCAAGCCCAGGCTTGCCGGTCGCGCGGACATGACTGCAGTCTCGGCCCAGGTCAAGGCGTCCTTGGGTTAACCGTCGCATCACCTACAATTCGGGGGTAACCATGATCCCCCAGGACTTCATCCAGACCCTGCTCGACCGCACCGACATCGTCGATGTGATCGAACGCTACGTCCCGCTCAGGAAGGCCGGCGCCAACTACCTGGCGCGTTGTCCCTTCCACAGCGAGAAGACCCCCTCCTTCACGGTGAGCCCCACCAAGCAGTTCTACCACTGCTTCGGCTGCGGCGCCCATGGCACGGCCATCACCTTCCTCATGGAACATGCCGGCATGGGCTTCGTCGATGCGGTGAAGGAGCTGGCATCGCGGGTGGGCATGCAGGTGCCCGATGCGTCGGACGCCCAGGTCGAGGCGGAACACCACCGTGATGGCCTGTATGAAGTCCTGGCGCGAGCCGAACAGTATTACCGAGAGACCCTGAAGACCAGTCCGGCGGCGATCGACTATCTCAAGGGACGCGGGCTGTCCGGGCAGTCCGCCGCCCGTTTCGGTCTCGGCTACGCGCCTGACGCCTGGCAGCCCCTGGCAGGCGTCTTCGCCGACTACCGCGACGCCCTGCTGGAGGAGGCCGGTCTGGTGATCAACGGCGAAGGCGGCAAGCGTTACGACCGCTTCCGCGGTCGGGTGATGTTCCCCATCCGCAACGAGCAGGGTCGGGTGATCGCCTTCGGCGGTCGGGTGCTCGGCAGCGGCGAGCCCAAGTACCTCAACTCGCCGGAGACGCCGCTGTTTTCCAAGGGACGCGAACTCTACGGCCTGCACGAAAACCGACGTGCCATCCAGCAGGCAGGCGAGGTGCTGGTGGTGGAAGGCTATATGGATGTGGTCATGCTGTCCCAGCACGGCGTGGACAACGCCGTCGCCACCCTGGGCACGGCCGTCACGGCGGATCAGGTGCGGCGCCTGTTCCGGATCGCGGACAATGTCGTGTTCGCCTTCGACGGCGACGCCGCCGGACGCAAGGCCGCCTGGCGTGCCCTCGAAAACGCCCTGCCGCAGCTGCCCGACGGCAAGCGGGCAGGCTTCCTGTTCCTGCCCGAGGGCGAGGATCCGGACAGTCATGCGCGCGCTCATGGCGGGGAGGCCTTCCGTCAGCTCGTCGCGCAGGCCACCCCCCTGTCGGATTTCCTGATCGACAGCCTGACCCGGAAAACCGAACTGGCCTCCCAGGAAGGCCGGGTAAAACTCGTCAAACTGGCGGAACCCTATCTGCGCCAGCTCGTCCAGGCACCCTTGCTGGCTGGCGCCCTGCGGCGCCGACTGGCCGAACTTACCGGACTGCCGCCCGAACGCCGTGAGTTTCAGGGCAAACCCGGCCCCAGACTGCATTCGGCGCGCGTCCCGCAGGTGCGTCCCTCCCCCTGGCGTACGGCCTTGTTGGCCGTGCTACAGAACCCCAAACTGGCGCGCCAGCTCACGGACCTGGGTACCGATCCGGCACCCGAAGCGCAGTTGCTGCGCGCGGTGCTCGATGCCATGGATCGCGCACCCGATCTGAACAGCACCCGTGACGTGATCGAGGCCTTCCGTGGTCGACCGCAACAGGCTGCCCTGGAACAATATGCCGCCCACCTGATCACCCGCGGCGCGGACTACGACGCAGAGGCCGATCTCCATTGCGCGCTGCAGAAGATCGAGCAGCAGAGCCGGCGCAGGGAATTACAACGCCTGAGCCGCAAGCCCCTGGCCGAGCTGACCGCCGACGAACAGCGACGTCTGCGCGAAGCCGCGCAGGATATGAAACCGATGCCTGGCGCGGGTGTCAATAACCCTGATGCTTAAATCGGCAGTCGGTTTCATGTATGATTGAACACTTTTTCTCGAACCTCTCTTGCGAGTAATTTGAGCGATGTCTACCCAGAAAAAGTCGGTCCAGGCCAAGCCTTCCATCCCGGCCAAGGTGACGGCCAAGTCCGCCCCCAAGACCCCGGTCAAAACGGACGCCAGGTCTGCAACCGCGGTTAAAGCTGCGCAGACCAAACAGCCACTCAAGCCGCACGCCAAGGCCAAGGACGAGGTCAAGGCCGACGCCGTTCCAGCCAATGTGCAACCCGCCCCGCAGGTCACGACCCCGGCGCGTGGCCGCCCGGGCAGGAAGCCCGGCTCCAAGTCGGCCACGGCCAAGCAGATGGCCGCCCAGAACCTGGTCAACGCCCTGCAGGGTCAGGGCAAGGCCGATCAGGAAGACCGCCGCATGCGCCTGAAGACCCTCATCCTGCTGGGCAAGGAGCGCGGCTATCTGACCTACGCCGAGATCAACGATCACCTGCCCGAAGACATGCTCGATGCCGAGCAGATCGAAGGCATCATCAGCATGATCAACGACATGGGCATACAGGTCTACGACGAGGCCCCCGACGCCGAGACCCTGCTCATGGCCGAAAGCGCCGCCCCCGTGGCCGATGAGGACGTGGTCGAGGAGGCCGAGGCGGCCCTGTCCAGCGTCGATTCCGAGTTCGGCCGCACCACCGATCCGGTCCGTATGTACATGCGCGAGATGGGCACGGTGGAACTGCTCACCCGCGAGGGCGAGATCGAGATCGCCAAGCGCATCGAGGAAGGCCTGAAGCACATGGTGCAGGCCATCTCTGCCTGTCCCCTGACTATCGCCCAGATCCTGGACATGGCGGAAAAGGTGCGCAAGGACGAGATGCGCATTGACGAGCTGGTCGATGGCCTGATGGACAGTCAGGGCGAGGACATCAGCATGGAGATGGCAGAATCCGAGGCGGCCGCCGGCGAGGAAGAGGAGGAGGAAGAGGGAGAAGACAGCGGTGGCGGCGGCGTGAGCGCGGCCAGCCTCGCCCAGCTCAAGGCCGACTCCCTGGAGCGTTTCGCTGCCATCCGCAAGAGCTTCGACAAAATGCGCGTCGCCCGCAACCGGCAGGGGCACGACAGCAAGCAGTATCAGAAACTGCAGGAAGACATCTCCAACCATCTGATGGGCATCCGCTTCACCGCGCGCCAGGTGGAAAACCTCTGCGACACGGTGCGCACCCTGGTGGAAGAGGTGCGCTCGCACGAGCGGGCGATCATGGACATCGCCGTGAACAAGTGCGGCATGCCGCGCAGCCACTTCATCAAGGTTTTCCCCGGCAACGAAGGCAATGCCGATTGGATCGCCAGCGAGATCGCCACGAAAAAGCCCTATGCCGAGCCGCTCGAACGCCATCAGTACGACATCAACGAACATCAGCGCAAACTGGCCGAGCTGCAGGAGCGTGTGGGGCTGCCTGTGAAGGAACTCAAGGACATCAACAAGCAGATGTCCACCGGCGAGGCCAAGGCGCGCCG
>CALHRD010000046.1 GCA_938038385.1 uncultured Burkholderiales bacterium
GGGCTGTCGGTGTCGGCCCCGATCGAACGTCGCCAGACGGCCTGGATCCCCCTGGTGCAGGCGGCGGCAACCCGTATTGCAGCCAAGCTCGGCTATCTGACGCCGGAAGCCGGCGTGCGGGGACCGGTCGCGTCGCATACCCCTGGACATCACGGTGCGACCTGAGCGCACGTTTTGAACCCGACTGCCCACATCGGCTCCAACAAATAACCACCTGTCGTCCGGTCCGCCGCAACACGCAATGCCCCGTCGCCTGATCGCCGCCGCCGCCCTGCTGCTGTTGCTCGCCGGCTGCGGCTCGGCCTTCTTCTACCGCCAGCTCGACTGGCTGGTCCCCACCTATGTCGGCCAGTATCTGCCGCTGGACGACAGTCAGCGCAAACTGCTGGACATCCATGTCGAGGACCTGCTGGCCTGGCATTGCAGCAGCCAGTTGGGCGCATATGCCGGCTGGCTGCGCACGGTGAACGCCGATGTCCAGGCCGGTCGGCTCGATCGCGACCGCCTGCAGTCGCACACCCACCAGATGGAGACCTATTGGCGCGAACTCGCACGCCAGGCCAGCCCGCGGCTTGCCGACCTGCTCGCGCGCAGCCAGGACGAGCAGATCCGCGCCCTGCTCGACAACCTGCGCGAGAAGGAGGACAGCTTCCGCAAGGATTTCGTCGACGCTCCGATCGACAGGGTGGAGCGGCGTTTGGCCGAGCGCACCGAGAAACGCCTACGCCGCTGGGTCGGCCGGCTCACCGACGAGCAGCGCCAGACCATCGCTGGCTGGAGCCGGGAGCTCGCACGCGAGCAGACCCAGAGCCTGGCCATGCGTCAGCGCTGGCGCGAGGCGGCGACACGTGCCCTCGCCCAGCGCCGGGATGCGCAGCGCTTCCCGCATCTGGTGGAACAGCTCCTCCTCCACCCCGAGACCACCTGGACCGCGGCCCAGCGCCAGCAGTTCGAGGCGCGGCGCGTCCATGCCCAGCAGCTCCTGCAGACCCTGGCCGCCTCGCTGACCGACCGGCAGCGCCGTCACCTGGCCGAGCGAACCGGCAGTTGGGCCGGCGATTTCGATCGCCTGGCCTGCGCTCCGGGGCAGCCTGCGCGACAGGTGCACGTGCCGGTAGCAGGCAGCGGCTGAGGCAAATTTACGTCATCATAGGGACTCATCCGAGCCCATACGCGAGCCGACCCGCCATGCAGCCTTTCAAACACGCCTACTCAACCCAGCCCAACTGGCAGGATGCCGCGCGCGAATGCCTGGAGGCCCTGCTCCCGGTCCGAAAGGGGACCACACTGGGCTTTCTCTATGCGACCGACGCCTTTGCCGAGCATTTCACCGACCTGCTCGCTTACTGTCGCGAGCGCACCGGCGTGGACCACTGGGTGGGCACGGTGGGGGTGGGCATCGTCACCACCGGGCACGAATTCCTCGAACAGCCGGCCCTGACCATCATGTTGGCGGAGATCCCGGAAGATGCCTTCCGCACCCTGCCCAGCCTGTGCAACCTGAACGACGTCCTGCAGCACGAGGCGAATTTCCGCATCGGCGCGGAGCCGGCCTGGTTCGGGGTGGTGCACGGCGACCCGCGCAACCCGCTCATCGGCGAGCTGATCGAGCACGTGGCCGCCCGCACCGAGACCGGCTTCCTGGTCGGCGGGCTCACCAGCTCGCGCGACAAGTGCCCGCAGCTGGCCGACCAGGTGGTGGAAGGCGGACTCTCCGGCGTGCTGTTCTCCGCGCAGGTGAACATCGCCACGCGGCTCACCCAGGGCGTCTCGCCCCTGGGACCGCGCCACCTGATCACCCAGGCGGAGCGCAACATCATCCGCGCCCTGGACGCGCGCCCGCCACTGGAGGTCCTGCGCGAGGACATCGGCGAGGTGCTCTTTCAGCAGCTGCAGCGTCTGGGTGGCTACCTCTTCGTCGGCCTGCCCACACGCGACTCCGACACCGAGGACTACCTGGTCCGCCACATCGTCGGCGTCGATCCGTCGAGCCAACTGATCGCCGTGGGCGACTACGTCGAGGCCGGCCAGCCGCTGATGTTCTGCCGCCGCGACGGCCACTCGGCGGTGGAGGACATGCGGCGCATGCTCGCTGACCTCAAGGACGGCCTGCCCGGCGAGCCGCGCGGGGCGCTCTATTACTCCTGCCTGGGCCGAGGCGCCAGCATGTTCGGCGAGACCGACGCGGAAATGCGCATGATCCGCGATGCCCTTGGCGACATCCCCCTGGTCGGCTTCTCCGCCAATGGCGAGATCTCGCGCAACCGGCTCTACGGTTACACCGGGGTGCTGACTGTCTTCACATGAATGCGGTCCCTGAGCCCGACGCACACAACCACTGGCTGGCCGACCCGGCCGTACGGATCATCGCCTCCTACCGGCACTGGACCGGCCGCCATCTCGTCGATCCCGCCCTGGACCCGGCAAGCGCGGCGCGCGTGCTGTATCGCGCGCCATTCGTCGTCCTCGCGCACGATGCGGCCGCCGACCCGCTGTTCACCTACGCCAACCTCACGGCTCAAGACCTGTTCGAGCGTCCCTGGCGCGAGATCACCGGTCTGCCCTCGCGCTACTCCGCCGAACCCCTCGCGCGCGAGGAACGCGCCCGTCTGCTCGATCAGGTGGCCCGGCAGGGCTACACCGACAATTACTCCGGGGTGCGGGTCACCGCCGGCGGCAGGCGTTTTCTGGTGCGCCGGGCCACGGTCTGGAACGTCATCGACGCGGACGGCGCCCTGTGCGGACAGGCGGCCAGCTTCGCAGACTGGGAGTGGCTCTGAACCAGAACCGCGCCCGCTGGTAGAACCCCGGCCGCCATCGGCTATCCAATAGGACAGACACCCTTGCGCTCGATACTGTTGACCCGCTCCAAGCTCGTCTTCCTCCTCCTGCTGATGGGTCTGGTCTCGGCCTGCGCCACGCCGCGCTATCAGACCGTCTACCGCCTTGAGCCGCCTGCGGACGCAGCGGGGTTTGCCTGCGTCGAGCGCTGTGCGCAGGAACTGACGGTATGCCAGGCCCAGTGCGCCCAGACCTATCAGGCCTGCGTGCGATCCGTCGAGCCCCTATTCCAGGAACGCTACGCCCAGGCCCTGCAGCACTATGAACAGGCGCTGGACCGCTATGCCGCCGAGCTGCGTTCCCACGAGCTCCAGTACTGGCTGAGCTGGCGGCATGGTCCCTGGTGGTACGACCCCTGGCCGGGACCGCTCTGGGTGCCCTACCCTCCGCCGCGCAAGCCCTCGCGCGAGGCCGTGCGCGAGGCCCTCATCAAGGAGCGCTGCGTCGAGGATTGCGGCTGCCTCGCCAAGCATGAAGCCTGCTTCCTCGCCTGCGGCGGCAGGAAAATCGCCGGGGAGCGCTGTGTGGCGAACTGCCCGCCTGAATCCCGCTAGACCGTCACACCCGATGCGCCGGGTCTCCCTTCGCACGGTTGGCGCCCAAGCCGCGCATGCGGAGGTTTTCGGGTAGATTCCCGACCTTTGCCGCCTGACGGAATCGACATGTTGACCGCCTTCGCACGCTGGTTCGACCGCAACATCCTGGAGCTGGGCCGGGAGATGCGACTTGCCTATCTGCCGCCGCTGATGGTCTATCTGGCGGCCGGGGTGTCGGGCCTGACCGGCATCGTCGGCACCTTCTTCGTCAAGGAGTACCTCGGGCTGTCCGCCGCTTTTCTCGCCGCATTGGGCTTCTGGGCCGGCATTCCCTGGGCGCTGAAGATGCCGCTGGGGCATCTGGTGGACCTGATCTGGCGCTGGAAGGCCGGGTTGGTCTGGCTGGGGGCGGGGCTGATCGCCGCGAGCCTGCTCATCATGGTCGGGCTGATCGGTAGCCGCGAGGCGATGACCGCCCTCCTGCCGGCCGAGGTCTGGTTCGTGATCTCCGCCCTGCTCGCACCGGTGGGTTATGTGGTGCAGGACGTGGTGGCCGACGCCATGACCGTGGAGGCGGTACCGCGCGTGGATGCGAAAGGCGCGCCCATCGACCCTGCTCAGCGCAAGCTCATGCACACCACCATGCAGACCCTGGGCCGGGTCGCCATCATCGGCGGCGGGGTGCTGGTCGCGCTCATCAACCTCTACGTCTTCTCCGGCGTGGAGGGGCGCCCGCAGGCGGAGATCGCTACCCTCTACCGCGATGTCTACCTGATGGCCCTGGTCATTCCGGTCGTCTCGGTACTGGGCGTGCTGTCGGCGGGTTTGCTCAGGCGGCGCGACCGCCGCCGGCTCATGGCACAGGGGCTTGCCCGTGCCGAGGCCGAGGCCCTGCTCACCGAACGTACCGAGCCCACCCGCCCGAACTGGTGGATACTGGGCGGCAGCCTGGTCTTCGTCTTGTTCTCGCTGGGCGTGGGGCTCAACGACGTGCCCTACAGCCAGGAGCTCGTCTTCGCCGGTTCCATGGCCATCGTGCTCTTTCTGATCTGGCGCCTGACACGCGTGCTGGAACCGGCGGCACGCGCCACCCTGGTGGGCACCGCCCTGGTCATCTTCGTCTTTCGCGCCGTGCCGGGGCCGGGGCCGGGGGTGACCTGGTGGATGATCGACGAACTCAAATTCGACCAGCACTTCCTGTCCGTGCTGTCGCTCATCGGCAGCACGCTCACCCTGCTCGGCATGTTCATCTTCCGCCGCTTCATGGCCGAACGCTCCATCACCTATGTGGTGGGCTTCCTGACGCTGGCCGGTTTCTTCCTGGCGCTGCCCATCCTGGGCATGGTGCACGGCCTGCACGAATGGACCGCGGCGCGCACCGGCGGCGTGGTCGATGCCCGCTTCATCGCCCTGGTGGACACCGCCCTCGAGTCGCCGTTGGGGCAGATCGCCATGATCCCCATGCTCGCCTGGATCGCCAACTCCGCGCCGCCCAACCTCAAGGCCACCTTTTTCGCGGTGATGGCCTCCTTCACCAACCTGGCGCTGTCCGCCTCGCAGCTGGGCACCAAGTACATCAACCAGCACTGGGTGGTGGAGCGCCAGGTGCTGGACCCCGCCACGCACGCAGTGATCAAACCGGCCGACTACTCGGCGCTGCCCGAGCTGCTCGCCGTCCAGATCGGCCTGGCGCTACTGCTACCCTTCGCCGCCATCCTGCTCGTCAAGGCCACGCGGCTGCGCAGCGCCTGAGTCAGAGACCGCGTTCGGCCTCCTGCAGTCGCTGCTGCTCGCGTTGCTGAGCGGCATCCATCTGCTGCTGGTAGCGCTCGAGCACCTCTTGTTTCGTCTGTTCGGCCTGGCGCGCCTCCTCGGCCTTGGCCGCGGCGGCGGTGGCGGCGGCCCCGCCCACATCGGCGCCGCATCCGGCCAGGATGGCCAGCGACATGATGAGCAACAACCTCGGTGTCATGACCTCTCCCATAGGCTCGGCTACTCGCCCTTGCGCCTGGAAGACCTCGGGCGGCCTGCACATCTGCCTACTATACTTCGCGCATCAAATCCGCCCAAGGTCCATCGCATGTCCGCCTGGTTGCTCCCGGCCCTCATCGCCTTCGCACTCTGGGGGCTGTGGGCCTTCATTCCCAAGATCACCACGCAGCAGATCGATCCACGCAGCGCGCTCGTCTTCCAGGCCGTGGGCGCCTTTGCCTTCGGGCTGGTGGTGCTGGCCACCCTGGGGTTCCGCCCCATGCTGCACGAGCGCGCACTGCCGCTCGCCCTGCTCACCGGTGTGCTGGGCATAGCCGGCGGGCTGGCCTATCTATACGCCGTTGCCCGCGGCCCGGTCACGCCGATTTCGGTGCTGACCGCCCTCTACCCGGTGCTCACCGTGCTTCTGGCCAACCTGTTTCTGGGCGAGGCGATCTCACCCAGGCAGTGGTTGGGTATCCTCCTCGGCCTGGCGGCGATCATTCTCGTCATCGCCTAAGTTCTACCCGCCATCCCGCCGGGATCGCCAAGGCCACCCCCTTCCACTTCGCCCGCGTCCACATCCGTATCAGGCCCGATGCGGTGGAGGCCTGCATCGCCGCCACCCGCGCCAACTGCTCCAGAAATGCAACGATACCCCCGGAGGGTAGGTAGGAGGCCCGCTTGCGGACCGGATAGCAAGCCCTGCCGGGATGGGTCGCAATTTGCGTCGCTCCTCCAGGTGGCCAGAACCGATCAGCCGGTCCGCGGCCGCATGAGATAGGCGATCGGCAGGACGACGGCGGCGGTGAGCAGAGGCAACCAATAGACCGGGCTGCCGGCATAGCCGTCATAGTGGAGCAGACGCTCGCTCACCAGCAGCACCACGTTCACCGTCAGGAGGATGACACCGGGCAGCAACAGCCAGACGCCGCGCAATTGCTCGCTCAGTGCGCCGTAGACGACGAAGGGGGAGAACAAGGCCAGCAACACGCCGATCTCCAGCTTGAAACCGATGGCGTATTGGGGCACCAGGGCGGCCGTGGCGGCCGTGGCCAGTCCCAGCAGGATGATGACGTAGGCGATGGGGCGGTAATCGCGGGTCGTTGTGGTCATGGCTGAGTTCCTCGGTGCTGACAGCGACTAGACCGCTGCAGAGCGCACCGGTTTCATTTTGTCACTTGCAGGGTAATGTGCAGGTTGTCCCAGGGTGTTGATAATCTGGACGAAGTGCCCACTTGGTCCAGCATGCACACCATGGACAAACCCTGCGCCCCGGCCTGCGAGCGCAACCGCGACCCCATCCTGGCCGTGCTGCGCGAGCACTTCGCCGACCGGCAACGGGTGCTGGAGATCGGCAGTGGCACCGGGCAACACGCCGTCCATTTCGCCGCCGCCCTGCCCCACCTCACCTGGCAGACCTCGGACCGGCCGGAGAACGTTGCCGGCATCCGCCTGTGGCTGGAGGAGGCGGTGCTGACGAACACACCGCCGCCGCTCACCCTCGACGTCAACGGTCCCTGGCCCCACCAACGCTTCGACGCGGCATTCAGCGCCAATACCCTGCACATCCTGGCCTGGCCCGAGGTGGAGCGTCTGTTCGCCGGTCTGGCCGGCGTGCTGACCGCGACGGCCAAGCTCGTGATCTACGGCCCGTTCAATTACGGCGGCCGCTACACCAGCGGAAGCAACGCCCAGTTCGACCAATGGCTCAAGACCGGGGATGCGCGGCGCGGCATCCGCGACTTCGAGGCGGTGGATGCCCTGGCGGCGGGCATCGGTCTGACCCTGCTGGAGGACCGGGCCATGCCGGCCAACAACCGCTGCCTGGTCTGGCGGCGCGCGGGCGGGATGGACGCGCATGTCGGTTGAACTGCTGTCCAGCGCCACCCAGCTCCCCACGGCGGACTGGCAGGCACTGGATACGGCCGACGACCCCTTCGTCGGCCGTACCTTTCTCGGCGCGGCCGAGGAGACCGGCGCGGCAGGAGCAGACCTGTCCTGGCGGCCCATGCACTGCGTCCGGCGCGATGCGGACGGGCGCATCGCGGGACTGCTGCCGCTGTATCTGCGCCACCAATCCTTCGGCGATTTCTCGCACGACTGGCAGTGGGCCGCGGCCTGGCGTCAGGCCGGGCTCGAGTACTATCCCAAGCTGGTCACCGGCATACCCTATACGCCCTCGCCCGGCCCGCGCCTGCTGCTCAGCCGGCAGGCCGGCCCCGAGACCGCCACTGCGCTGGTGCACGCAGCCATCGCGCTTGCGCGTGACACCGGCGCGTCGGGCTGGCAATGCCTGTATGCACGCGAGGAGGACCTCGAACCGCTGCGCACGGCCGGCCTCATCCTGCGGCGCGGGGTGCAGTTCCACTGGCTGAACCGGGGTTACCGCGACTTCGCCGACTTCCTCGACACCCTCACCGCCGACCGGCGCAAGAAGATCCGGCGCGAGCAACGCGCCGTGGCCGAGGCCGGCCTGCGCATCGAGGTCCGCCACGGCGACACCCTGGATGCCGAGCTTTGGGCAGTGGTGCACGGCCATTACCGGGACACCTTCCTGCGCCACGGCAACCACCCGGCCTTTCCCGCGGCGTTTTTCCAGCGCGTGGGGCGGGCACTGGGACCGCGCATGGTGGTATTCCTTGCCTGGCAGAGTGACCGGCCTGCGGCCTCGGCCATCTGCTACCGCAACGGCACCACCCTGTTTGGCCGGCACTGGGGCACGGCGGTGGCGTGCCCCGGCCTGCACTTCGATCTGTGCTACCACCGCGGCATCGAATACGCCATCGACAAGGGCCTGAGGCGTTTCGAGCCTGGCGCCGGCGGCGAGCACAAGCTGGCGCGCGGTTTCGAGCCGGTGTCCACCTGGTCCGCATTCTGGATCGCCGACGAGCGCATGCGCGCATTGCTGGCGCGCCACCTGGCCCGCGAGGACGGGGCGGTGCTCGACTATCAGGCGGAACTGGCCCGACATCTGCCCTACAAGGCGGGCGTGTAAAGCGGTGGGGGCCGATCGGATATGATTCCGGCATCGAACGACACAGGAGGTCTGCAAACCATGACCCTGACCATGTACCAGGCCTCGGTGCCGGTGTTCATCCGCATGCTGAACAATCTCGCCGGCATCCTGGAAAAGGCCGCCGGGCACTGCGCAGCACGCAAGATCGACCCGGCCGCCCTGATCCGCTTCCGCCTCTACCCCGACATGTTCGACTTGGCCCGCCAGGTGCAGGCGGCCTGCGACCACGCGCGCAATGGCGCCGCCCGCCTCACCGGCAGCGAGGCGCCGGAACTGGAGAAGACCGAGCAGACCTTCGCCGAGCTGATCGAGCGCATCCGCAAGACCATCGCCTACCTGGAGACACTGCACCCCGAGCAGTTCGACGACGCGCAGACACGCGAGGTCGCCATCAAACGCGGCGAGACGACGGTGACCTACACCGGCCTGGACTACCTGCTCAACCGCGTGTTGCCCAACTTCTATTTCCACGTCACCACGGCCTACGACATCCTACGCCACAACGGGGTGGAGCTCGGCAAGCGCGACTACATAGGCCGCTGAAAAAACGGGATAGACAATGGATACGGCAGGCACGAAGCGGTTAAACCGGACGAACTGGCTCGAATCCGATCGGCACGCCGGACCGGCACCGGTCGACGCCGAGGCCTGGCGCGATGCCTTCCTAGCCATCCGTCTCGACCCGCGCGTACCGGCGGAGATCGCCGCCATGTTCGAGGCCGCGCGGGGGTGCATGATCTACGGCAGCTTCTTCGCACCCCTGGTGACCCTGGGTGTGGAGCACTGTTACCGCCTGCTGGAGGCCGCGGTACGCGCCCGCTGCGCCCAGCTTGGCCTGCCGGTCGCCTTTCGGGACCGTCAGGGCAAGGAGCGCCCGCTGTCCTTCCAGCACAACCTGCGCCAGCTGATCGGACGAAAGGCGGTTTCCGAGGCGGATGCGACGCTCTGGCGGCAAGCCGGCGAGTTGCGCGACTGGGCCGCGCTACCCGAGCACCATGCCGCGGTGGGACAGGACCATGCCATCACCGCCCTGACCCGTGCCGCGGGATTGCTGGGACGGCTGTTTGCGCCGTCACCCGCCGACAACCTCACCGGGAGGAAACCACGCCCATGACCGCCCGTGCAGACACCCGGAACATGGCCCTGTTCTGCGACTTTGAAAACGTCGCCCTGGGCGTGAAGGAGGCCCGTTACGCCGCCTTCGACATTCGCAAGGTGCTCGAACGCCTGCTGCTCAAGGGCAGCATCGTCGTGAAGAAGGCCTACTGTGACTGGGAACGCTACAAGGAATTCAAGGCGGCCATGCACGAGGCGGCCTTCGAGCTGATCGAGATCCCGCACGTACGCCAGTCCGGCAAGAACTCCGCCGACATCCGCATGGTGGTCGACGCCCTCGACCTCTGTTACACCAAGGCGCACGTCGATACCTTCGTCATCATCTCCGGCGACTCCGACTTCTCGCCCCTGGTTTCCAAGCTGCGCGAGAACGACAAGACGGTCATCGGCGTGGGGGTGAAGAAATCCACCTCCGACCTGCTCATCGCCAACTGCGACGAATTCATCTACTACGACGACCTGGTACGCGCCGAGGCCAAGCAGGCCAAACCCCGCGCCGGACCCAAAGCCGCCGCAGGCAAGACGACACCCAAGGGCGTGGCCAAGAGCGAGGAGGACCGCAGACAGGAGGCGATCGATCTGGTGCTGGCGACCGCCGAGGCCCTGCTGGAGGAACGCGGCGAAGGCGAAAAGGTGTGGGGATCGATGGTCAAGCAGGCCATCAAGCGGCGCAAACCGGGCTTCAACGAGAGTTACCACGGCTTCCGCACCTTCGGCCAGCTGCTGGAGGAGGCGCGCGACCGCGGCCTGCTGGGGCTGGAGCACGACGAGAAGTCGGGCGGCTACATCGTCACCTTCGCCGGCAACGCCGCTTGACGACGCGCCTGGCTTGCCCGCTCCGGGCGGATCAAGTTCCATCCGACCCGGCCGTTAATACCGGTATCCCGACCCTGCTCATTTTGCAACAACAGGAACGATCCATGATCGAGATCTGGCTGAACGGCAAGAAGGTTTCCATGCTCACCCTGGCGGCCTGGGGCAAGGACCCCGCGGTCGGCCAGACGTACACCCATCTCGGTCAGACCTACGCCGTAACCGGGGTGGCCAAGGACCCCAAGAGCAAATTCCTCAAGGTGACGCTGGGCTCCCAGGCCTGAGCAGGCCGCAGCCCCTGCGCGTGACGCGGGTCATCCACTCGCTCGAAAAAGGCATGGGCGTCGCGGCGGGAGATGTTTGCGGCCGCTGCAGTTCTGCACTCATTTCGTTGCCGGACAGGCAGGCGCATCGGGCCGGAAACGGCCCATGCGCTCCATGCTTAGGCAGGGGCTCGCCGGCGGCGCCGACAGTTGGATGCCGCGGGCTTTTGCCCGCTCCAGGATACGCTGGCGGTGCGCGGCCACATGAGCCTCGCACGCCTCCCGGCTTGCGCTGGCCTGCAGGCCGCGCACATAGGCGCTGCGCTCCTCGGCGCTCAGTAGCTCCGCACCCCAGATGCCCTCGCCGGAGGCATACCAGGGGAAGGCCAGGGCCTGCATCGACGCAGTGCCTGCGAGCAAGGCCATGATCAACAGGGCGCTGTGTTTTGCCGACATGTTAGCGTGAAAGTCGGCGCAGCCGGCTCACGAAGCTCCCTCACCCCCGACCCCTCCCCCCCTCACCCCCGACCCCTCCCCCCATGGGGGAGGGGAGGCTCGACCCTCCTCTCTCCCCCAGGGAGAGAGGCCGGGAGAGAGGGCGGGAGGGGAGGCTCGACCCTCCTCTCTCCCCCAGGGAGAGAGGCCGGGAGAGAGGGCGGGAGGGGCTTAAGGTGAGGGAACGGACATGGCGACATTGATGTTTTGGGGTGGCGTCGCCATGTCCGTTAGCCCGACAACCCGCGCTCAGACCCGGCCAACAGGGTCAAGCCTGTCCTGCCAGGCGATCGTCACGGCGTATCCCCGGCCACCGCCTTCAAGGTGTCGCGGATGATGCCCGGCGCCTCGACGATGCGCATGAAGGTGCCCATACCGACCTCCGGCCAGCCCAGGGCGATGCGGTAGCGGGCGAAGAGGTGGTTGACCCGGTTGTTGATCACGTAGATCTCGTAGGGCAGGGCGGCGATGTTGTCGGCGCCGATGGTCTTCACCCACCAGCCCTCGCCCTCCTTGGGGTCGTTCATGGCTACGCCGAAGACGGCAATCTTCTTCTCGGGGATGATCACCTCATAGACCTTGGCCGTCTTGCCCACCCCGCGGGCCAGGTTGTCCTGGATGGTCTTCACCGCATCCTCGAACTCCAGGTGTTCCATGAGCAGGTTCTTGTCCGACTCGAAGCCCTCCATGCCGAACATGTACTGGTAATCCGGCAGGTCCTTGGCCGCCACCTCGCCGCCGAACGCCTTGCCGCGCCCCAAGGCGCGGGAGAGCCGCTGCTGCACCGCCGCCACGTGCTTCTCGGCCAGCCGGAACTGCTTGCGGAAATAGGCCCGGTACCAGTAGTCCGGGTTCATGTAGGAGACGGTCCCGTCGCTCTTCACCCCGACGCGGATGCCGGCGCCGACGATGGCCGCCCCGCCCAGGTGCTGGATGGCGCGCAGCATGTCGCGGTCGGTCACCACGACGACGCCGTAGCCGGGCAGCCCCGGCGGCGCATACCTGCCCGCCACGAGAAAGCCGGCGCGCGTCAGCTTGGACTCGACCGTGGTCATCACCGTGTTCAGGTCGCCGCCGCTGACGCGGTCGCCGTAAAAATAAGGGGAAAGCGCCAGACCCAGCGAAGACCAGAAAAGCAAGACGGGGAAGAGCAGAATGCGCAACATGCCGGGTGCCTCAACAGGATACACGAATGGCGCGATTCTAATGCAAAAGGCCGGGCAGGCCCGGCCTTTTGCACACTGGGAAGCATTGCTCACATCTTCCAGCTGTAGGCGATGCCGATGGAGTTCTGGTACATCCTGATGGTATCGGTGCCCGCGCCGAGCAGGTTGGTGCCCGTGACAGACTCCTCAAAGGCGTGCATGTAGGCCATGGTCAGCTCGCTGCCGCTGGGCAGGGTGTAGGTGAAGCCCAGGGTCAGATGGTCCTTCACCACGCCCGGGGCCAGGATGTTGAAGGTCACATCCGCGGCGCGGATGGGGTTCTCGCCGTGGTTCCAGCCAGCCCGTAGGGTGAGATTTTTGCTGTAGGCATACTCCACGCCCAGCTTCCAGACGTCCACGTCCTGCCAGCCGAAGCCGGGGCCAGCGCTTCCGCCAAAGCAAGCATTAGGATCCGATCCTCCAAAGGCAGGGCAGTTGAAGATATTGCTTGAAGGGTTGTTGATTGCTTTGATGTCGCTGTAGTTGATGCGCTGATAGTCGAGCACAAGCTTGACCTCCGGCGTGGCCTGCACGGCGATGCCCAGGCTCCAGGTCGAGGGGATGTCGAAATCCCCCTGCTCGGCGAACAGCCCTTTGTATTTGTCGAACTCATCCATGTATATCTTGGTGCTGTAGGCCGCGCCCACGGTGACCTTGTCGGTGAATCTGCCCATCCAGCCGATGCGGGCGCCATAGCCCCAGGCGGTGTCATAGCCCGGGTTCATCACACCGAACGCCTGAAGCCCCTGCGCGGCGAAACGCTGTGCGGCGATGACCGGCGCGATCCCGACGGAATGCTGATCGTTGATCTTGTAGGCCAGGGTGGGGGCGATCATGAGCTGCATCAGGTCCACGCCCAGATCGCCCGAGCCGCCGAACGCACCCGCACCGTTCGGATAGTCGGTGTTCATGCCGCCGTTGCCGTACACCGACACGCCCAGAGAAAGATTGGGCTTGAGCATGCGGTTGTAGCCGAATTCCGGGATCAGGAAGTACTTGTCCTCGCTGTCGATGGTTTGCCCGAACCCGCCGACGTTGGAAAACTCCCGCCTGGGGCTGAACACATCCGCCCCCAGGTCCATGCGGTCTCCCACCCAAACCATGCTGGCCGGGTTGTTCGCACCGCCGAAGCTGTCGCTGGCGGTGGCGGTGGCGGCACCCGCCATGCCCTTGGCCTTCATCCCGTAGCCATGCGAGAAGTAGCCGTTGGTCGCCCAGACGGGAGAGGTGATACCGGCCAGCGCAAGGGCCAGGATGTGTCGCTTCAGTCGCATCTTTCTCCTCCAGTGATGGCAATGGTTACTGCGTCATGACAGCAGCGGCCGCATGGTAGCGGAGGGGGGCAGGGTGTACAAGTCGAATCTGCAGGCTTCGGGCGTCTGCAAGAGGCTGCAGCAGGCGTCGGGGGCAATCCGGACCTGCATCCGCGTCGATATCGTATGACGACGTGTAGGTCTGGCGTCAGCCCGACAACGCATTCACGCAAAAACACCCTGTCGGGCTGAAGCCCGACCTACGGCTCGACGTGAGGGGCTTGGGGCCGGGTCGGCTCGGATTCAGGTTATGGGCGCGGGCGCGGCGTGGCAGGCGATCGGCACGCCTGCGCAGCCATGCAATGCTCAGCCACCCGAGGCCGCGCCCAGGACCGCCAACGTCTGGCGGGCGATGAGGGCCTCCTCGTCGGTGGGGATCACCCAGGCCGAAACCCGGCTGCCCGGCAGGCTGATGCGAGGGCCGTTCTCCGTGTTGGCGGCCTCGTCCAGATCGACACCCAGCCAGGCGCAGCGCCGGCAGACGTCGGCCCGCACCGGGGCGGCATGTTCGCCGATGCCGGCGGTGAACACCAGGGCATCCAGCCCGCCCAGGGCCATGGCCAGGGCGCCGATGGCCTGGGCGACGCGATAGGCGAAGTGCGCCACCGCCTCGGCGGCATGCGGGTCGGTACTGGCAAGCAGGGTGCGCATGTCGGCGCTGCTACCCGACATGCCCAGCAGGCCCGATTGCCGGTGCAGGAGGTCGGACACCGCGTCGGCAGTCATGCCCCGTTCACGCATCAGGAAGAGCGGGATGGCGGGGTCCACGGCGCCGCTGCGCGTGCCCATGGGCAGGCCGTCGAGCGGGGTGAAGCTCATGGTCGTCTCCACGCTCTGCCGCTGCCTCAAGGCGCAGAGGCTGGCGCCGTTGCCCAGGTGGGCGACGATCACCCGGCCGTCGGCGGCCGCGCCCAGGTGCTGCGGCAGCACGCCGGCGATGTGGTCGTAGGACAGGCCATGAAAGCCGTAACGCAGCACGCCGGCCTCGGTGAGCGCCCGCGGCAGGGCGAAGCGCCGCGCCACCGGCGGCAGGGTGTGATGGAAGGCGGTGTCGAAGCAGGCGACCTGGGGCAGGTCGGGGCGGACCTGGAGCAGGGCGCGGATGCCGGCCAGGTTGTGCGGTTGGTGCAGGGGGTCGATGGGCACCAGGGTGTCGAGGTAGGCGAGCGCCTCGGCATCCACCCGTATTGGCCCTGTGTAACGGGTGCCGCCATGCACCACCCGGTGTCCGGCACCGAGCAGGCTTACCCCGGCCAGGTGCGGGTGCAACCAGTCGAGCAACGCGGCCAGGGCCTGTGCATGGGTGGCCACCGGCGGGAAGGCGGCGGGACTGTTTTCCTCGCTGCCGCCCAGGAGCAAGCGCATACGGCTCGCGTCGCCGATCTCCTCGACGATGCCGCGAAGCAGACTGGCCGGTTGTCCCTGCGCCACCCGGTGGAGCGCGAACTTGATGCTGGAGGAACCGGCGTTGAGGACCAGGACGGCATCGTTCATGAGGCGGGATGATAGGGCACAATGCCGCAACCGCTCACCCGTGATCGCCCCCTCCGATGTCCGCCGCCCGGTGCCGGCCCTGCTGGATGTGCTGCACGACCCGGCGGTGGGTATGCACGCCGTCGGGCCGATCGAGATCATTTCCGCCTACCGGTCGCCCGCCTCCAACGCATGGCTGGCCCGGAATGCCAGCGGGGTGTCCAGGACCAGTCTGCATACGCGCGGCATGGCGGCCGACATCCGGCTTCGGGAACGCCCGCTCGAGGACCTGCACCGGGCGGCCCTCGCCCTCGGGGCGGGCGGCGTCGGTCTCTACCCCGCCTCGGGTTTCGTGCACGTCGACATCGGCCGGGTGCGGAGCTGGGCCGGCTGAGTCCTGTCCCCCCGTAGGATAGATCCTGAATCCGTGTCGATGCTGCCGGTTGCCTTGTAGATCGGGCTTTAGCGTGAAAGTCGGCGCAGCCGGCTCACGAAGCTCCCCTCCCCATCCCTCACCCCCGACCCCTCCCCCCCTCACCCCCGACCCCTCCCCCCCTCACCCCCGACCCCTCCCCCCATGGGGGAGGGGAGGCTCGACCCACCTCTCTCCCCCAGGGAGAGGGGCCGGAGAGAGGGCCGGAGGGGCTTAAGGCGAGGGAACGGACATGGCCGCTTTCATCCTCTGGGGTGGCTTTGGCCATGTCCGTTAGCCCGACACCCAACCCGTCGCACTGGAGTCCGGCCTACACAGGGTTGGTCGAGATCGACTCGGATTCAGGTAGATGTCATCCGACCGGTGTAAGCTGCGAGGCCATCGTACCCGACAGCGGCACCCGATCATGTCACCCCCTGAACGCCTCGACGCCTTCCTGCCCCAGGCCCGCATCGCCTATTTCTCCATGGAGATCGGCCTGGCCAACGACATCCCTACCTACAGCGGCGGCCTGGGCGTGCTCGCCGGCGACACCCTGCGCACGGCGGCTGACCTCGACCTGCCCATGGTGGGGGTGACGCTGGTCGCCCGTGCCGGCTATTTCCGCCAAGAGATCGACGCCCAGGGTCGGCAGATCGAACACGCCGATGCCTGGGAGCCCGGTCAGCATGCCAGCCGGCTCAACGCGGCCGTGGCGCTCACCCTGGAAGGCCGCCAGGTCTGGGTGGGCGGCTGGCTCTACGTGGTGAAGTCGCGCCGCAACGGGCGCATTCCGGTACTGCTGCTCGATACCGATATGCCGGTCAACCACCCGCTGGACCGCGAGATCACGCACCACCTCTACGGCGGCGACGAGGTCTACCGCATCAAGCAGGAGCTGGTCCTCGGGGTGGGCGGGGTCGCCATGCTGCAGGCACTGGGCTTCAACCTCATCGGCTACCACATGAACGAGGGCCACTCGGCCTTCCTCACCCTGGCGCTGTTGCGCCGCTTCGCCTACGCGGCCGAGGACCTGCGGCCGGGCGAGATCCCCTACGACATCCCGCGCGTGCGCGACCTGTGCACCTTTACCACGCACACGCCGGTGGAGGCGGGGCATGACCAGTTCGACTATGGCCTGGTGACCCGCATCACGGGCGAGCTGCCCGAGCTCGATACCCTCAAGCGCCTGGCCGGCGCCGACCGTCTCAATATGACACGCCTGGCATTGAACCTCTCCGAATACGTCAACGGCGTGGCCAAACGCCACGCCGAGACCTCGCGGCGCATGTTCCCCGGCTATGCCGTGCATGCCGTGACCAACGGCGTGCATTCCTCCACCTGGACCAGCCTGCACTTGGGCGCGCTCTATGACCACTACGTGCCGGGCTGGTGTCATGAGCCGGAACTGCTCTCCCGCGCCGACCGCATCCCCGATGACCAGCTCTGGGCGGCGCATGTGCATGCCAAGCAGGACCTGGTCGCGCGTGTGGGGCAGGTCACCGGCGTGCACCTGGATGCGGCCAAGCCGATCCTGGGGTTCGCCCGGCGCATGACCGCTTACAAGCGACCCGACCTGCTGTTCAACGATCTCGGTCGGCTCAAGGCCATCGCCCGGCACTATCCCTTCCAGGTGGTGCTGGCCGGCAAGGCCCACCCGCGCGACGAGGGCGGCAAACTGCTGATCCAGGCCCTGCATGGGCACATCCAGTCTTTGGCGGAAGATATCCCCATGGCCTTTCTGCCCGACTACGACATGGACACCTCGCTCGCGATGGTCTCCGGATCGGACGTCTGGCTCAACACACCCTTGCGGCCCTTGGAGGCCTCCGGCACCAGCGGCATGAAGGCGGCCTTCAACGGCGTGCCCCAGCTCTCGGTGCTGGACGGCTGGTGGGTGGAGGGCTGTATCGAAGGTGTGACCGGCTGGGCCATCGGCGACGACAACCTCGGCGCCAACGGCAGCGATGCCGCCAGCCTCTACGACAAGCTGGAGCGGGTCGTGCTGCCGCTGTGGTACGACAACCATGCCGGGTGGGTCCAGGTCATGAAGGGTGCGATCAGCAAGAACGCCGCCTATTTCAACAGCCACCGCATGATGCGGCGCTACGCGGCGGAGGCCTATCTCAGATGACTTAAGGTGCAGGGCAGCACTGTGGACTGCCGAGGACCCAGGGGCTGAGGACGGGAACTTCAGCCGCCGGCCCTCTGGAACACGAAGGGCTCGGGCTGGTGCAGGTGATAGCCCTGGGCGTAATCGACGCCGATCTCGCGCAGTTTTTCGAGGATGGCGGCGTTCTCGACGAATTCCGCCACGGTCTTGATGCCAAGGTCGCGCCCGATCTGGGCAATGGCGTTGACGATGACGTAGTCGAGCGGTTCCGAGTCGAGATTGCGCACGAAGGCGCCGTCGATCTCAAGGGTGGAGGCCTCGAGCCCCTTGAGATAGGCGAAGGAGGACAACCCGCTGCCGAAATCGTCCAGACAGAACGCGCAGCCCAGCTCGCGCATCGCGGCGATGAAATGGCGCGCGGCGTCGATGTCATGCACCACGGCGGTCTCAGTGAGCTCGAACAGGATGCGCTGCGGGGGAATACCGAAAGTCTTCAAGGATTCTTTCACCACATCGATGAACAGAGGATCGGAGATCGTCTGCCCGGACAGGTTGACCGCGTAGTGTGCGGTATCCTCGGGGTGGTCACGCAAGTAGGCGAACAGGCGGCGCAGCACCCACCGATCCAGGGAAGGGGCGAGCCCGTAGCGTTCGGCGGCGGTGAGCAGGCTCGAGGGCGAGCTCACCTCACCCTGTTCGTTGCGCGGCCGCAGCAATACCTCGTAATAGGCCTCGCCGCTGCCGTTTACGGGCAGGATGCGCTGGCGCCACAGCTCGAAGCGACCCTCGGCGAAGTAGCGCTCCAGGCGTCCGATCCATTCCATCTCCTCGCCCTGCGCCTGGATCGCCGCGTGTTCCTGGCGCCAGAGTTCGGCCCGGTTGCGCCCACGGCGCTTGGCGAAATAACAGGCGGCATCGGCCCGCGCCAGGATGTGGCCGGTGTCCTCGCCCGCCTGCAGCATGGCCACTCCCACGCTGGCGCCCAGGTTGAAGCTGCGCCCGCCGTGGCGGTAGGTGTGCGCGCGGATTGCCTCGATGATCGCCGTGGCCATCTGCAGTGCAGCCTCTACCTCGGTGTCGAACAACAGCAAGCCGAATTCATCGCCGCCCAGACGCCCCAGTACGGGCGGCTCGCCGTCGCTTGCCGGGTCGGGTAGCCGCGCCTGCATGAGCTGTCCGATCTCGACCAGCAGCTCGTCGCCGGCGGCGTGCCCACAGGTGTCGTTGACCAGCTTGAACTGATCGAGGTCGATGTAACAAAAGGCATGACGCCGATGGGGTTGCGCCTTGAGCTGGCGCAAGGCCCGCTCGATGCGCCCCTCCAGCGCCCGCCGGTTGGGTAGCCCGGTGAGCGGGTCGTGGAAGGCAAGCCGCCGCAACTCCGCGAGCAGGGCGCGCCGTTCGGTCTCGTCATGCAACACCAACACCGCGCCGCACAGGCCGCCGTCATCGGCGCGGATAAGAGCCGCCGAATCGGAGACGGCGATCTCGGCGCCGCTTGTCGTGCGCAGCAGGGCCTGCCCGAGGGTCTTGTCCTGCACTTCCTCCCTGAGCACTTGCAACAACGGGTGCGGGATGGGCTGGCGATGCGTCTCGTCGATGAGCGGGGCGACCACCTCGATCGGCTGATCGCGCGCCTGCGCCGCGTCCCAATCGGTCAGGCGCTCCGCCGCCGGATTCATGAAACGTACACGGCCGTCGGCGTCGGTGACGATCACCGCGTCGGCGATCGCTTCCAGCGTCACCTGCCAGCGCTCCTTCTCCGTCGCGAGCTGTTCGATCTGCGCCTGGATGCGCGCGTACGCAGCGTCCAGGGCTTGGGCGGCGGCCGCCAGCTCGGGCGGGGCGTGTGGCGGCAGGCGGATGCCGCTCTCAGGCTTGCCTTGCGCCAAGGCATTGCCTGCTGCGGCGATGCGCTGAAGCCCCAGCAGATTCACGCGCATGATCCAGTACATCAGCACCGCCAGCAGCAGGCTGGCCGCCAATGCGCTCGTGGCAATGCGGCCAAGCAGCGCCCACAGGCGGTCTTCGACCACGTGCGGTGCTACCGTGAGCTCGATGCGGCCGTATCGTCGCTCGCCAACCTCGATGCTTTGGCGTGCCACGACTGTCTCGAGTCCGACCAGTGCAGCGAACCAGGCTGGCCTTTTGGGTGATGCCGGCGGCGCTTCGGCCACGAGTGTCTGCCCGTTCTCCGCAAGGCGCGCCCAGGCGAAGCCACCCTGGGCCGCGGCGCGGCGCATGAGCTCCCCAGCGGCGGTGTAGTCGCCGAGGACGAGCGCCTCGGTAAGGGTCAAGGCCAGCACCTGCGCCTCGCGTTGGGCGATTTGGGCCAGGGCCTGACTGCCGACTTGGCGCGCGGCCTTGAGGCTGTATATGCCGCCGAGGACCATGGCAGCGACGAGCACGCCCAGCAGCGCGGCGATCAGCCGCGTGCGCAGGCTCAGGTGCGCGATGAGCCGCTTCACTGACCCTCCAGGGGCACCCGTGTTTGTTGGAAGAAGCGGCGATAGGCGTCGTAGTCGCGGTCGCTGGCGGCGACGAAGCCGCGCGGCACAGGCAGCTTCAGCCGCGCTGCGGCCTCGGCGAGCACGCGCTGCCCCTGCGGGTCGGTCTTCATCGCCAGCAGCGCGGCACGTACCGCCGCGCGCGCCGCTGCCGGCACCGTCGGATGGGCCATCACCGCCAGGTCGTAGTAGGGCTGCGATTCCCACAGCACGCGATAGGCAAAGCCCTCGCGGCGGGAGTAATCGGCTATCACCTGGTGGTTGACCCCGGCAGCGGCCACCTTGCCGTGCCGCAGCAGCCCCATGGCCGCCTCCTGGCTGCCGGCGAGCACGGGCTGGACCTCGATCCCGGCCTTGAGCAGGGCATCATAGGGGACGAAATAGCCAGTGAAGCCATAGGGGTTGGCGAAGGCCACCGCCTGACCGGCGAGGTCCTCCAGCCGGGTGATCGGGCTCGCCGCCGGCACCACGACCTGGCCACGGATGCCCTCGCCCTCCTGGCGGGCGATGACCGTGAAACCCAGCCGGTCGCGCTGCGGCGTGAACAGGTGGTTGGTATAGACGAAGGCGAGCTCGCCGCGCACGGCCATGTCCGTGGTCTCGTTCGCCGTGCGTGCGATCTTCAAGGTCAGCGGCACCCCGGAGCGGGCCGAGACCCAGGCGAGGATGGGGTTCCAGTATTCCGCGGTCAGCGTGACGGAACGATGATTCAGCACCCCGAAGGGATAGGGGCCGCCTGTCTGCCAGGCCAGAAGCGGCGGCGCGACGCATAGGGCGAGGAGGAACAAGGCGAGTCGGCGGATCACAGGCTCCTCCCTACGAGCAGGCTGCCGCTGGCGAGCAGCAGCAGACTCAACACACGGGTGAACTGTTCGCGGCTCAGCCCCAGATGCACGCGCCCCCCCAGGCGCAGGCCCAGCCAGGCCGCTGGGGCCATGAGGGCGAGCAGCAGGAGATGCTTGGACGTGTAATATCCCCCGAGGGCGAAACCGGCGATGCGCAAGCCCCCGTCGATGACGAACAGCATGGCCAGGCTGGCGAGAAAGGCCGTCTTGTCGAGCTGGCGCAGACGGTAGTACATGACGTAGAAGGGGCCGCCGGTGCCGAACAGGCCACCGATGAGGCCCCCCGCGAGTCCCGCCGGCGCCGCCCAACGGCGCGAGATGCGGGTCTGTGGCAGGGGCAGGAGCTGATAGATCGCGAAGCCGATGACGAACAGGCCGAGGGCGAGCTTGAGGCCATCGTGATCGAGCCGTTCGTGCAGAGACAGTGCAACCGTCACCCCCACCGCGGCGAAAGGCAACAGCGGCAGCAGGTCGCGCCAGGCGATCAGCCGTCGGTGCCGCCAAGCCTGGAGGATGGACCCGCCATTGTCCAGAACCACCACCAACGGCACCACCAGAGTGAGCGGAAAAAACAGGGCAAGCAAGGGGGATGCAACCAGCGCCGAGCCGAAGCCGGCCACACCACGCACGAAATAGGCGGCCAGCGCGATCAGGGGGGCGAACAACAGCGGTGTCTCCATTGTTTTTATGAATCTTAGCCCAAAGCCCGCTGCCTTGTCCGCCGCGGGCGGCTTGGGCATCATAGGCGGATGAAGCTCGCCCTGGCCCAGTTCAACCCCACCGTCGGCGACCTCGAGGGCAACGCCGCGGGTGTCCTTGAGCTTGCGCGCGAGGCCCATGCCGGCGGTGCCGACCTGATGCTTACCCCCGAGCTTGCGCTGTGTGGCTATCCCCCAGAGGACCTGGCGCTGCGCGCGGACTTCTACGCCGAGAACACGCGCGTGCTGATGGACCTCGCCGCGCGTCTGCCGGCAGGGCTCAGCGTCGTCGTCGGCCACCCCTTGAGCGAGGCCGACCGTCGCTACAACGCCGCCAGCGTGCTGCGCGACGGGATGGTCGTGGCGGTCCATCGCAAGCAGCGGCTGCCCAACCACTCGGTGTTCGACGAACTGCGTACCTTCACCCCAGGCGAGGCCGCGACCGTATTCGCTTGCGGCGGGATGCGCCTCGGGCTGCTCATCTGTGAGGACCTCTGGCACCCGGCGCCGGTGTCTGAGGCGCGCACGGCCGGAGCCGAGCTGCTCATCGTGTTGAACGCCTCCCCCTTTCACAAAGAGAAACAAGCGGAGCGCTACGCCGTGGCACGCAGCCGCATCGCCGATACGGGGCTGCCCCTGATCTACGTCAACATGGTCGGCGGCCAGGACGAGCTGGTGTTCGATGGCGGTTCCTTCGCCATGGATGCCGATGGCGAGGTCAGCGCCCAGCTGCCTTTTTTCAAGGAGGGGCTATACCTTCTGGATTATCGTGACGGCGCGGCGCGGGGCCAGATCCATCCGCTGCCGGGGCTGGAGGAGAGCGTCTACAACGCCCTCGTCCTGGGCGTGCGTGACTATGTCGGCAAGAACGGCTTTCCCGGCGTGCTCGTGGGCCTATCGGGAGGGATCGACTCGGCGCTCACCCTCACCATCGCCGTCGATGCCCTCGGCCCCGAGCGCGTCGAGGCGGTGATGATGCCCTCGCAGTACACCGCCGACATGAGCCGGGAGGATGCAGCCGAGCTTGCCCGCCGGCTCGGCGTGACCTACCGCGTGATCTCCATCAAGCCCATGTTCGACAGCTTTATAGCGGCGTTGGCGGACGCCTTCGACAGCCTGCCCTACGACACCACGGAGGAAAACCTGCAGGCACGCATCCGCGGCGTGATCCTCATGGCCTTATCGAACAAATTCGGCAAGTTGGTGCTCACCACCGGCAACAAGAGCGAGATGGCCGCCGGCTATGCCACCCTCTACGGCGACATGGCCGGTGGTTTTGCGGTCCTGAAGGACGTGGCCAAGACCCTGGTCTATCTGCTGGCCTGCTACCGCAACCATCTGTCCAACGTCATCCCCACCCGCATCATCGTGCGTGCCCCCAGTGCGGAACTCAGGCCTAATCAGACCGACCAGGACAGCCTGCCCCCCTACGAAGACCTCGATGCCATCATCGAGCGTTACATGGAGCTCGACCAGTCGCCGCGCGAGATCGTCGCCGCCGGGTTTCCCGAGGAGATGGTGCGCAAGGTGGTGCGCCTGATCGACCTGTCGGAATACAAGCGTCGCCAATCGGCGCCGGGCATCCGGGTGACCAAGCGGGGTTTTGGCAAGGACCGGCGCTACCCGGTGACCAACCGCTATCGGGCACCCTTTTAGCAGGAGAGAAAATTGAAGAAGATCGAAGCCATCATCAAACCCTTCAAGCTCGACGAGGTGCGTGAGGCGCTGTCCGCCATCGGCGTGACGGGGCTCACGGTCACCGAGGTCAAGGGGTTCGGGCGCCAGAAGGGCCACACCGAGCTGTACCGGGGCGCAGAATACGTGGTCGATTTCCTGCCCAAGGTGAAGATCGAGCTGGTGGTGGCCGACGGCCTGGTGGAGCAGGCCATCGAGGCCATCGTGCGCGCTGCCCATACCGGCAAGATCGGCGACGGCAAGATCTTCGTCAGCCAGGTCGAGCAGGTGGTGCGCATCCGCACCGGCGAGACCGGCGAGTCCGCAGTTTGACGCCGGGTCAGACCGTGGCGGCCAGCGCCGCGCCCTTGAGCCCCACGTCCTCGTCCAATACCACGTAGACGGGCACCCGTTCCATCCAGGCCGAGAAGCGGCCCTTGTCGCGGAAGCCCTCCAGGAAGGTCCCCTGTTGCAGGATGGGCAGGATCCTGGGGGCGATGCCGCCGGCCAGGTAGACGCCGCCCAGGCACTGGGACACGAGGGCCAGATCGCCGGCGGTCTGGCCGAAGATGCGGGTGAACAGGCTGAGTGCGCGGACCGCCACCCCGTCGCGCCGTTCCAGGGCGGCGTCGGTGATCTCCGCTGCCGACATTGCGGGCGGTGTGCCGGGCATGTCCGCCTCCGCCCAGCAAAAACGGTAGAGCTGGGCCAGACCCGGACCGGAGAGGATGCGTTCGACCGACACCCGGCCGTAGGTCGACTGCAGGAAGGTGAGCAGGCGCATCTGCAAGGCGTCGATGGGAGCGAAGGAGATGTGCCCGCCTTCCGAGGCCATGGAACGGTAGCGCCCCTCGAACCACGCGGTCTGCACCACGCCCAGGCCGGTGCCGGCCCCCAGCGCCAGGCGCGGGGCATGCGCGGCGGGCTCGCCGGCCTGCAGGGTGGCACGCCCACCGACCTCCAGCACACCCAGGCCGTGCCCCACGGCCGCGAAGTCGTTCACCAGCCGTACTTTCGGGATACCGGTCTCGGCGGAGATGGCCTCGCTGTCGATGACCCAGTCCAGGTTGGTCAGCCTCACCAGTCGGCCGTCGGTGGGTCCCGCCACGGCCAGACAGGCGGCCTGGGGACGTGTCCTGCCGTCGAGGAAGGCGCGCAACAGCTGGCTCAGGGAGGCGACGCCATCGTTGCGGAAACGCTGCACCTCGCGCAGGCGCACACGATTGATGGCCACGTCGGCCAAGGCCAGGCGGGTGTTGGTGCCGCCGATGTCACCGGTCAATACGATCATGTTTGGGTGTGTGCGTCCTGCGGCGGCGTGCTCAGGCTTCCAGGATCTCCAGGGCCAGCAGCTCATCGCTGAGCCCGGTCTGGTCCTCGGTGAGGACGGGGATCATACGGGTTTCCACGGTGTACTCCCAGGGGCGGCCGTGCATGTCCGCCTGAATGACGGAGGCGGGGGTGTCGGCCTCCAGAACCAGACTGGGTGGGCTGTCCACCACCTCGATCACTATCCACTGCCTGCCGAGATAGCGTACCTGCAGGCCGATGAGGGCGCGCAGATGGGGCAGGGATATCGGGCTCACCGGACTGTCCTCCCGTCGCTGTGCGACGCACTCCCCGAGGGAGGCGGCGCGTCACCTTCGTTTGGCGTGAATGTCGCGCGAGCGGCCACGAAGCGCCCCTCCCCATCCCCCGACCCCTCCCCCCTCACCCCCGACCCCTCCCCCCGTGGGGGAGGGGAGGCTCGACCCTCCTCTCTCCCCCAGGGAGAGAGGTCGGGAGAGAGGGCCGGGGGGGCTGGGGGAGAGGGAACGGACAAGGCGACATTCATGCTTCGGGGTGGCGTCGCCATGTCCGTTGGGCGGGCGGGAACGCTCATGTCCGCAGCCCCTGTATCCAGCGGCCGTACAGACGCTCGGCGACCGCCCGCATGGGGGCCAGCAGGCGTGGGGTCTCGGCGTGGATACGCGCGGGCGTCTGCACGGCAGGGCTGACGGCCTGGGAGATTTCGCCGGCGCCGACCTCGCACCAGGTGCGGATCATCTCCTCGGTCATTTCCACATGGCATTGCAGTGCCAGGTGTCTGCCCAGGGCAAAGGCCTGGTTGGCGCAGTGCTCGCTCTCGAGGATGCGCACGGCGCCCGGCGGGATGGCGAAGGTCTCGCCATGCCAGTGGAAGGCCTGAAAACGCTCGATGTCTCCGAACCAGTCCTGGGTCACGGGGCTGACCACCGTCCTGACCTCACCCCAGCCGATCTCCTTGACCGGATTGGGGCCCACCTCACCACCGAGTGCGCGGGCCATGAGCTGACCGCCGAGGCAATGGCCCAGCACCGGGATGTCAAGATCCACCGCCTGGCGGATCAGGCTCAACACGGCCGGGATCCAGGGCAGGCCATCGTTGACGCTCATGGGACCGCCCATGAACACCAGGCCGGCGAAGCCGGAAGGATCGGCCGGTATGGCCTCGCCCGCGTCGATGGCGATCAGGCGCCAGGGCAGGCCTTGGGCATCGAGGTATGTGGCAAAATGGCCAGGCCCCTCCGTGGGGGCGTGGCGGAAGACGGCGACGGGTTGCATGCGGGGGTACGGGATGGTGAAGGCGTTGGCGGCATTATGCCTGTTTGTGGTCGGGTCGGCAGGCGCGCAGATCAGTGTCACGGTCAGCGGTGTGATGGGGGACAAGGCACTGGTGAGCGTCAATGGCGCAGCGCCCAGGGTCGTGCGCCCGGGCGAGAGCGTCGCCGGCGTGCGCCTCGTCGGTGTCGGCCCGCAGGGGGTGGAGATGGTCGTCGATGGCCGCCGGCAAGTCCTGGCCATCGGTCAGGGCGTACATGCCCCGATAACGGCGTCCGGGGCGGAAGGTGCCGCGTCCGCGGGTGGGCGGGTGGTCTTGACCGCCGACGGACGCGGGCACTTCGCTGCAACCGGCACGGTGAACGGTCTGCCGGTGCGTTTCATGGTCGATACCGGCGCCAGCCTCGTCTCCCTGCCAAGTAGCATCGCCCGACAGGCAGGGATCAACCTGGCGGAGGCAACCCCCGTGGTCATCAACACGGCGAACGGCCGGGGCCGTGCCCAGCGTGTCGTCATCAACTCGCTCAAACTGGGTCGGATCAGCGTCAGTCTGGTGGAGGCCCTGGTCGTCGAAGACGCCGCCCTGTCGCAGCCCCTCCTGGGCATGAGCTTCCTCAACCGCACCAACATGCTGCGCGAGGGCGATACCCTGGTGCTGACACAGCGCTATTGAGCGGGGATGCGACCCCGGCGGCGTGGCGAACTTCGAGTCGGCTCAGCGCCCGCGGGTCTTGTCGCGTTCGATGAGGGCGTAGGCCGAGTGGTTGTGGATGGAGGAGGAGTGCCGAGCCGGAGGGCGGAGCAGGGGCCCCGCGTGAGCGGGGATGCGACCCCGTAGGCGGCCGCAACTTCGAGTCACTCAGCGGTGACGGGTCTTGTCCCGTTCGATCAGGGCGTAAGCGGAATGATTATGGATGGACTCGAAGTTCTCCGCCTCCACCACATAGGCGTCGATACGCTCATCACGGTTGAGTTCGGCGGCGATGTCACGCACCAGGTCCTCGACGAATTTGGGATTGTCGTAGGCGTGCTCGGTGACGTATTTCTCGTCCGGCCGCTTCAGCAGTCCGTAGAGTTCGCAGGAGGCGTTTTTCTCGGCCACGCGCACGATGTCCTCGATCCAGACGAAGGTATTGGTCTGGACCGAGAGAGTGACGTGCGAACGCTGGTTGTGGGCGCCGTAATCGGAGATCTTTTTGGAGCAGGGGCACAGGCTGGTGACCGGCACCAGTACACGGGTGATCTGACGGTAGTGGCCATCCTTGATCTCGCCGATGAAGGTGACGTCGTAGTCGATGAGACTTTCCACGCCGGAGACGGGGGCCTTTTTGCTGATGAAGTAGGGGAAGTTCATCTCCACATGGCCGGATTCCGCCTCCAGACGGGCCACCATCTGGCGCAGTATGTCCTCGAAGTTCTCCACCGAGATCTCCCGCTCATAACCGTTCAGGATCTCCACGAAGCGGGACATGTGCGTGCCCTTGAAGTGATGCGGCAGGTAGACGTACATGTTGAAAGTGGCCACCGTATGCTGCACCCCCGAGGCCTTGTCGGCGACACGGATGGGGTGACGAATGGACTTGATGCCCACCTTGTCGATGGCGATCTTGCGCGAATCCGGATAGCTCTGCACATCGGGCATGGCTTGTCTGGGCGGGCAGGGAGCAGCGGTTTCGCATACCGCATCGCAGATTTGGCCGGTCATGGCGTGTTCCTTTTGTTGAGGATGCCCTATGATAGCGGGCGACAATACTTGAGTAAACTACTCAACTAAAAAGTTCCGCCCAGGTTGCGCGCACGGCGCGTTCGATGCCCGCAGCGTCAAGCCCGCAACGGGTGAGCAGGAGGGCATGGTCGCCGTGCTCCACGAAGCGGTCGGGCAGCCCCAGGTGCAGGATGGGCCGGACCAGTCCCTGCTCGGCGAGGACCTCGGCCACGGCGCTGCCGGCCCCGCCCATGACCACGTTTTCCTCCAGCGTGACCAGGTATCGATGCGTCGACGCCAGTTCCCGAATCAGCGCCGTATCGAGGGGTTTGACGAAACGCATGTCGGCCGCCGTGGCATCGAGCGCCTCGGCGGCCGACAGGGCGGGAGCGACCAGACTACCGAAGGCCAGGAGCGCCAATTTCTGACCCTGGCGGCGGATGATGCCCTTGCCCACGGGCAGGGGATCGAGTCCCGGCTCGATGATGGCGCCGGGGCCGGTGCCGCGCGGGTAGCGCACGGCGCCGGGGCCGTCGTGGAGAAAAGCGGTGGTGAGCAGCCGCCGACACTCGTTCTCGTCCGAGGGCGCGGCGATCAGCATGTTGGGTATGCAGCGCAGATAGCTCAGGTCGAAGGCCCCGGCATGGGTGGGGCCGTCGGCCCCGACCAGCCCGGCGCGGTCGATGGCCAGCATGACCGGCAGCTTCTGCAGGGCGATGTCGTGGATCAACTGGTCGTAGGCGCGCTGCAGGAAAGTGGAATAGATGGCCACGACCGGCTTGTAGCCTTCGCACGCCAGGCCGGCGGCGAAGGTCAGCGCGTGTTGCTCGGCGATGCCGACGTCGAAGTAGCGTTTCGGATGGCGCTTGGAGAATTCCACCAGCCCGGAGCCTTCGCACATGGCCGGGGTGATGCCTATGAGCCGTTCATCCATCGCCGCCATGTCGTTGAGCCAGGTCCCGAACACCTCGGTGTAGGTGGCGCGCGCGCCCGTCCTGGCGCTCACGCCGGCGGCCGGCTCGAACTTGCCCACGCCGTGATAGAGACAGGGGTTGGCCTCGGCCGGTCGATAGCCCTTGCCTTTCTGCGTGACCACGTGCAGGAATTGCGGGCCTTTGAGGGCACGGATGTTTTCCAGGGTCTCGATCAGCACGTCCAGGTCGTGGCCGTCGATCGGGCCCAGGTAGTTGAAGCCGAATTCCTCGAACAGGGTGCCGGGCGTGACCATGCCCTTGACATGTTCTTCGGCGCGGCGGGCCAACTCGTGCAGCGGGGGCAGGTTGGCCAGCAGCCTTTCCCCGCTGCGCCGCACGGCGTTGTAGAAGCGGCCCGAGAGCAGTCGGGTCAGATAATTGTTGAGGGCGCCGACATTGGGCGAGATCGACATCTCGTTGTCGTTGAGGATCACCAGCAGGTTGGCGTCGGTGGCGCCGGCGTTGTTCAGCGCCTCGAAGGCCATGCCGGCGGTCATGGCGCCGTCGCCGATCACCGCCACCACACGCCGGTCCTCGCCCTTGAGCCTGGCCGCCATGGCCATGCCCAGGGCCGCGGAGATCGAGGTGCTGGAGTGACCGGCGACGAAGGCGTCATAGGAGCTTTCCTCGCGCTTGGGGAAGCCGGACAGTCCGTCGGTCTGACGCAGGGTGTGCATGCGTTCCCGGCGGCCGGTTAGGATCTTGTGGGCATAGGTCTGATGGCCCACGTCCCAAACGATGCGGTCGGCAGGGGTGTCGAAGACGGTGTGCAGCGCGACGGTCAGCTCCACCACCCCGAGGTTCGAGGCCAGGTGCCCCCCGGTGCGGGAGACGGAGTCGATGATGAAGGCACGCAGCTCTTCCGCCAGGGCCTTGCGCTCGGACGGCGTGAGGGATTTCAGGTCGGCCGGGAAGGCGATGCGCTCCAGGATGGGGCTATTCAAAACGACCGCTCCACGACGAAGCGCGCGAGCTCGGCCAGCCGGCTCGCGCGTGCCCCGAAAGGCGCGATCGCGGCCAGGGCCGTGTCGGTCAGCTCGCGGGCATAGTCGCGCGCCTCGCGCGCCGACATCAGGGTGAGATAGGTCGCCTTGCCCTGGGCGGCATCCTTGCCGGCGGTCTTGCCCAGGGTGGCGGTGCTCGCCTGTGCATCCAGCACGTCGTCCATGACCTGAAAGGCCAGCCCGATGGCCTTGGCATAACGCTCCAGGGCCTCGCGTGCCTCGGAGTCCAAACGATCGCCGGCCAGGGCGCCCAGCAGCACCGCGGCGCGGATGAGGGCCCCGGTCTTGTGGATGTGCATGAATTCCAGCTCGGCCAGCTCCAGGGTCTTGCCGGTGCTGTCCAGGTCCACCGCCTGGCCGCCGGCCATGCCGCGCGAGCCGGCGGCGCGGGCGAGCAGGTGCAGCAATTCGAGCTGCACGGCGGCGTCCGGGTGCAGCCCGGGGCGGGCCAGCGCCTCGAAGGCCAGGCTCTGCAGGGCATCGCCGACCAGAAGCGCGGTGGCCTCGTCGTACTCCCTGTGGCAGGTGGGCTTGCCTCGGCGCAGATCGTCGTTGTCCATGCTGGGCAGGTCGTCATGCGTGAGCGAGTAGACATGGATCAGCTCGACGGCACAGGCGACCGTCAGGACGCGCTCTGGCGCGGCACCCACGGCCTCGCCCGCGGCGAAGGCGAGCATGGGCCGTACCCGCTTGCCGCCGCCCAGGACGGCGTAACGCATGGCGGCATGAAGTCGCATGGGCGCGATCGCGGCGGCGGGAAGCAGGGCCGCCAACGCATGCTCGGTGCGCGCCTGCACGTCTCGGGACCAGACGGCGAAATCAGGGGCTGGATTCATCTTCGGCGGCATCGCCACCGGCCAGGTCTCTGAGCTCGCCGGCTTCGAGGATGCGGACCTGCTGTTCCGCCTCCCGCAGGACGCGTTGGCAATAGCCGACCAGATCCATGCCGCGGCGGTAGTGGGCCAGGGAATGTTCCAGCGAGAGCTGCCCGGTCTCCAGGTCGGTGACCAGAACCTCCAGCTCGGACAGGGCGCTTTCGAAGTCTTTCGGCTGGGAATCCTTCGCTTGGGGGGGGCGGCCTGCCTTGCCTGCCATGGCCTGATTCCGTCTTCGCTGGAGATTGGGTGTGAGGGTGGCGCGCCCGGCAGGATTCGAACCCACGACCCCCTGGTTCGTAGCCAGGTACTCTATCCAACTGAGCTACGGGCGCGCTAAAGAGCAGAATTATATCGCAAAGCCGGGGTCCTGCAAGAAGACATGGCCGTCACGGATACCCCATGAATCCGTGTGGGCGCCACGGGGGCGGGGCGTAGGTCGGACTTCAGTCCGACGGTTTGGGTGTCGGGCTAAAGCCCGACCTGCGTGGCCTTGGGCTCAATCACCGCGGCTTTGGGACTAGTTGAGCGCGCTCGCGAGCTTGCGACGGTATTCCGAGACCAGCGGTCCGCCGCCCAGCAGGTTGAAGACCGACAGCATGGTCTTGCGTGCGGCCTCCTCGTTCCAACTGCGGTCCAGACGGATCATCTCCAGCAACTCGTCCATGCCCTCGGCATGACGACCGGCGGCGATGAGCAGATTGGCCAGTTCCAGACGCGTCGGCAGGTCGTCCGGCGCGGCAGCGATTTTGGCGCGCAGGGATTGTTCGTCGTGCCCGGAGTCGGACGATCTGGCAAAGGTCAGCCGTGCCACGAGCTTCTGCGCGCGCGCTTCGCCACGCGTCGCGGGCGACAGGCTGTCCAGCAGGCGGCCGGCCTCCTCGGTCTGACCCTGGTCCAGCAGGATCTCCGCGGCGTCCAGACGCACGTCCTCGTTGGCCATGTCCAGCTTCGATGCCTCGGCCAGGACCTGGAGGGCGCCGGCCGTGTCCCCGGCGGCCCTGAGGTCGGCCGCCTTGAGGCGCAGTTCTTCCGCCGGCGAGGGGATGATGCGCTCGAGGAATTGCCGCACCGCAGCTTCCGGGATCGCCCCGGAAAATTCGTCCACGATCTGGCCGTTGACCACCGCCTTGACGCTGGGGATGCCGCGCACCCCGAACTGGGCCGCGAGCTCCTGGTTGTGGTCGGCGTTGACCTTGGCGAGGATGAATTTGCCGCCATACTCGTCGGCCAGTTTCTCCAGGATGGGTTTGAGCATGCGGCACGGCCCGCACCACTCGGCCCAGAAGTCCACCACTACGGGGACCTTCCTGGACCCCTCGATGACCACCTGTTGGAAATCGTTACGTCCGACGTCGAATGAATACTGTCCCATGTCGCTTTGTGAGAGTGGATATCGATATCCAGAATGGGGCTGACGGATGCGGTTTCAAGTCGAGCTTGGGCATCAGCCTTTGCCCCCCACCCTCCGCGCCAGTTCCGCCGCCTTGCCCGTGTAGGTCGCCGGTGTCATGGCCAGCAGGCGCTGCCTGGCCGCCTCGGGGATGGGCAGTTGCGCGATGTATCCCGCCAGCGCCTCACGGCTGATGCCGGCCTTGCCGCGGGTCAGGGCCTTCAGTTGCTCGTAGGGGTTTTCCACGCCATAGCGGCGCATCACGGTCTGGATGGGTTCGGCCAGCACCTCCCAGTTGGCGTCCAGGTCGGCGGCGAGCTGGGCGGGGTGGGCCTCCAGCTTGTTCAGGCCCCGGAGGCAACTCTGATAGCCGATCAGGGCATGGCCGAGGGCGGTGCCCATGTTCCGCAGCACCGTGGAGTCGGTCAGGTCGCGCTGCAGGCGCGAGACCGGCAGCTTGTCGGCGAGGTGGCGCAGCAGGGCGTTGGCGAGCCCCAGATTGCCCTCCGAGTTCTCGAAATCGATGGGGTTGACCTTGTGCGGCATGGTGGAGGAGCCCACCTCGCCTTCCTTGACCTTCTGCTTGAAGTAACCGAGCGAGATGTAGGTCCATACGTCCCGATCCAGGTCTAGGAGCACGCTGTTGACGCGGGCACAGGCGTCGAAGAGCTCGGCCATGTAGTCGTGCGGCTCGATCTGGATGGTGTAGGGGTTGAAGACGAGACCCAGGTCTTCGACGAAGCGACGGGCCAATCCCTCCCAGTCCACTTCCGGATAGGCGGCGAGATGCGCATTGTAGTTGCCGACCGCACCGTTGATCTTGCCCAGGATCTCGACGCCGGCGAGTCGGGCGCGCGCGCGGTCGAGACGATAGACGACGTTGGCCAGCTCCTTGCCCAGGGTGGTGGGGGTGGCCGGCTGGCCGTGGGTGCGTGCGAGCATGGGCAGATCCGCCAGCTCGACGGCCAGCTCGGCCAGTCGGTCCCGCACCTCGGACAGGGCCGGCAGCAGGACCTCGGAGCGGGCATCGCGCAGCATGAGGCCGTGGGCGAGGTTGTTGATGTCCTCGGAGGTGCAGGCGAAGTGGATGAATTCCTTCACCCGCATCACCTCGGCATTGCCGGCCAGGCGTTCCTTGAGGAAGTATTCCACCGCCTTGACGTCGTGGTTGGTGTTCCGCTCGATCTCCTTCACCCGCTGTGCATCGGCCACGGTGAAACCCGCGGCCAGGCTGTCAAGCTCGGCCAGGCTCGCGGCGGAGAAGGGCGGGACTTCGGCGATGGCCGGCTCAGCAGCGAGGGCCTTCAGCCACCCGATCTCGACATGGACCCGGTAGCGGATCAGGCCGTATTCGCTGAAATAGGGGGCCAGGCTCTCGCCGCTGCGGCGGTAGCGGCCATCGAGGGGGGAGATGGCGGTGAGGGGGGTCAGATCCAAGGACAGGCTCCGTTCAGTTGCGGCCCGGCGTGCGCATGGCGATGGTGATCTGGTTGCGCAGGGACTTGACCAGGCCCAGGGTTTGCGGGGGCAGTTGCAGGGGGGCTTCGCGCCGGTCGGCATAGATCAGGGCGACGCAGCGGTTGCCTACGGTGATGGGCAGCAGCAGGAAGGACTTCGCGCCGACCAGGCGCCGGTACCAGTCTGGGATGCGGCTGCGGATGTTGTCCGCACCGGTGTCGCTGATGAGGATGTCCGCCGCCTTGGAGATGGCGGCGTGGAAGACGTCGGGGTTGAAGGCCAGGGGTACGCGAAAGCCGGTGCGCAGCCTGGCCCAGTCGGCGCCATGACCGATGCGGGCAGCGAGGAACTGGTTGCCCGGGTCCACGGTGCAGATGATGACATTGTCGAAACTGCCGGTACGGAACAGCAGTTCGGCGCCGACCTGGAGCATGACCTTGGGGTGGGCGTGCTCCAGCAGCAGGTTGGTCAGTTCCTGCAGGCCGTCGATGAGGACGGCGTTGGGGTCGCCGGCCGGCGGCGGGCTGGCGGACGGCTCGACGCCGGGCTCTGACTCTGCGGCTGGCGCCGCCGCCGGCCGGCGATCCAGCAATTGACGTAGCATCGGGCTCTGGCGGGCATCGGTCTGCAGCATGGCGACCTCCTTTTCAGCCACCTCGCTGGCCTGGTAGATCGCCTCCACCAACAGCGGGCCGGGCAGGTTGACGCATTTCTCGTAGCGCCGGGCGATCTCGGTGACGGCCCTGCCGATGTCCTCCCTCGGGCTGCTCTTCACCGCCTCATACAGTTGCAGGGACAGATTGGCGAGGACCTGATGCCGGTCCGCCGAGGGCTTCACCGGAGCGTCGGGCAGCGGGCTCATGCCTTCCAGGATGCTCGCTGGCAGCTTCCAGTGCCGGCCCACGGCCTGGCCGATTTCGTCATAGCTCATGCCCAGCACCCTTCTGGCAGCGGTGTCCTCGCTCAGGCCCTGCTCCCGCACAAGGGCACTCACCTGTTTGGTGGCCTCGAAGAAGTGCAGCCGCGCCATGAGCTTGCCCAGGTTGCGGAACAGGGCGCAGATGAACACCTCCTCCGTATCCCGGTAGCCCAGCTTGCGCGCCAGCAGCCGGCCGAGGATGCCGCAGTAGAAGCTGTCGATGGTCTCGGCCTTCAGCTCCTGGGCCTGGGCGTGGTTTTGCAGGTGCTCGAATAGCATCAGCGACAGGGCGGCGTCGCGCACCGTGTCGTAGCCCAGGATGATCACGGCGCGCGAGATCGTGCCGATCGGCTGATGGCCGAAGAAGCCGAACTGGGCCGAGTTCACCAGCCGCAGCAGCTTGTTGGTCAGGGCCACATCCTTAAGGATGGCATCGGTGAGCTGCTCGGCGTGGCTGTCCTCGGCGGAGGCGATGCTGTTGACCTGGGCGACGACATGGGAGAAGGCGGGAAAGTCCTGGGCCGTGGACAACTGCTCCAGCAAGCTCCGGGAGTCCAGAGCCTGAGGCTGTTTGGCATCGCCAGCAGGTAGGGTGCTCATACTGGTCTGCGATCCAGATAGGCCTGGGCGATGGTCAGGCCATCGACGTATTCCAGCTCTCCGCCGGCCGGCACGCCACGCGCCATGCGCGTGACCCTGAGGCCGCGCGCCTTGAGCAGCTCGGCGGCGTAATGGGCCGTGGCCTCGCCCTCGACGGTGAAGTTGGTGGCCAGGATCACTTCCTCGGTCACGCCGTCACAGGCGCGCGTGAGCAGCCGCTCCAGGCCGATCTGACGCGGCCCGATGCCGTCCAGGGGCGAGAGGTGGCCCATGAGTACGAAATAAAGGCCGGAATAGGCGTGCGTCTCCTCGAAGCGGTTGAGATCCACCGGCATCTCCACCACGCACAACTGCCGCGGGTCGCGACGTGCATTGGCGCACAGGTCACACACCGGCGTTTCGCTGAAGTTGTTGCAGCGCTCGCAGGGGCGCAGACGCTCCAGGGCCGCCGTCAGGCTCCCGGCCAGCCGGCTCGCCGCCGGCCGGTCGCGCTGCAGCAGGTGGTAGGCGATGCGGGCGGCGGATTTCGGCCCCAAACCCGGCAGGGTGTGCAGGGCGTCGATGAGGGCGGCGAGGGCGGGAGGATGCATGCTGGGAAGGGGGGTGGGGAAGGGGGAATGAGGGGTGGGGAAGGGGGGATGCCTTGTCGCCTCTCAAGTCGTTCGCCGGGCCGCCCCAAGAACGGCCTGGCCCCCGCAGGGGGCGGCCCGGAAGCCTTTCCCGAGCCGGGGGCGCCGTTCACCCATCCCGCATCACCCATTTCAGCTTTAGCGTGAAAGTCGGCGCAGCCGGCTCACGAAGCGCCCCTCCCCATCCCTCACCCCCGACCCCTCCCCCCCGAGGGGGAGGGGAGACTCGACCCACCTCTCTCCCTGGGGGAGAGAGGCCGGGAGAGAGGGCCGGAGGGGCTGGGGGTGAGGGAACGGACATGGCCGCTTTCATCCTCTGGGGTGGCTTTGGCCATGTCCGTTAGAAGGGAAACTTCATTCCCGGCGGCAGGGGCATGCCGGCGGTCACGCCGGCCATCATCTCCTGAGTGGCGTTCTCCACCTTGCGCACCGCGTCGTTGACCGCCGCGGCGATGAGGTCCTCCAGCATCTCCTTGTCGTCTCCCATCAGGGCGGGGTCGATGGTCACCCGCCTGACGTCGTGCTTGCCGGTCATGATCACCTTCACCATGCCGGCACCGGAGGCACCTTCCACCTCCATCTCCGCGATCTTGTTCTGGGCCTTCTGCAGGTTTTCCTGCATGAGCTGGGCCTGTTTCATCAGGTTGCCGATTCCGCCTTTGATCATGATGTCTTCCTTTACGATATCCCTGTCGGATTTAATCCCCCCGTGCATGGGGAATCAAGTCCGGCGGGTCAGATGGGCTTGATCTGCGTGACCTTTGCGTCGAATTGTCTGAGCACCGTTTGTACGAAGGGGTCGGCCTCGATGGCCGCTTGCGCGTCGGCCAGCCGCCTGGCCTGCTCCCTTGCGGCCACTTGCGCGGGCGCCGCGCCGGCAGTGTCGCCGAATTCGAATTCGATGCGCATCCGCTCGCCCAGTCTGTCGCCCAAGGCGGCGCGCAACTTGTCACCAAAGGTCTCCAACAGGGGTTTCTGCGTTTCGGGCAGGCGCAGGCGCAGCAACCCGGTGGTCTGCTCAAGCACGGTGCAGTGCGAGGCCAGCTGCTTGACCCCGCCGGTGAGCCGGTTGGTCAGGACGATCCAGTCCAGTTCGCCGGCCGCCTCCTGCCTTGCGGGGGCGTCTGCCACGGGTGTAGGGCTGACGGGTGCGGTTGCGGGGAGGGGGGCACTCCTGCTTGCCGGTTCCAGATTCCTGTCTCCTGTGGACTGATCCCTCACCTCCGGTGCGAAGGCCAGCATGCGCAGCAGGGTCATTGAAAAACCGGCGAACTCGTCCGGCGCCCATTCAAGGTCGCGCCTGCCGAGGGTGGCGATCTGGTAGTAGAGCTGCACCGTCTCCGTGTCCAGCCGGTGGGCCAGCGCGAATAGCCGGTCGCGTTCGGGCGTGCCGGCGGCGACGGCCTCGGGCACGGTCTGGGCCAGACTCAACTGGTAGAGGAGGGTGGCGAGATCCTGCAGCGCCGCGTCGAAGGACAGGCTGCGCTCGTCGATGCGCGCCGCCTCCTGCATCAGGCGCGGGCCGTCGTTGTCGGCGAGCGCCTCCAGCAGGGGGTAGAGATAGGCCTGATCGATCACCCCCAGCATGGTGCCGGTCTCTGCCTCCGTGACCCGCCCGCCGCCATAGGCAATGGCCTGATCGGTGAGCGAGAGGGCGTCGCGCATGCTGCCGGCGGCGGCGCGCGCCAGCAGGTCGAGGGCCCCGGCCTCGAAGGGCACCCCTTCCGCTTCCAGGACGTGTTTGAGGTGCTCCGCCACGCGGGCGGCCGGCAGCTGCTTGAGGTTGAACTGCAGACAGCGCGAGAGCACGGTGACCGGCACCTTCTGCGGGTCGGTGGTGGCGAGCACGAACACCACATGCGCAGGGGGCTCCTCCAGCGTCTTCAGCATGGCGTTGAAGGCGCTCTTGGAGAGCATGTGCACCTCGTCGATGATGTACACCTTGTACCGTCCGGCGGTCGGCGCGTACTGGGCGTTCTCCAACACCTCGCGCATGTTGTCCACGCCGGTGTAGGACGCGGCATCGATCTCGATCAGGTCCACGAAGCGGCCGGCCTCGATGCCCTGGCAGGCAGGACAGGCGCCGCAGGGCATGGCGGTGAGGCCGGTCTCGCAGTTCAGGCACTTGGCCAGGATGCGCGCCAGCGTGGTCTTGCCCACCCCGCGGGTGCCGGTGAGCAGGTAGGCATGGTGCAGCCGTCCCTGGGTCAGGGCGTTGGACAGCGCCCGCACAACGTGCTCCTGCCCCACCATCTCGGCGAAGGTGCGCGGGCGCCATTTGCGGGCGAGGACCAGATGACTCATGTGCAGGTGAAGGGCGAGGGGCAAGGGGCGAGGGGGAAAGACTAAGCGGTTTTCACTGCACGTCTTACCTCTCACGACTCACGAAAATCGGGTGGCGAGCCTGACCCCCGGCACTGGCATCGGCTGCTGTGGCTGCTTCCTTCCGGACCTGACCAGGTTCACAACGTAGCCATGCGGGGAGACCCGCCACGCCGCATTCTAACAGGTTGGCGCATGGACATGCGGGGCACCGGCAAGCTTCAGGACCCAGTGCCGACGAGGCCTGAATTGGCTGATGCCTGATGCCTGACCTCTGCTACCCGAAACCTACTGGTCCTCGTCTTCCTCGGCCACCCGGCGGGCGCGCACGGCCTCGGCCAGCCGGCGCAACAGCGGCTCGGTATCCGCCCAGCCCAGACAGGCGTCGGTGATGGAGACGCCATAGGCCAGCGGCGTGCCCGGACACAGGTCCTGGCGGCCGGGGTGGAGGTGGCTTTCCATCATCACACCGATGATGCGCGTGTCGCCGGCGGCGATCTGGCCCGCGACGTCCTGGCCCACCTCCGCCTGGCGCTCGTATTGTTTGCTGGAATTGGCGTGCGAGAAATCGATCATCACCTGCTGCCTCAAGCCTGCTGCGGCCAGCTCGCCACAGGCGGCATTGACGCTCTGGGCGTCGTAGTTGGGGGTCCTGCCGCCGCGCAGGATGACGTGGCAATCCTCATTGCCGGCGGTCTTGAACACTGCCACGTGGCCGGACTTGGTGATGGAGATGAAGTGGTGTCGGGCCGCGGCCGCCTTGATCGCGTCCACGGCGATCTTCAGGTTGCCGTCGGTGCCGTTCTTGAAGCCCACCGGACAGGACAGGCCCGATGCCAGCTGGCGATGAGACTGGCTCTCCGTGGTGCGCGCGCCGATGGCCCCCCAGGCGATGAGGTCGGCGATGTACTGGGGCGAGATCAGGTCGAGGAACTCGGTCCCGCAGGGCAGGCCCAGCTCGTTGATGTCGAGCAGCAGCTTGCGCGCCAGGCGCAGGCCCTCGTTGATGTCGAAGCTCTCGTCGAGGTGCGGGTCGTTGATCAGCCCCTTCCAGCCCACGGTGGTGCGCGGTTTCTCGAAATACACGCGCATGACGATGACCAGGTCATGGGTGAGCTCGTCGGCCAGCTGCTTGAGCTTGTTGGCATAGTCGATGGCCGCCGCCGGGTCGTGGATGGAGCAGGGCCCCACCACCACCAGCAGCCGGTCGTCGGCGCCGCGCAGGATGTCATGGATGTGACTGCGGGCCTGGTAGGTGGTCTTCAGCGCCCGCTCGCTGGCCTTGTGTTCGCGCATGATCTGCATCGGCGCCAGCAGTTCGTCGCCCTGTTCGATGCGTGTGTCGTCGGTGCGGTATCCCGGCATGGTGTGACTCCTGGTTCCTGAAAAAAAAACCGCCAGGCGTGCTGGCGGTTCGTCGGTGACTGAGCCTCGTCCGTGCGTCAGCGCCTTCCGCCCGCCAGGGGGGGGAAAAGGCCGAATCGGAAGAAGCGATCGCGGTTCATGGGTTCGATGCTAGCAGAGCGTGGATAGGTATCACAAGCTCAGGCATAGCTGCGCAGCTTGAGCGAGAACTGGGAGAGCGCCTCGATACCGCTTTGTTCGGCGCGCTGGCACCAGTCGCGCAGCTGGTTCAACAGTTGCTCGCGCGAGGCGGTGGACCGGCCCCAAAGCGCCGTCAATTCCTGGCGCATCTGGTAGACCGTCCGCAACTGCGGGCTGCTGGCGAGGATAGTCATCAGCTTGCCGCGTTCCACCTCGCCCAGGGCCTTGCTGTCCAGATTGAGCCAGCGGCGTACCTGGCGCAGGCTGACGCCGGACAGGTCGGGCAGACGCCCCCTGAGCTTCTTCAGCTCGCTGCCGTAGACGGATTTCATGGAGCGGGTGTAGCGGGTCAGCACGTCGTAACGATGGGTGACGATGACGGCGAGCAGCTCCGCGTCAGGGAAATGCTTGATCTCACCCCAGTGCACGCGGGGGGCCACCTTCTTCACCCGCGCCAGGCCCAGGATCTCCAGCAGGCGGATGTACAGCCAGCCGATGTCGAACTCGTACCAGCGGGAGGAGAGCTTGGCCGAGCTGCCGTAGGCGTGATGGTTGTTGTGCAGCTCCTCGCCGCCGATCAGGATGCCCCAGGGCAGGATGTTGGTGCTGGCATCCTCGCAGGCATAGTTGCGATAACCCCAGTAGTGGCCGACGCCGTTGATGACGCCGGCGGCGAAGAAGGGGATCCAGAGCATCTGCACCGCCCAGACGGTGATGCCGATGGGGCCGAACAGGACCACGTCCAGGACCAGCATGAGCACGATGCCGAGGAAGTTGTGTGGTGTGTAGAGCTTGCGCTCCAGCCAGTCGTCCGGGGTGCCGTGGCCGTAGCGCTCGAGGGTGTCCTGGTTGCGGGCGGCCGCCTTGTACAGTTCCGCGCCCTGCCAGAGGACCTTGCTCAGGCCCAGCACCTGGGGGCTGTGGGGATCTTCCGGCGTTTCACACCGGGCATGGTGCTTGCGGTGGATGGCCACCCACTGCCGGGTGACCATGCCGGTGGTGAGCCAGAGCCAGAAACGGAAGAAGTGACTGACGAGGGGGTGCAGGTCCAGCGCACGATGCGCCTGGGCACGATGCAGGAAGATGGTGACACCGGCGATGGTCACGTGGGTCAGCGCCAGGGTGACCAGGACATAACCCCACCAGGGGAGATCGAAAAGAGCGTTGAGCATGTAGTGTTGACTCTGAGGGTGAATGAGGGTCTCGATTCTATCCCCAGGCGCGGCAGGGCGGGTGATCGAGCGGATGGTTGTCTGAGTGTTGAGTAGGGTGCGCCCCTTTGGTTCCCGCTGTCAGGCAGATTTCAGCGCCGGTGTCAGGTGGGGTGCCAGGGCATGCAGCAGTTGGGCGAAGACCTTGGGGGTGCCGGCCACCACATGGCCGGAGTGCAGATAAGCTTCACCGCCCTCCAGGTCGCCCACCAGCCCGCCCGCCTCCAGGATCAGCAGGCAGCCGGCGGCGATGTCCCAGGTGTTGAGCCCAAGCTCGAAGAAGCCGTCGGTGCGTCCGGCGGCCACCCAGGCCAGGTCCAGGGCGGCGGAACCGGGCCGGCGCAGCCCGGCTGTCTGCTGCACCAGGTCGCGGAACATGCCGAGGTAGGCGTCCAGGTGGGTGAAGTCGCGGAAGGGGAACCCGGTGCCGATGAGGGCGGATTTTAGCTTGTCCCGCTTCGAGACACGGATGCGCCGGTCGTTGAGGAAGGCGCCACGCCCGCGGCTGGCTGTGAACAGCTCGTTGCGCGTCGGGTCGTAGATCACGCCATGGGTGAGCTGGCCGCGGTGCAGCAGGGCAATGGAGATGGCGTACTGCGGGAAACCGTGCAGAAAGTTGGTGGTGCCATCGAGCGGGTCGATCACCCACTGGTATTCCGATTCGCCGGTGGCGCCCGACTCCTCGGCTAGAATCGAATGCTTGGGATAGGCGGCGAGCAGGGTGTCGATGATGGCCTGTTCGGCGGCATGGTCGACCTCGCTGACGAAATCGTTCTCCCGTTTCGAGCGCACGGTGAGCAGGTCGAGGTCCAGGCTGGCGCGGTTGATGATGGCGCCGGCGCGGCGGGCGGCCTTGACCGCCGTGTTGAGCATGGGGTGCATGATGTTGACAAAGAGCGTGACGACTTGACTGATCAGGATTCTACCGTGAACCCCGCCGCGCCTCTCGACAATCTCCGGGTCGTGCTGGTGCAGACCAGTCACCCTGGAAACCTGGGCGCGGCGGCACGGGCCATGAAGACCATGGGGCTCGGCCGGCTGTATCTGGTGGACCCCCTTTGCGCCGTCGACGACGAGGCGCGGGCGCGTGCCTCCGGCGCACTCGATGTGCTGGAGGCGGCCGTGTCATGCCGAACCCTGGCCGAGGCCCTGGAGGGGACCGCGCTCTCGGCGGCCTGCACCGCCCGACGACGCGACCTGCCCCACGCTGCCTACACACCGCGGCAGGCCGCCCCGCTGCTGCTGTCGCAGGCTACCTCCGCGCCGGTGGCCGTGGTCTTCGGTTCCGAGACCTACGGGCTGTCCAACGAGCAACTGATGCAATGCCGCTGGCTCATCAACATTCCGGCAAACCCGGACTACATGTCGCTGAACCTGGCTGCGGCGGTGCAGGTGCTCGCCTATGAGCTGCGCTGCACGCTGGCGGATGCGGTGATCCCCCTGCCGGCTTTCGACGCCGCCCGGCACGAGGAGATCGCGTCACTGCTCGGGGAGCTGGAACGCACGCTGGTGGAGATCGGCTTTCTGGACCCGGCGCATCCGAAACGGCTCATTCCCCGACTGCGACGCTTTTTCGCACGTGCCGGCCTGGAGAAAGAAGAGGTGGCGATCTGGCGCGGCATTCTCAAGGCTGCCCGCAAGGCATCGCGTCAAATTTGACTCGTTTAGTCGGGAATCCCATACTACAAGGCCGATATTCCAGATCATCGCATCGTCATATTCCAATGTTCCGCCACCTGCGCGAAGACATCGGCGTCGTGTTCGAACGGGACCCGGCCGCGCGCACCTTCTTCGAGGTGCTCACGACCTATCCCGGCGTGCATGCCGTGCTCTGGCACCGGCTGTCGCATCGGTTATGGAACTGGAACCTGAAATGGCTGGCGCGCTTGTCCTCCACCCTGGCGCGCTGGTTTACCGGCATCGAGATCCATCCCGGCGCCAGGATCGGCCGCCGTGTGTTCATCGATCACGGCATGGGGGTGGTGATCGGCGAGACGGCCGAACTGGGGGATGACTGCACGCTCTATCACGGCGTCACCCTGGGTGGCACCTCCTGGCAGAAGGGCAAGCGCCATCCCACCCTCGAGCCGGGGGTGATCATCGGCGCCGGCGCCAAGGTGCTGGGCCCCATCACCATCGGCGCCGGCGCCAAGATCGGTTCCAACGCGGTGGTGGTCAAGGACGTGCCGCCGGGCGCCACTGCGGTGGGCATTCCCGCGCGCATCCTCGACGACAGGAATCGCGACGATGCGCGCGAGCAGGCCGCCAAGAGACTTGGCTTCTCCGCCTACGCGGTGAGCACCGACATGAACGATCCCATCGTCAAGGCCATCCACGGACTGATCGATCACTCCGTCAGCACCGACCACCGCCTGGAGCTGATCCTTGCCGAACTCAGGCGCTTGGGCGGGCGCGTGGATGAGTCCGAACGTCAGCAGGATCATTTCGATCCCGATTATCTGAACAAAATCGTGGACTGAATGTCACACCGGGCACAATAGTTGACTAAATTAATAGGGTTTAGTAGAGTACGCGGCATCTGATTGAGAGGAGTGCATCATGCGGCTGACGACCAAAGGACGTTTTGCGGTGACGGCGATGATCGACCTGGGCATGCGCCAACAGCGCGGTCCTGTGACCCTGGCGGGCATCAGCGAGCGACAGAAGATCTCGCTGTCCTATCTGGAACAGTTGTTCGGACGCCTGCGCCGGCACGGCATCGTCGACAGCGTGCGCGGCCCCGGCGGCGGCTACACCATGGCGCGGCCGATGGTGGAGATCTCGGTGGCGGACATCATCCGCGCCGTGGACGAGCCCATCGACGCGACCCAGTGCGGTGGCCTGGGCAACTGTCACGACGGCCACGAGTGCATGACGCACGAACTGTGGATCAACCTCAATGAGCACATCTACCGCTATCTGGAGGGCGTCGATCTCGCCAGCCTGGTGGAGACGCAACTGAGCAAGCAGGCCGAGGCCGGTAGCAGAAAAGACGAGCGCCGTGTGCTGGGCACGGCCGAACTCAAGGCCGTGGTCAACGGCTGAAACGTGTCCAGTCAAGGAGCCAAGCGATATGGTCAAGACCCCGATCTATCTGGATTACTCCGCCACCACCCCGGTCGATCCGCGCGTGGCGGAGAAAATGATTCCCTACCTCACCGAGAAGTTCGGCAACCCGGCCTCGCGCTCGCACAGCTTCGGCTGGGAGGCGGAAAAGGCAGTCGAGGCCGCGCGTGAGCAGGTCGCCGCCTTGGTCAACGCCGACCCCAAGGAGATCGTCTGGACCTCCGGCGCGACGGAATCGAACAATCTGGCCATCAAGGGTGCGGCCCACTTCTACAAAGGCAAAGGCAGGCACCTGATCACCGTCAAGACCGAGCACAAGGCGGTACTGGACACCTGCCGCGAGCTCGAGCGTCAGGGCTTCGAGGTGACCTACCTGGGCGTCAAGGACAACGGACTGGTCGATCTGGACGAGTTCAGGGCAGCCATCCGGCCCGACACGGTGCTGGCCTCGGTGATGTTCGTCAACAACGAGATCGGCGTCATCCAGGACATCCCCACCTTGGGCGGGATCTGTCGCGAGAAGGGCGTGCTGTTCCACGTCGACGCCGCCCAGGCCACGGGCAAGGTGGACATAGACCTCGCCCGGCTGAAGGTGGACCTGATGAGCTTCTCGGCGCACAAGACCTACGGACCCAAGGGCATCGGAGCGCTCTATGTGCGGCGCAAGCCGCGTGTGCGTCTGGAGGCGCAGATGCACGGCGGCGGGCACGAGCGCGGTATGCGCTCCGGGACGCTCGCCACGCACCAGATCGTCGGCATGGGCGAGGCCTTCCGCATCGCCCGCGAGGAGATGCACACCGAGACCGAGCGGGTGCGCATGTTGCGCGACAAGCTGCTCAAGGGCCTCATGGACATCGAGGAGGTGCACGTCAACGGCGACCTGGACAACCGGGTGGCCGGCAACCTCAATGTCAGCTTCAACTATGTCGAGGGCGAATCCCTGATCATGGCCATCAAGGACCTGGCGGTCTCTTCCGGTTCGGCCTGCACCTCGGCCAGCCTGGAGCCCTCCTACGTGCTGAAGGCCCTGGGCCGCAACGACGAGCTGGCGCACAGCTCCATCCGCTTCTCCATCGGGCGCTTCACCACCGAGGAAGAGATCGACTACGCGGTCAAGCTCCTGCACGAGAAGATCGGCAAGCTGCGCGAGATGTCCCCGCTGTGGGAGATGTACAAGGAGGGCATCGACTTGAATACCGTGCAGTGGGCGGCACATTGAACATCGGATATGGGTAGTGGGTGACAGGAGAAATCCTCATCCCCCATCGCTCATCCCCCATCCCTCGCGACGATAGGAGCGCAACATGTCTTACAGCGAAAAAGTACTCGACCACTACGAAAACCCCCGCAACGTCGGCTCCTTCGACAAGTCCGACGCAGGGGTCGGCACCGGCATGGTGGGCGCGCCGGCATGCGGTGACGTGATGAAGCTGCAGATCAAGGTGAATGAGCAGGGCATCATCGAGGACGCCCGCTTCAAGACCTACGGCTGCGGTTCCGCCATCGCCTCATCCTCGCTCGTCACCGAGTGGGTGAAGGGTAAATCCCTGGACGAGGCCATGACCATCAAGAACACCCAGATCGCCGAGGAGCTGGCCCTGCCACCGGTCAAGATCCATTGCTCCATCCTGGCCGAGGATGCCATCAAGGCTGCCGTGGCGGACTACAAGCAGAAACACGGTCTGGGCGGCGAGGAATACACGGCCTGCAACCCGCCGAAGGAGCGCTGAAATGGGTGCCGATACCTGTGCCGCGCCTGAGGGCGTAGAGATCAAGAACCTCAGTCTGGACGCCGCGGGTCTCGCGGGTGCCCGCATCAGCCTCTCGGAACGGGCCGCCAACCACATCAGAAACTTCCTGGCCAAGCGTGGCAAGGGGTTGGGCATCAAACTGGGGGTGCGTACCTCGGGTTGCTCGGGCATGGCCTACAAGCTGGAGTTTGCCGACGTGGAGGACCCGCAGGACGTCAGGTTCGTCTGCCATGGCGTCAATGTCTACGTGGACCCCAAGAGCCTGGCGTATCTGAACGGCACCGAGCTCGACTTCGTGCGCGAGGGTCTGAACGAGGGCTTCAAGTTCAACAACCCCAACGTGAAATCGCAGTGCGGCTGTGGCGAAAGCTTCAACGTATGACATGGCTGAGGGTGCTGGCGTTGGGAATTCCTCCTCGCGGCTGACCCCTCGCAACTCGTCCCCGTGCTTGATTTCAACCGCAACCACTTCGAGCTGTTCGGCCTGTCGCCCGCCTTCGCACTGAGCCGGGAGTCGCTCGAACGCGCCTACCGGGACATCCAGGCCGAGATCCACCCCGATCGCTTCGCGCATGCGGGCGAGGCCGAGCAGCGGCTGGCGATGCAGTGGACCGCGCGCGTCAACGAGGCCTATCAGACCTTGCGCCAGCCCTTCGAACGGGCCCGCTATCTGCTGGAGCTGCAGGGGGTGCACGCCATGGATGCGCGCAATACCGCCATGCCGGCGGATTTCCTGGTGCAGCAGATGGAATGGCGCGAGCGCCTTGAAGAGGCCAGGACGGCAAAGGATTTCGCGGCCCTGCAGCGCATGGAGTCCGACACGCGTGCCCAGGCCGAGCGGCTGGAGCGGCAGCTGGCCGAACTGCTCGACGAGCGCCAAGATTATGTCCAGGCGGCGGAAGTGCTGCGCAAGTACCGCTTCATGGACAAGCTGCGGCTGGAGATCGATCAGGCCATGGAGGAGCTCGACACACCGTAGGTCGGGCTTGAGCCCGACTTGTCGGCCCGCAGGCCGACGACACCTAACCCGACCCAGGACAAGATACGACATGGCTTTGCTCCAGATCGCCGAACCCGGCCTCTCCACCGCGCCCCATGAACACAGGCTCGCGGTGGGTATCGACCTGGGAACCACCAATTCCCTGGTTGCCACGGTGCGCAACGGTATCGCCGTCGTGCTCAACGACGAGCACGGCCGACCGTTGCTGCCCTCGGTGGTGCGCTACCACAGGGACGGCAGCACGGTGGTCGGCTATGAGGCTCAGACCCAGGCGAGCCGCGATCCGCACAACACCATCGTCTCGGTCAAGCGCTTCATGGGGCGGGGGCTCAAGGACCTGCCGGACGCGACGACCCTGCCCTACCAGTTCGTCGATGCGCCGGGGATGGTGCAGATCAAGACCGTAGCCGGCGTGAAGAGCCCGGTCGAGGTGTCCGCCGAGATCCTGAAGGTGCTCAAGGCGCGCGCCGAGGCCGCCCTGGGCGGTGAGTTGATCGGCGCGGTGATCACCGTGCCGGCCTATTTCGACGACGCCCAGCGCCAGGCCACCAAGGACGCCGCACGACTGGCGGGGCTCAACGTGCTGCGTCTGCTCAACGAACCGACCGCGGCGGCCATCGCCTACGGCCTGGACAACGCCGCCGAGGGCATCTACGCGGTCTACGACCTGGGCGGCGGCACCTTCGACATCTCCATCCTCAGGCTCACCAAGGGGGTGTTCGAGGTCATGGCCACCAACGGCGACTCCGCCCTTGGCGGCGACGACTTCGACCGGCGCATCTACTGCTGGATGCTGGAAAAATCGGGTCTGCATGCGATTGGCGATCACGACAAGGCCCTGCTCATGGGCAAGGCGCGGGAGGCCAAGGAGGCCCTGACCGAACACCCGGAGGTGCGCATCACCGCAGTGCTCTCCGGCGGCGAACTGATCGATCTGGCGCTCACCGAACAGGCCTTCAACGACATGACCGAGAGCCTTGTCGCCAAGACCCTGCTGCCCTGCCGCAAGGCGTTGCGCGATGCCGGTCTCAGGCCCGACGACGTGAAGGGGGTGGTGATGGTGGGCGGCTCCACCCGCATCCCCCGCATCCAGGCTGCCGTGGGCGAGTTCTTCGGCCAGACGCCGTTGACCAACCTCGACCCGGACAAGGTGGTCGCCCTGGGCGCGGCCATGCAGGCCAACGTGCTCGCCGGCAACAAGGGGCAGGACGACTGGCTGCTGCTCGACGTCGTGCCGCTGTCGCTGGGCATCGAGACCATGGGGGGGCTCACCGAGAAGATCATCCCGCGCAACTCGACCATCCCGCTCGCGCGTGCCCAGGAATTCACCACCTACAAAGACGGCCAGAGCGCCATGGCCATTCACGTCGTGCAGGGTGAACGCGAGCTGGTGGCCGACTGCCGCTCGCTTGCCCGCTTCGAGCTGCGGGGCATCCCGCCCATGGTGGCCGGCGCCGCGCGCATCCGCGTGACCTTCCAGGTGGACGCCGATGGCCTGCTGTCCGTCACCGCGCGCGAGATGAGCACCGGCGTCGAGTCGCACGTCGAGGTCAAGCCTTCTTACGGTCTCACGGACGACGAGGTCGCGCGCATGCTGCAGGATTCCTATGCCCATGCCCAGGACGACATGGCCGCCCGCAACCTGGCCGAGGCCAAGGTGGACGGCCGGCGTCTGGCCGAGGCCACCCGCAACGCCCTGGCCGAGGATGGCGATAACCTGTTGACCGCCGAGGAACGCGCCGCCATCGAGTCCCTGCTGCAAGCCCTGGAGATGGCGCTCGCCGGCGACGATCTGCAAGCCGTCAAGCGGGCCACCGACGCGCTGAACAAAGGCACGGTGGAGTTTGCCGCCCGCCGCATGGATGCCAGCGTCAAGCGGGCCCTCAGAGGCCATCGTCTGGAGGAAATCGATGTCTGAGCGCTTCAATCCTGCCGTGGTCGCCGAACTGCGCCAGCGGCTGGACGGCCATCCCATCTATGCCGCCGTGCAGACCCTGGCCGACCTGCGCGTGTTCATGGCGCACCATGTCCATTCGGTGTGGGATTTCATGTCGCTCATCAAATACCTGCAACACACCGTGGCCCCGGCGCGTTGGCCCTGGACGCCAGGACAGGACCCGTCGGTGCAGCGTTTCATCAACGAGCTGGTCCTGGAGGAGGAGACCGACGCCGCCGCCCCAGGCCAGCCGGGCGAGTTCGCCAGTCATTTCCAGCTCTATCTGGGCGCCATGCGCGAGATCGGCGCCGACGCCGAGCGCCCCGCCCGCTTCGTCGAACTGGTGCGCGATCGAGGTCTGGAGGCCGCGCTGCAATCCGGCCTCGTGCCCGAGCCCTCGCTCGCCTTCACGCGCGTGACCTTCGGCTTCATCGACAGTGGCAGGCCCCATGCCGCAGCCGCCGCCCTGGCCCTCGGCCGCGAGCACGTCATCCCCAACATGTTCCGCGCCTTTCTCGCCCGCATGGCGGTGAGCGAGCAGGATGCGCCCACCTTCCACTACTACCTCAAGCGCCATATCCATCTGGACGAGGACTTCCACGCGCCGCTGTCCATTCGTCTGCTCGATGGGCTCTGCGCCGGTGATCCGGTCAGGATCGCCGAGGCCGAGCAGGCCGCCCGGCGAGCGATCGAGGCGCGCATCCAGTTCTGGGATGGCGTACTGGCCGCCCTGCCCAGCCAACGACAACAACCGACCCGTATCGCAGCATGCCTCAACTGATCGTCCTGCCCCACGAAGAACTCTGCCCGGATGGCGCCGTCCTCGATGCCCAGAAAGGTGTCTCGATCTGCGACACCCTGCTCGATCACGGCATCGAGATCGAACACGCCTGCGAGAAGTCCTGCGCCTGCACGACCTGTCACGTGATCCTGCGCGAAGGCTACGACAGCCTGTCGGAGGCGACCGAGATGGAGGAGGACCTGTTGGACAAGGCCTGGGGCCTGGAGCCCACCTCGCGCCTGTCCTGCCAGGCCCTGGTCGGCGACCAGGACCTGGTGGTGGAGATCCCCAAGTATTCGATTAACATGGTCAAGGAAGGGCATTGACGGCGGGTTGCGCGCAGCAAGTCGCCCTGCAACGCCCAGCTGTTTCAGTTGCCACTCACCACGAGCCACCAGCCACCATGAAATGGACCGACACCCTGGACATCGCCATCGCCCTGGCCGAACACCATCCTGACGTGGACCCGCAATACGTGCGTTTCACCGACTTGCACCGCTGGGTGATGGAACTGCCCGGTTTCGACGACGACCCCAACCGCTCGGGCGAAAAGATCCTGGAGGCCATCCAGATGGCCTGGATCGAGGAAGTGGACTGAGCCTTGCGCCGTCGTCCTCGATACAACCTGCCGTCTACGGCCGGTTCGGCCCGTAGCTGGGGAATCGTAGGTCGGGCTTCAGCCCGACATCCATGACAACCATGTCCGACCCGACAGCCCTCAATAGATGAGCGTGGCGCGCGGGTTGATGATCTCCAGGAGCTCCACCGCCTCCAGCAGGGCCTCTTGCCGGACGTCCGGCAGCGTGGCCGGGTCCAGCCCAAGTCGTGTCGCCGCCGCCGGATCGAAGGCCGGACGATATTCCGGGTGGGGCTGCGCCGGCTTGAGCTGGGGGGCGCAGCCGCTGGCCATGTCCTGCGCCACGTGCAGGACCGCCACTTCGTTGACGAAGGCCGGCGCCTGCATGGGCTTGAGCTGCCAGGCCACAGTGGTCACGAGCAGGGGCGGCAGCCGCCAGGTGGCGAGCAGGGCCGCGCCCAGTTCGGCGTGGTCGAAGCCGAACGCGCGCCGCTCCCCGGCGGCCAGCTCGCGGGCCGTCACCCCGGCCGTCAGGATCTCCCGGTAATGCACCGGCCGCCGGGCATAGAACACCAGCCGGCCCGTGGCGTGCAGCAGACCGGCCAGGAAGAGGTCGTCGGCATTGCCGATGCGGGCCCGGCGCGCCAGGACACGGGCGATGGCGCCGCAGGCGGTGCTGTTCTCCCAGAAGGCCTGCATGTCCACGAGTTCCGCCGGCAGCCCTTTGAAGGCCCGTGTGACGGACACCGACAGCACCAGATTGCGCAGGGCCCGCTGGCCGATGAGGTTGATGGCCAGGGGGATGGTCCCCACCTTGGTCGGCAGCCCGAAGTAGGCGCTGTTGGCCATGCGCAGCACCGCTGTCGCCAGACCGGCGTCCATCTGGATCACCTCGGCCATCTCTTGCAGAGTGGCCCGCGGATCCTCCATCAGTTCGTTCAGGCGCAGGGCCGCGTCGGGCAGGGTGAAGAGGGTGCCGACTTCCTGCACCAGTTCTTGGGGGGTCATCACACTTACCTCGCCAGGTAACGGGACAAGAATACTCCCTCTCCCTGGCCGCCACACTCAACCCATCAGGTCACGTTCCGACCGGCGTGCGGGATTGCACCCTCTCTGACAGAGGTCGATCGCCGTCTTCTCGGCGGCACTTGCGCTCACGCAGTCATGAACGCATTGCGTCGGGGGACGCTCATGGGCGCTTCAGTACCGGCCTCAGATACCGCCCCGTGTGGCTCGTCCTGTTCCTGGCGATCTGCTCCGGCGTGCCCTCGGCGACGATGCGCCCGCCGTCCTCGCCACCTTCGGGGCCCAGGTCGATCACCCAGTCGGCGGTCTTGATCACGTCGAGGTTGTGCTCGATCACCACCACCGTGTTGCCGTGCTCGACCAGCCGGTGCAGCACGTCGAGCAGCAGTTTGATGTCGTGGAAGTGCAGCCCGGTGGTCGGCTCGTCCAGGATGTAGAGCGTGCGGCCGGTGTCGCGCTTCGAGAGTTCCAGGGCGAGCTTCACCCGCTGCGCCTCGCCGCCGGAGAGTGTGGTGGCGGACTGGCCCAGGCGAATGTAGCCCAACCCGACGTCGATCAGGGTCTGCAGCTTCCTGGCCACCGCCGGCACCGGGTCGAAGAAGACGCGCGCCTCCGCCACGGTCATCTCCAGCACCTGATGGATGTTGCGCCCCTTGTACTCCACCTCCAGGGTCTCGCGGTTGTAGCGCCGGCCGTGACAGACCTCGCAGGTGACGTAGAGGTCGGGCAGGAAGTGCATCTCCACCTTGATCAGGCCGTCGCCCTGGCAGGCTTCGCAGCGGCCGCCCTTGACGTTGAAGGAGAAGCGCCCAGGTTCGTAGCCGCGTTCGCGCGCGGTGGGGGTGCCGGCGAACAGCTCGCGGATGGGGGTGAACAGCCCCGTGTAGGTGGCCGGGTTGGAGCGCGGCGTGCGGCCGATGGGGCTCTGATCGACGTTGACCACCTTGTCGAAGAACGCCTCTCCCTCGAGCGTATCGAAGGGGGCAGGCTCGAGCGCGGCCCCGTTGAGTCGGCTGGCCAGCGCTGTATGGAGGGTGTCGTTGATGAGTGTCGACTTGCCCGAGCCCGACACCCCGGTGACACAGACGAACACACCAATGGGTAGCCGCAAAGTGACGTCTTTGAGGTTGTTGCCGCGGGCGCCGGTGAGGGTGAGACGGCGGTCCGTGCGCCCCTTGCGGCGCGCGGCCGGCAGCGGTATCGACTTGCGCCCGGACAGGTAATCGGCGGTGAGCGAGCGCTCGCAGGCGAGGATGTCGGCCAGCGTCCCCGCGGCGACGATCTCGCCGCCGTGCTCACCGGCGCCTGGGCCCATGTCGACGACGTGATCGGCGGCGCGGATCGCCTCCTCGTCGTGCTCTACCACGATCACCGTGTTGCCCAGGTCGCGCAGATGCCTGAGGGTGCCGAGCAGACGGTCGTTGTCGCGTTGGTGTAGCCCAATGGAGGGCTCGTCCAGCACGTACATGACGCCGGTGAGCCCCGAGCCGATCTGGCTGGCCAAGCGGATGCGCTGCGCCTCGCCGCCCGAGAGGGTGTCGGCCGAGCGGTCGAGCGAGAGGTAATCCAGGCCGACGTTGTTGAGGAAGGAGAGCCGCGCGGCGATCTCCTTGACGATCTTTTCCGCCACCTGGGCGCGATGGCCGGTGAGTGCCAGGGTCTCGAAGAAGCCGAGGGTCTGGCGGATGGGCAACCTGGAGAGTTCGTGCAGGGTGCGGCCGCCCACGGTGACGTGACGCGCCTCCAGCCTGAGCCGGCTGCCCTCGCACTCGGGGCAGGGTCGGGTGGCGATCAGTTTGGCCAGTTCCTCGCGCAGCAGCTGCGACTCGGCATCGCGGTAGCGGCGCTCGAGCGTCGGGATGACGCCGTCGAAGGCATGTTTGCGCGTCACCCGCCGGCCGCCGTCGCCCAGGTAGTGGAAGGGGATCTGCTCGCCGCCGCTGCCGTAGAGCACGAGCTGTTGGATCTTCTCCGGCAACTGCTCCCAGGGCGTGTCGATGTCGAAGCCGTAGTGCAGGGCGAGCGACTCCAGCATGCGGTAGAAAAAGGCGTTGCGCCGGTCCCAGCCCTTGATCGCGCCGGAGGCGAGCGACAGATGCGGCAGGGCCACCACCCGTTGCGGGTCGAAGAAGGTGATGCTGCCCAGCCCGTCGCAGCGCGGGCAGGCGCCCATCGGGTTGTTGAAGGAGAACAGCCGCGGTTCCAGCTCGGGTAGGGCATAGTCGCACACCGGGCAGGCAAACTTGGCGGAAAACAGGGTCTCGCGCCCGGAATCCAGCTCCACGGCGATGGCCTTGCCGTCCGAGTGCCTGAGCGCCGTCTCGAACGATTCCGCCAGCCGCTGCTTGACCTCGGGTCTGACCTTGAGCCGGTCCACCACCGCCTCGATGGTGTGCTTGCGATTCTTGTCGAGGCGTGGGATGGCATCGATGTCATAGACCTCGCCGTCGATCCTCAGGCGCACGAAGCCCTGCGCGCGCAACTCGTCGATGAGGTTCAGCTGCTCGCCCTTGCGCCCCACCACCAGCGGCGCCAGGATCATCAGACGGGTGTCCGCGGGCAGCGCCAGGATCTGATCGACCATCTGCGACACCGTCTGCGCCGCCAGTTCGATGCCATGGTGCGGGCAGCGCGGCGTGCCGGCGCGGGCGAAGAGCAGGCGCAGGTAGTCGTGGATCTCGGTCACCGTGCCGACGGTGGAGCGGGGGTTGTGGCTGGCGCTCTTCTGTTCGATGGCGATGGCCGGCGACAAGCCCTCGATCAGGTCGACGTCGGGCTTTTCCATGAGCTGCAGGAACTGGCGGGCATAGGCCGAGAGCGACTCGACATAGCGGCGCTGGCCTTCGGCGTAGAGGGTGTCGAAGGCGAGCGAGCTCTTGCCCGAGCCCGACAGCCCGGTGATGACGATCAGCCGGTGCTGGGGCAGATCCAGGCTGACGTTCCTGAGGTTGTGCGTGCGTGCGCCGCGGATGCGGATCATGGTCGGACGGTCAGGGGAAAACGGGCAATCATAGGCAAGTTCGCGCGTGCGACTCAATCCGCC
>CALHRD010000047.1 GCA_938038385.1 uncultured Burkholderiales bacterium
CCTCGGGGGGGCGGGCTGGGCGCAGCCCGGCCCTGGGGGTGCTCAGAGGCGGCACCCGACCCGGCCGCAGGCGCCAAGTCGTTCCCGCTGCCGTGCATGGCTGAACGGTCCCCGCCCCCAGCCGCTTCCCCGCCTGCAGGGCATAGGAGCATCGCGAGTCGATCAGGCGACTTTCAACCTAAAAACCTCAGTTGACCGCTTCTTGGGTAACGTAACCGCATGAGGGTGTTTGAGGATTTACCTTCGTTCGAACTCACCCATGAGGTGAGCGCGCTACGCGCCCGCTTACCGGGCCAAAACGGCGCCTGGCTTTGTCGCTCCTCCTTGCAGGGGTCGACCCTGCGGCGTCGTCGCTTCGCGCCAGCCACCGGTTTGGCCCGGCCTTCGGGCGCGTTCAACTGCGGTTTTTAGGTTCAAGCTAACGGACATGGCCAAAGTCACCCCAGAGGATGAAAGCGGCCATGTCCGTTCCCTCACCCCCAGCCCCTCCCCCAGCGGGGGAGGGGAGCTTCGCGAGCCGGCTGCGCCGACTTTCACGCTAACGGACATGGCCAAAGCCACCCCAGAGGATGAAAGCGGCCCTGTCCGTCCCCCACCCCCCGCTCCTCCGGCCCTCTCTCCCGGCCTCTCTCCCTGAGGGAGAGAGGAGGGTCGAGCCTCCCCTCCCCCACGGGGGGAGGGGTCGGGGGTGAGGGATGGGGAGGGGAGCTTCATGAGCCGTCTGCGCCGACTTTCACGCCAACCTGTTGACACCTATCGTCACTCCCCATGCCCCGTAAGCGAGCATCCGAGGAACACGAGAATCTGGAGCGCTGGCTGGTCTCCTATGCCGACTTCATCACCCTGCTGTTCGCCTTCTTCGTGGTGATGTACGCGATCTCCTCCATCAACGAGGGCAAGTACCGGGTGTTGTCCGACTCCCTGGTGCAGGCCTTCCGCGAGCCCCCGACCAGCGCGAGGCTGATCGAGATGCGCACGCGCAACCCCGAGCTCCTCGACGGCAGCGGTCGACCCATCGGTCAGGTCCAGCCCAGGCAGCCCGCGGCCCAGACGCAGGTGGAAACCGAGCGCATGAAGAAGGTGGCCAAGAACGTACTGGATGCGATGGCGCCCCTGGTCAAGGAGGGCCAGGTGCGGGTCACCCAGTCGCCGCGCGGCATCACGGTGGAGATCAACGCCAGCGTGCTGTTCGCCACCGGCGAGGCCATCCTGCAGCCGACCTCGACCGAGGCCCTGACCGCCGTGGCCAGGGTCCTGGCGGAGGTGGACAATCCCATCCAGGTCGAGGGCCATACCGACAACGTGCCCATCAGGAGCCCCGTCTTCCCGTCGAACTGGGAGCTGTCCTCGGCGCGGGCCGGGAGCGTGGTGCGTCTGTTCACCGAACACGGGGTATCGCCGGCGAGGCTGGTGGCGATAGGCTATGCCGACAACCGTCCCCTGGACACCAATGCCACGCCGGACGGCCGGGCGCGCAACCGCCGGGTCAACATACTCATCATGCACGAGAGACAGGGCGAGGTGCGGGAGATCCAGCTCGCGCCCGAAGGTATCTAGCCTTCGGACACAAGGCCGTTGGCTCATGCGACCGTGATGCGGAACACCTCCACATTGGGGGTGTATTCAAGGCGCTTCTCCACGCGGATGGAGACCTCGCCGGCGTTGGAACGGACGTCGATGGGGGATTCGGGCTCGATGCTGCCCGGCGGCGCGAGCAGCATGGCCGATTGCTTCAGGGTCGGCGAGGCCTGCAGCAACAGGCTGGGGTATTGCTTGCCCGTGTCGCTGCGGCGTACGTGGACCGAATGTGCCTTGGGCGCCAGCAGCTGGATGCCGAAAAAGAGTTCGCCTTCCTTCGGCACCCTGAACCAGCGCACCAGGCCCACACTCCAGGATCCATTGTCCTGGTGCACACCCACCAGATCCCCCACCTTCACCTGGGCGCTGATGGTTCCGCTCTTGCGCAGGGCCAAGCCGCCCATGCTGTCGTCCACGGTCGTGCAACGCATCACCATGGGCGGGGGATCCCCGGGCGTGCTGACCAGATGGCGTTCGCCGGCCACGGGGCCGATGAGCTGGTAGACGGAACGCAGGCCGAATCCCACCTCGAACTCCTTGCCCCGCTGGTGACGGCGGCGCTGGGACTGTCGCAGGATGGAGGCACCCCAGCTCAGCTTCAGCCGACGCAGCATCACGGCATATTCGGGGTCCCTGGCCGCGGTCGGCAGCCCCAGTTTCTCCGGATCCTCCCTGGCCTTGACGTGGGTGGAGAGCATGGCCAGATGCTTGGCCAGTTCCGTGGTGTTGAGCATCAGGTCCCAGCGCGGATCGGTGGGATGTCGTTCCCAGGCCAGGGGCTTGGGCGGGGCATCGGTATTCACCTCGATGACGAAGATGCCGGCATGGCCCTTGGACGCCTCGGCCGGAAAGATCTCTGCCAGGTTGCTGAAGCGGGCGATGATGTCCTTGGCCCAGGGCAGTTCGATCTGGGGAAAGCGGTAGGGATCGGCCAGGGTCATGAGCAGGATGCCCTTGTAGATCTGCTCCGCCGACAGCATGGCCTTGCAGTCTTCCGGGATGGCATCGGCCAGACCCGCGCGCAGTGCATAGTTGTAGGTCTGGTGCAGGTCGACCCAGACGCCGTCGGGTACGTTCACGTGCGTCTCGAAACTGATTTCGAGCACCTGCTGCAGGCAAAGCAGCAGACGCTGAAGATAGCGCGGAAGCGGCTTCTTGCTGAGGTGAAAGGTCTGGCCCAACCAGCTCAGAATGAGAATCTTGTAGGCAGTGGCATGCTCCTGCAGCAGCCTCTGGGCGATCTCCGGGTTGGGGCGCAAACGTGGCGCCAGGGGGAGGGGTGCGCTGGAGTATTGCTCGCGCAGGGCGGTGACCGTCTCGTCCACCACGGAATCCAGCAACTCGACCATCCTGGCGCGCACGTCGTGGCCCATCCTGGTTCGGTTTGCCGTGGCCAGGTAATCCGCCAGCTCCTCGGCCGCCTGTAGCGGATTGGACAAGGGCAGCCGCTTCAGCCAGGCACCGACCTGCTTGGGCTTGAGGTCCAGGTTCAGGGCGCTGGCGCCCTTGATGGCCGGCAGGTTGTATCTTGGCTGCATGATGACGTCCGAGCGTGATATGGCGATTGTATGTAAACCGTTTCACCCTTGTAAAATTGGAACCTTACCGCTTGCTCCATGGGGCAGGGACCGCTGCACTCTGAATGGGACCGTGGCCAACACCGGAACCCGAAGGGATCGGACGGGTCACTGAACCATCATCCACCCGAGTCGGAGTCGATGTGTTTAGACGTGTGATACTGGCAGCCCTCCTGGGCCTGATGAGCGCCTCGGCGCTGGCTTTCAGCCTGACCGACAGCCAGGGCAAGGTCCACCGTCTGGCGGATTACAAGGGCAAATGGATACTGGTCAATTTCTGGGCCACCTGGTGCCCACCCTGTCTGGAGGAGATACCTGATCTCGTCGCCCTGCACGAGGACAGCAAGAACAATCTGATCGTCATCGGCATCGCCCTCGACTACAAGAACCCCAAACAGGTGCTGGAATTTGCCGACCAGATGATGATCAGCTACCCCGTAGTGCTGGGCGATCACGCCATGGCGGCCCAGATCGGACCAGTCAGGGGCCTGCCCATGACCTATCTCTACGACCCGCAAGGCAAACTGGTGGCGCAGAACATGGGGCCCCTGAAGCGGGCCGACGTGGAGCGTTTCATAAACAACCGGTCGTCCAGGAGCAAACGATGAGGATCATGCTGCGCTGGTTATTGCTGCTGAGTGTGTGCATCATGCCGCCCGCACTGGCGGAGGTGCGCGACCCCGCGACCCAATTCTTCCAGCCCAAGCTGGGAGACCTGCACGACGACCTCGCCACCGCCAGGCAGGAGGGCAAGCTGGGTATCCTGCTCATGTTCGAGATGGACGACTGCCCGTTCTGTCACCGCATGAAGGCGACGGTGCTCAACCGTTCCGAGGTGCAGGACTATTTCCGCCGCCATTTCCTGATCTATAGCATCGACACCAAGGGCGACGTCCCGATCACCGATTTCCAGGGCAAGACAACCACCGAGAAGGCCTTCGCCCTCGCCCAGCGCGCGCGTGCGACCCCCGTTTTCGTGTTCTACGACCTGGAGGGGCAGCCCATGACCCGCTACACCGGCGCCACCCAGACCGCAGACGAGTTCCTGCTGCTGGGGCGCTACGTGGTGGAGGGGGCTTACAGGAACATGCCCTTCAACGTCTACCGGCGGCAGGCGGGCAAGGCCCCATGACGGGCGCCAACCGGGGGACTGGTCGCGCCGGACCGAGCCCACCCGCTGTGGGCACCGCCATGCCATGGCCCGGTTGGATGCGGCGGGTTGCGCCCCTGCTCGCCGGTCTCGTTTGCCTGGGTCTGGCCTCCCAGACTGCCGGCGCCGCCCGCCTGACCCTGGAGGAGGTGCTCGCCCATGCCGACCAACCGCATCCCGAGCTGGAGCTGGCGCGGGCCCAGTACGATCTTGCCCGTGCAGAACAACAACTGGTCGCCAGCCAACGCGATTTCCGGGTGACCCTGGATGCGGCCCTGCGCGGCGGCCGCAACACCCTCACCGACAGCTACTCACCCGATCACCTCGCCCGTCTCAGCGTGCGCAAGACCTTGTGGGACGGGCCCCGCCACGAGGCCTACTCGGAGGCCGCGCGGCTGGAAAGCGAGGCCCGCGCCCTGCAGATGCTGGATGCGCGCAGCCAGCGTCGCCTTACCCTGATGACACGCTATTTCGATGTCCTGCTCAACGACCTGCAGCATGCAGCGGACACCGAGCACATGGCGGTACGCTTCGTGCGCTGGGATGACGCCAGGCATCGGATGGAGCTGGGCGAACTGTCGGCGCATCAACTCGCCGAACTCGAAGCGGCGTTTCAGGAACTGCGACTGCGCCAGCAGGAAAGCGAGCGCAGGGTGCGCGAACGGCGTGCATTGCTGGCCGCGGCCATGAACCGGCCGGACGAACTGCCCACCGAACTGGTCGATCCGCCGCTGCCACAAAACGATCGTCCGCTGCCGGAGTTCGACGTCCTGCTGGCCACAATGCAGGCGGGCAACCCGGCCCTGAGGATGCATCAGCAGCTTCTGGCGGCCGCCCGCAACCGCCTGCTCGCCCTGCGCGCCGACAACCAGCCCATGCTCGAATTCGAGTCGGAGGCGGCGACCTATTCGCGCGACACCACCACACGCGACCATATTCGCGCCGGCATCAACCTGGTCTGGCCCCTTTACACCGGCAAACAGCGCGACGCCCGACTGGCCAGGGAACAGGCCGCCTTGCACGGATTGCAGGCACAACACGACAAACTCCAGCTCGACCTGCGGCAGAGCCTGTTCGAAACCTGGCAGGAGATCCAGTACCTGCGCAACGTGGCGCGCCGCGCCGCCAAGATCGAGGCGGACCATAGGGATCTCGCCCTGGAGCGGGCACAGGCGGAATATGAACTGGAACTGCGGACCAACCTCGGTACCAGCATGGCGGAGACCCAGGTGGCCAAGCTGCGGCAACGTGCCGTGGAATATCGGCTCGCCTTGGCCTGGGAGCGGCTTGCCGGGCTGATCGGCGGACCGATCGAGACGATCAAGACCACGGGGGAAGTGCACAAATGAAGCGAATGTTCGGACACCCAGCCTGGGTCATCCTGCTGCTTACGCTCACGGCACGGGCGGGGGAATACACGGCCGTTCTGGAATGGTCGCAACGGGCGGAGCTGTCCACGCCGCTATCCGGTATCGTCGCATCCGTGCTGGCGATACCTGGCCAGACCGTGGACACGGGCGCACTGCTGCTGGGTCTCGACCCGACCCCTTACAAGGCCCAGGTTGCCGAGGCACGCGCGGAAACGGACCGGCTGGCGGAGGACGAGGCCGACGCCCAGCGTGAGCTGGCGCGCGCCCAGGAACTGTACGCCCGCACCGTCACGGCCACCACCGAGCTCGACGCGGCCCGGCTCAAACATGCACGCGCCACCGCCGCCCTGGCCGCTGCCCAGGCACGGCTCGAGCGTGCCCGTTGGCAACTGGCGCAAACAGAAGTGCGCGCGCCCTTTCCCGCGCTGATCCTGGAGCGCCGCGCGGAACCGGGCATGACGGTCGCTGCCCAGTGCCAGCCCCCGGTCCTGTTCAGGGTTGCCCGTGCGGATGAAATGATCGCCCGCGCCAGGCTCACACCCAGCCAGGCGAGCAGTGTGCGGCCGGGGATGAAGGCCGAGGTCTCGGTTGCGGGCAAGTCGCACCGGGGCGAGGTACGCGGGGTGAATTACGCTGCCGCCGATACTGCAGCGTACACCGTGGACGTGATCATCCCGCGCCAGGACGGCATGATGGCCGGCCTGGCCGCAGGCCTGCGGCTCATGCCTTGATCCCGAGGGCAGTCACGGGCGCCACCGCACGTCTGCGACCCTCTATCGGCTGCTACCTGCAAACCGGACGGCAGGCAACCCGGTAAAATACCAGACTAATTCACTCAAATAAATTTGATTAATCTATATATTTGACTATTGAATATTAGTCATGTCTAATTGATACCCGAGTTCCCGTGCTTCACGGGCATGCATTGCAGCATCAAGGAACGAGGAGCGTAATCATGCAGATCAAGGCTTTTTATGACACCCGTACCAACACGGTCAGCTATGTCGTGCATGACCCGGCCAGCCGAGATGCGGTCATCATCGACCCTGTACTGGACTATGACCCGGCGGCCTCCAAGGTGTGGTCCGAGTCGGTCGATCAGCTCATCGGTTACGTCAAGCAAGAGCGACTCAAGGTGCATTACATCCTGGAGACCCACGCCCATGCCGACCACCTCTCTGGCAGCCAACTGCTGAAAAAGGCCTTCCCGGACGCGAAAGTGGCCATCGGCGAGCGCATCACCGTGGTGCAGGAAATCTTCAAGGAGGTGTTCGATCTGCCCGAGGACTTTCCCACCGACGGCCGTCAATTCGACCGTCTGCTCAAGGATGGCGAGACAGTGGAGGCGGGTACGCTCAGGATCGAGGTCATGTTCACCCCCGGCCATACCCCCGCCTGCGCCTGCTACAAGATCGGCGATGCCCTGTTCACGGGCGACGCCCTGTTCATGCCGGACATGGGCACCGGCCGCTGCGACTTCCCGGCCGGCAGTGCGACCGACCTGTACAAATCCATCACCGGCAAGATCTACACCCTGCCCGAGGACACACGCATCTTCGTCGGCCACGACTACCAGCCCGGCGGCCGGGAAGTGGCTTGGGAGACCACGGTGGGCGAGGAGAAACGCAGCAACATCCAGTTGAAGGCCGGCACCACCGAGGCCGATTTCGTCGCCTTCCGCTCGGCCCGCGACAAGCAGCTGGCGGCGCCCAAGCTGCTGTTCCAGAGCGTGCAGGTCAACATCGACGCCGGTCGGCTACCCAAGCCGAATCAAGAATGCCGCCGCTATCTGCGCATCCCCATCAACGTGTTCAACATCCAGCATCAGGTCGACTGCCTGCAACTCGATGAGGTCAAACGCCAGCAGGCGGCCTGAGGCGTAAGCACCGAGGTCATTGTCCGGGACAGGCCGGTATCCTGGAATTCCGACAGCCCACCTTGGAGAGGGGAACGGGGAGATGGAGAATTTCACGCCCGTCACGGGCCTGATCGGCGGCATCATCGTCGGTATCGCCGCCACCTTGTTGTTGTGGTTCAACGGCCGCATCGCCGGCATCAGCGGCATCTTCAACGGCATGATCACCGTTCGCCGCAAGGGTGACGTCCTCTGGCGCTTCCTGTTCATCCTGGGCATGGTCGCCGGCGGGGTCAGCCATCAGTTGGGCACCTCGAAAAACCGTCGCGAGCGGCCCGAGTGCAAGGCGGACGGAGCACAGCAACCGAGACATATCAAGTAGATAGGCGAGGGGGCGAGCACCGCCCAACGCAGCAATCGGGTCGCGCAGCAGGTTTTTCGAGGTGCCCAGTTGTTCTTGGTCGAGGAGATGACCTACCGGCCCCTGGGTGCGCCGCTTTGGTTGTTGATCGTGGGGGGAATCATCGTCGGCTACGGCACCAGCATGGGCAGCGGCTGCGCCAGCGGCCATGGCGTCTGCGGTCTGGGTCGCCTCTCGGTCCGTTCTCTGGTTGCCGTGGTCCTGTTCCTCGGCACAGGTATCTTCACCACCTTCATCGTGCGCCATGTCGTGGGGTATGCGCCATGAGGAGCGATCTGCATAAACTCAAGGTCTTCGCTTTCATCGCCGGTTTCCTGCTCAGCCTGGGGATCTCCATCTCCGGGATGATCGACCCGAACAAGATCCTGGCCTTCCTGGATGTCGCCGGCGACTGGGACCCGACCCTGGTGGTGGTACTGGCTGGCGCGGTGGGCGTGACGCTCATCACCTTCCGCTTCGTGCTGCGCATGCCCAAACCGGTGTTCCACAACCAGTTCGTCCTGCCCACCCTGACCAAGGCCGATCGTCCCCTCATCATCGGCCAGATCCTCTTCGGCATCGGCTGGGGCCTGATCGGCTATTGTCCGGGTCCGGTATTCTCTTCGCTGGCGCTGGGTTATGCGGAACCGGTGATCGTGATGCTGGCCATGGTGGCCGGCGCCCTGCTTTACAAGAAACTGCACGTCAAGAGCTGAGACGGACCGAATGCCGGCATCCCTGACCTATCCATGCACCGGCTTCCTTGAGCGCCGGGCACGCCCGACGGGGGACAGAACATGACCAAGATCGAGCACATCGTCGTCCCGGTGGATGAATGGGGCCTCGCCGAGCGTACCGTGGAATTCGCCTTGCGCGTTGCGCGGGAATTCACCGCCGAGGTCAGCCTGCTGCATGTCATCCCGGACATCATGACCATGAACGATGCCATGCGCAGCCGCGTGATCGCCGAAGTGATGCAGTATCGGGGAGAGGTCCGGGACAAGACCGGCATGGAGGTCCGGATCCGCACTGGCGAGCCCGCGCTCGAGATCGTCAAATATGCCCTGCTGGAGCGCGTCTCCCTGGTGGCCATGCCCACGCACGGCCGCGACGGGGCCAGTCGACTGTCCAGCGGCTCGGTAACGGAGGCCGTGCTGCGTCATTCGCCGGTGCCGATGCTGATATGCAACGAACCCGAGCGGCAGCGCGCCGGCCACAGTCTGGACCGCCTCAAGCGCATTCTGATGCCCGTGCACACCGCTGCCGCCGCCGAGCCCATCCTGCCCTTGATCGCCGGTCTGGCGCGGCAGTTCGGCGCGGAGGTCGTGCTGTATCACGATGAACGCGGCGTCAACGACGTGGGCGAGTCGCTCGAGCCGCCCGAAGCCGCGCGCTCCCTGGAGGAGTGCAACCAACGCCTGACCGCCGAGGGTGTGCGGGTGAGACGTGTGCAAGCCACCGGGGCGCCGGTTGCGACCGACATCCTGAACAAGATCAGGGAAATGGATGTCGATCTCGTGGCCATGACCACGCACGGCCGCAGTGGGCTGATGCGCAGTCTGTTCGGATCGGTGACCGAGGCCGTGTTGCGCCACAGTCCCTGCCCTGTGCTGGCGGCGCGCTGTCACGCAGGATCCTGAGCCCATACCGGCAGGCTTTGGTTATCACTATCCTGCCCCTGGCCGCGACATCCGCAAGCCGCCGACTTGCACCGCGCCTGGCGGCAGATACCCCAGGCGCTTCTTCGCGGCTATAAGCCCTGCCCTTCCAGACAATGCCTTATGCGCTTTTCTCGCAAGGTTCCGGATGTGGCGCCCGCTGGCGGGGGCTCGACATCCGCTGCGCGGATGTCAGCCTGCACCGAAACGGCAGTGCGGACCGCTCACGCGGCCATCGCGTATCGCTCCTTGGCCGCCCGCGCCGCGCGCGCCTCCTCCGGGCTGTAGGCCTTGCCGGACCACAGCATGCGATACGCGATTTCCTCATTGCCGTTTTCGCACAGCTCGAGGACCTTTTTGAACAGGGGCTGGAAGGTCTCCGAGCGGTGTGAGCGCTCGTGGTCCTCGAAGCTCTGCCAGAAGGTGACGATCAGGGCCTCGCGGTCCTTGAGCGGGTTTTCCACCGCCTGACCGATCGTGGAGCCCTCGTTCGAGACCTGGCCCGAGTTCATGGCCACGAATCCACCGACGAAACCGGTCTCGGAGTGATAGGTCTTCACGTTCTCGCACAGCTCCGCCACCCGCATCTCCAAGTCTTCGGTGCTGTATTCGGGTTTCAGGATCACACGGTTGATGGTAACCACACCGTCGGGGTTGAAGCCATTGATCAGGGTCATGACATCCTCCTATGAAAGTAAATAAGCAGATACTGATTGACAAGCGCCAAAATCAGGCGCCGGAGCGCCTTGGGTCAATGTCCCAGTTATTTTGTCAACTATAGGCAAAAAAAGTTCATGGCGGCATAAAAAATTGTGACTGGTTTGGGGGATTGCTCATTTAGAACGATCGTTCTATGCTGACGGCAAGAACGATCGTTCTTTTTCCTTCCTGCCACGCCGACCATGCCCCTGCGCGCCCTCCTGCTGGACTTCAATTCCTATTTCGCCTCGGTGGAACAGCAGCTTCGCCCGGAGCTGCGCGGCCGGCCGGTCGGCGTGCTGCCCGTGCTGGCGGAGACCACCTGCTGTATCGCCGCCAGTTACGAGGCCAAGCGTTTTGGCGTCAAGACCGGCACCAAGGTGGCCGAGGCCCGCCGGCTGTGCCCGGACATCGTCTTCGTCCAGGCCCGGCCGCGGGTCTATGTGGAGATGCACCACCGGCTGATGCGGGTGGTGGACAGCGTCATCGCCATCGGCGAGGTCCTGTCCATCGACGAGGTGATGTGCGAACTCACCGGCTCCTGGCAACAGGAGGCGGTGGCAGTGGAGCTCGCGCGCGAGGTGAAACGCAGACTGCTCGACCATGTCGGCGAGTGCCTCACCAGCTCGGTCGGTATCGCCCCCAACCGCTTCCTCGCCAAGGTCGCCTCCAACATGCAGAAGCCGAACGGCCTCACCGTCATCCGCGAAGCCGACCTGCCCGACATCCTTTTCGGCCTGGAACTGGAAGACCTGCACGGGGTGGGCCGCGCCATGAGCGCGCGTCTGCGGCGGGCAGGGATCGCCACGGTAGAGGCACTCTGCCACGCCAGCCGCGAGGACCTGCGCCAGGTCTGGGGCGGCGTGGAGGGTGAGCGCATGTTTGAGCGGCTGCGCGGGTTGGAGCCGTCCCTGCCACCCACCCGGCGCGCGAGCATCGGCCACTCCCATGTCCTGCCGCCGCATCTGCGCGACGACGCGGGTGCCTGGGCGGTGTTGTCCAAACTCACGCAGAAGGCCGCCGCGCGCCTGCGCGCGGAAGGCTATCTCGCCTGCCGCATGAGCCTCGCGGTCGAGTACCGCGACCGTCCCGTCTGGGCCGCCGGTGTGCGCTTCGCCCCCTTGCGTGCCAGCCTGGATTTCCTCAGGGTGCTCGCCGACCTGTGGGCCGGCCGGCCGCGGCGCAGAGGCCGGCGCGCGCCTTGGGAACCGATGAAGGTGAGCGTCACGTTATGGGAACTGCTCTCCGCCGACCAGGCCAGCCTGGCCCTGTTCCCCGACGCCGGCCAACAGTCCGGTCTCGACGCCGCCCTGGACCGGCTGCGCCTGAAGTATGGGCCGGACGCGATCTATTTCGGCGGCGCCTGGGGCGCCATGCAGGAGGCTCCGATGCGCATCTCTTTCACCCATGTGCCGGATCTGCGCCTGGAGGCCGATGCGGCCGGGGATGTGGCGCTGTACGAAGCGGGCTGAGCAGCACACGGCCTGTCGAATTGCCACACGCACAAGCCGGCGCCAGCCGGTCTCAGGGTTTGGCCAGCCGGTTGACCCAGCGCGCCGCAGCGTTGTCGTCCGACTCGCGCGCATCCACCCAGCGCTCGCCGTCAGCCGTCGCCTCCTTCTTCCAGAACGGGGCTCGGGTCTTGAGGTAATCCATGATGAACTCGCAGGCGGCAAAAGCCTCGCCGCGGTGGGCGGCGGCCACGGCGACCAGGACGATGGGGTCGGTGGGCTTGAGCGCCCCCACCCGGTGGATGACGGTCGCGTCCAACAGGTCCCAGCGTGACCTGGCCTCGGCGACGATCCTCTCCAGGGCGCGTTCGGTCATGCCGGGGTAGTGTTCCAGCGTCATGGCGGCCACCCCCTCGCCGTCGTTGCGATCGCGCGTGATACCGAGGAAGCTGGCGACCGCCCCGACCTGGGGGTGATCGTGGTAGAGCGCCTCGACCTCGGCGGCGAGGTCGAAGGGCTCGGTCTGCACGGCGATCTTCATCGGGCTAGCCGCCGGTGACGGGCGGAAAGATAGCCACCTCGTCGCCATCCTGTAGCCGGACCTCCGGCCCAGCCACGTCCTGGTTCACCGCCATGCGGTAGGCGCGGCCCGGCCCCAGTTGCTCGGCCCACACGCCGCCACGCGCGCGCAGCCAGTCGAGCAGGTCGCCCAGGGTGGCCACATCGGCGGGCAGCGCGGGCGCCTCCTGGCTCGTGCCGAACGCCTCGCGCAGGCGGGCGAAATAGAGGATGCGCACATTCATGTCGTCAGCTCCGTCAGGGGGATGAAGGGCACGGCCTCGCCCGGCTCGACCGTGCGCCCGATCTCCAGGTCCACCAGACCGTCGGCCCAGGCCACCGAGGTGAGCACGCCGGAACTTTGATTGGGATAGAGCACGGCACGGCCATCTTCGATGCGGGCACGCAGGAATTCGCGCCGCTTGCCCGGCCTGGGCCAGGCGAAGCCGGCGGGCACCTCGAAGCGTAGCGGTGGCCGGGGCTGCGCGCCCATGCGTTTCAACAGAAACGGCCGCACGAACAGACAGAACACGACGAAGGCGGACACCGGGTTGCCGGGCAGACCCAGGAAATCGGCCGCACCCACCTTGCCATGGACCAGGGGCTTGCCCGGCTTCATGGCCACGCGCCACATCGTGATGCGACCCAGCCGCTCCACCGCCGCCTTGACGTGATCTTCTTCGCCCACCGACACCCCGCCGCTGGTGATCACCACGTCGGCCTCGCGGCTGGCGCGTTCGAGCGCGGCCACGGTGGCCTCCAGGGTATCGGGCACGTCGCCCAGGTCGATCACCTGGCAGCCGAGCCCCTGCAGCAGGGCGGTGAGGGTGGCGCGGTTGGAGTTGTAGATCTGGCCCGGCGCGAGCGGCCGCCCCGGTGGCACGAGCTCGTCGCCAGTGAAGAAGACGGCTACGCGCAAGGGACCATAGACGGCGAGTTCTGTCGCGCCTGCCGCGGCGGCGACCCCCAGGCGCGCCGGGGTGAGCCGCTCGCCGGCGGCGAGCACGATCTGTCCTGCCGCCATGTCCTCGCCGGCGCGCCGGATGTTGTCCCCCGGCCGCGGTGCCCGCCTGACCAGGACCTGACCGTCGTCCGTCTCGCAATCCTCCTGCATGGCCACGGCATCGGCGCCCGGCGGGATCGGCGCGCCGGTGAAGATGCGTGCCGCCTCACCGCGCTGCAAGGGTTGGCCCACCGCCCCGGCGGGAATGCGCTGACCGATCCTGAGCCAGCGCCCTTGCTCCCAATCGGCGGTGTTCAGCGCATAGCCGTCCATGGCGGAATTGTCCTGCGACGGGACGGAGACGGCAGAGACGAGCGGGGCGGCCAGGATGCGCCCGAGCACGGAGGCCGCCGGCAAGCGCTCGGTTTCGGACACCGGCTGCGCGGCCTCGAGCAGGCGCGCCAGGGCGGCATCCACGCTCAGAAGTTGCTCACTCATGGATTTTCATCGTCTCCAGGATGAAGCGGCAGATCGCCGCTGTATCGTCCAGATCATAACGGCGTTCGTCGGGCAACGGAACATCGCTCGCCACCGCCAGGATGTGGGGGTCGTCGGGTTGCAGCCGGGGCTTGCGCAGGGCGCTGCGCCAGACCTCCAGCTTGGGGTGGGCAGCCCGCTTGTAACCCTCGACCAGCACCAGGTCGCAGGGCGACAGGTGCGTGAGGAGTCCCTCGAGCTCGGGCTCGGCTGCGCCGCGCAGCTCGTGCAACAGCATCCAGCGGTAGGGGGTGGTGAGCAGGACCTCGTGGGCACCGGCCTGCCGGTGCCGCCAGCTGTCCTTGCCCGGTTGGTCGGGCTCGATGTCGTGATGGCTCTGCTTGACCACCGAGACCTTGAGCCCCTGGGCCGTCATGAGCGGCAGCAGGCGCCCGATCAGGGTGGTCTTGCCGCTGCCGCTCCAGCCGACGATGCCGAATACCTTCATACCCTCATCATGCCGCGAATACCTCCGTCCAGGTCAAGTCCGATAGGGCGGGTCTATGGTCTTGACGACCGGCGTCAGCCTTCGCGGCCACGATATGCGAAGAAGCCCCCGTCACAAGGCGATGAGCGCCACGCCGCCGACCATCAACGTCCCTGCCGCCAGGTTGCGGGCCAGGTGCCGTTCGGCGAAAAACAGGGCCCCGAGCAGGATGCCAAACAGGATGCTGACGCGCTTGACCGAGATCATGTAGGCCGTCTCGGTGAGCGCCAGGGCCAGAAAGTGGGTGACGACCATCACCCCCATCAGCCCCGCCACCAGCAGATGCGCCGGCCGCGGCCGCAAAAGGGTGTGCAGGGAGGCGGGTTGCCAGAGCGCGAACACGAGCAGCGTGGTGGCGCCGACGAAGACGAAGTAAAAAGCGCCGAAGCCCACGCCCGGCATGTACTGCATCGCCCCCTTGCCGAGCACCGAGGTGACGCCATAGATCACCGCCACCCCCAGCATGAAGCGCGAGCCCCGCTCGCGCACGATGGCGGCCAGCGGCTCGAACCAGGTGCGCGGCCGCATGAGACGGGCATGCTCCAGGTTGAGCATATAGGCGCCGATGACCACCAACACGATACCGGCGAACCCCTGGGCGGAGACGGTCTCGCCCAGGAGCAGATAACCCGAGAGCGTCACCAGCACCGGGGTGAAGGCGAGGTAGGGCAGGGTCAGGCTCAATGGGCTGTCGCGGATGGCCAACACGTAGAGCACCTCGGCCAGCACCTCCAGTGGCAGCGCCACGCCCATCCAGAGCCAGAATGCCTTCGGTGGCAGGGCGGGCGGCGCCACGGCGAGCATGGGCAGCAGCAGGACGGCGGTCAGGCCGAAGCGCACCATGACCAGCTCGGCCGCCGTATAGCCAGCAAGCCAGCGCTTGGTCGCGGTGTCGGCCAGCGCCAGGGTGAGCGCGCAGGTCAGGGCGAGGCCGAGCCAGTCCATGCCGGCCGGCTCAGTCCGGCAGCTTCTTGCCGGGGTTGAGGATGCCGTCGGGGTCGAAAAGCCGCTTGAGTTCGCGCATCAAGCCCAAGGTGGGCGCGTCCAGTTCCAGGCCGACGAACTGCCGCTTTTCGCTGCCGATGCCGTGCTCGCCGGAGAGACTGCCTCCCAGGCGCAGCACGGTTTCCACCAGCTCGCGTCGGCAGGCGCGGGCACGCGCCATCTCCTCGGCGTCGTCCGGATGCACCATGAGGTTGACGTGCAGATTGCCATTGCCGGCATGGCCGAAGGCCACCAGGGGGATGCGGTGGCGCTCCCCCATCCGATCGATGGCCTCCACCAGGTCGCCCAGGCGCATCACCGGCACCACCACGTCCTCGTTGATCTTCAGCGGCGCGATCTTTTTCACCGCGTGCGACAACGACTTGCGCGCCGTCCACAGGCGGGTCATCTCCTCCGGCGTGAAGCCGCTCTGGATCTCCAGCAGGCCCTCGCCCTCCAGGGCGGCGGCGATGCGTTCGATCTGGCGTGGCACGTCGTCATGGTCGCCATCGGCCGCCACCATGAGCACGGCCTGCGTGGCGGCGGGCAAACCCTCGGCGCCACCGTACTCGCGGATGGCCTCGATCGAGCGGCGGTCCATGAACTCCAGCGCGGAGGGCACCACCGGCTGACGCATCACCCGCGCCACCGCCGCGCAGGCGGCGCGGTTGCTGACATAACACACGCGCAGATTGGCGATGCGCTCGGGTGCGGGCACCAGACGCAGGGTCGCCTCGGTGATGAGCGCGAGCGTGCCCTCCGAACCGACCAGCAGGCGCGTGAGGTCATAGCCCGTCGCATACTTGGTGGTGCGCGCGCCGGTGCGGATCTCCCGCCCGTCGCCCAGCACGGCGCGCAGGGCGAGGACATGGTCGCGCGTGGCGCCGTACTTCACGCAGCGCGGACCGGCGGCGTTCATCGCCAGATTGCCGCCGATGCGGCAATAGGCGCCAGAACCGGGGTCGGGCGCGTACATGAGTCCATGTGCGTGGGCCAGGCGATCGATCTCGTCGGTCACCACGCCGGGTTCCACGACGATGAGCCGGTTGTCCGGGTCGAACTCGATCACCCGCCGCATGCACTCGAAGCCCACCACCATGCTCCCCGGTGTCGGCAGCGCCCCGCCCACGTTGCCGGAGCCGGCCGCGCGCGGCGTGAGGGGGAGGTGGTGTCGGTTGGCCAGGCGCACGATCTCCACCACCTCCTCGTGGCGGGTGGGGAAGACGACCGCCTCGGGCGTCACCGCCTTCGGCGTCTCGTCGCTGGCATAAAGCGCCAGGTCCTCCGGCGCAGTGAGCACCCGCTCCGCCCCCAGCAGGGCGGTGAAATCTGCAGTGATATCGGGCGGCAGCATCAACCCAGGGCGGCTTCCTGGAACTCCGCCGCCCGGAGCATGGCGTCCGAATCGGGGAAGCGCGCGTGGGCCGCCTGCACGGAGGCCTCATACTCGGCGCGGTCGAAGGGGGCCTCGGCCTGCCCGGTCATGACGTGGCGCAGCGCCTGGGTCATCACCTTGTCCAGGGAGACCAGGCGCTTGGCGCGGATGATGCCGTTCTCCGCGTCCACCAGGGTGAGGCGCAGACGGGCCCGATCGCCGGGGGCCTCGACGGGCAGCTCGCGCTCGGCCTCGGGCACGAGGTGCACGTTGAAGGCCACGTCCGACCACTCGCAGACGTTCTCGATCTTGTAGAGCAGGAAGGCAGCGGGCCCCTGGACGTACAGACCAACCTCCATCGGCTGGCCGCGAAAGCCAGCGATCTCCGCCTCCGTGGGGGCGTTCCAGAACAGGGTCAGCTCGTGGGCGCCGTGGCGATAGATGAAGCGCGCCCCCTCGTCGTAGCGCTCGTGCTCGGGCGAGAAGCGCTCGCCGACGTGGCGCGTGTCGGGCAGCGCGTCCGGGCGCGCGAAGGTATGGATACGGCTCACTCGGCGGCCTCGGGCAGGAGGGCGGCCAGCATGGCCACCATGTCGGTGTCGAAGTCGAAACCCAGCTCATCGCCCGGATTGATGGAGATCGCCACGTCGCCCCCCATGCGGCGCAGCACCCAGGCGAACTCGGTCAGTATCCCCCCGCTGTAGCCGCCCACCTCGGCGGTCAGGGCCTTGGCGCGCTCCGGCGCGGAGAACAGGATCAGCACGCGCGTGCCCTCCTCGTCCTCCAGGATCAGCGGCTCGGCCCGCGTGCTGGCCTGGAAGCCCTTGATGACATGCTTCTCGTCCTTGACCGGCATGAACACCTGCAGGTCGAGCAACTGTTTGGCGAAGTTCTCCGGCTGCAGCTCACCTGCGTGCATTTGCGCGAGCAGCCTTTCCAGTTCATTGCGGGGTGAGATGTCCATGGCGTGTTCCTGGGAACGAATTGCAGCATAACATCGGGGCATAGGCCGGGAAAGCAAGGGTCGTGGCTACAATGCGCCATCGCCACGCCCCATCCCGAGCCATGGAAAATCCACGTCTGCGCCTGGGCATCGACCTGGGCGGCACCAAGATCGAACTCATCGCCCTCGGCCCCGCCCATGACGAACTGCTGCGCCGACGGGTGCCCACCCCACCGGGCGACTATGCCGGCACGCTGGCGGCCATCGTCGCGCTGGTCGAGGACGCCGAGCGCGAGCTGGGTACACGCGGCACGGTCGGCATCGGCACGCCGGGCGCCGTCTCGCCCGCCACGGGCTTGATGAAGAACTGCAATTCCACCTGCCTCAATGGCCAAGCGCTCAAGCAGGACCTCGAACGCCTGCTCGCGCGCGAGGTGCGCATCGCCAACGACGCCAACTGCTTCGCCCTGTCGGAGGCGTCGGACGGCGCGGGCGCCGGGGCCGAGGTCGTGTTCGGGGTGATCCTCGGCACCGGCTGCGGGGCCGGCGTGGTGGTGCGCGGCCACGTGCTCAGCGGTCCCAACGCCATCGCCGGCGAGTGGGGCCACAACCCCCTGCCCTGGCCGCGCGACGACGAGCGGCCGGGCCCGGCCTGCTATTGCGGCAAGCACGGCTGCATCGAGACCTGGGTCTGCGGCCCGGGCCTCTCACGTGATCTGCGCACAACGGCCGGCCTCGATCTGCCCGCGCACGAGATCGTGCGCCGCGCCGAGGCCGGCGACACGGCGTGCGAGACGGCCCTGCTGCGCTACGAAGACCGCCTGGCGCGCGGCCTCGCCCATGTCATCAACGTGCTCGACCCCGACGTCATCGTCCTGGGCGGGGGCCTGTCGAACATCGCCCGGCTCTATGGAAACGTCCCGCGCCTGTGGGCCCGCCACGTCTTCTCCGACCGGGTCGACACCCGGCTCGTGCCGCCCAGGCACGGTGATTCCAGCGGGGTGCGGGGGGCGGCGTGGTTGTGGAACGAGTGAAGTGTTGCGACGGCAGGCCGACATGTCAGGCTGGCTTCATGACCGTGCACGCTGCAGACCTGCCGTCTGGCGTTACACTGCCGCGTATCGATTGAAAGGAGGCAGGAACATGACCGAAATCCACTTCATCGTCGAACAGGCTCCGGAAGGTGGCTACATCGCCCACGCCGTGGGGGTGGACATCTTCACCGAGGCAGACGACCTGAAGTTGCTGCATGGCCAGGTTCGGGATGCCGTGCGCTGCCACTTCGACGAGGACCAGATGCCCAGTCTGATCCGTCTGCACATCACCCGCGAGGAAGTGCTGGCGGCATGAGGATCCCGCGCGACCTGTCCGGCGCGGAACTGGTCAAGGTTTTGGGGAGACTCGGCTACGAGGTCTCACGCCAGACCGGAAGCCATATCCGGCTCACGACCCACATACAAGGGGAGCACCACATCACCATACCCCGGCATGATCCGTTACGGATCGGCACCCTCGCCGCGATACTGGACAGCGTCGCGGCTCATCATGGCCTCACCAGGGAAGACCTCTTGCATCAGCTGTTCGGTTGATCCGCTGCGCGGTGGACTTGGGCGATGCCACCCAGACGCGCTACGAAGACCGCCTGGCCCGCGGCCTGGCCCACGTCATCAACGTGCTCGACCCCGACGTCATCGTCCTGGGCGGCGGCATGTCCAACCTCGCCCGCCTATACGAGAACGTCCTCCCCCTGTGGGGCCGCTACGTCTTCTCCGACCGGGTGGATACCCGGCTCGTGCCGCCCAGGCACGGTGATTCCAGCGGGGTGCGGGGGGCGGCGTGGTTGTGGAACGATTGATCCGATCCCCGATATGCATGAATCTCACGGAAAACCTACAGCACACGCGAAACGCCCCTGGCCAACGGCCGCGCCATACCTTCACCCCTGCAAGCCATCTCTGCGAGACGGGGGTTGGGCTTACGTAGACATGCAAAAAATTTGGCATGGGCTCATCTGGTGAGCCTTCGGTATAAGAAGATGCCTACCCAATGATGTCTGGGAGGAGCCTATGGTCAGATACAGAAAGGGGAGCAAATGACCTTTGACGAGATTTTCCAGAGGGCGATGTCCCGCAGGGACACGCCCTATCCGTATCAGACCCGCTTGGCATATGAGGCATGGCCAGACCTCCTGGATATCCCTACCGGCATGGGCAAGACCGCCGCCGTCACCCTGGCCTGGGTCTGGAAACGGCGCTATCGAAACGACCCCGATACCCCCCGGCGCCTGATCTGG
>CALHRD010000048.1 GCA_938038385.1 uncultured Burkholderiales bacterium
TCTGGCCTGGCGCGGCATGGACCCGGCCACACGGCCCCATTTCGTGACCACCGTGCACGGGCTCTACTCGGTCAACGCCTACAGCGCAGTGATGGTCAAGGGGGAGAAGGTCATCGCCGTGTCGCAGACGGTGCGTGACTACATCCTGCACAACTACCCCAAAGTCGATCCGGCGCGCATCGTGGTTATCCCGCGCGGCGTGGACACCAGTGAATACCCGCATGGGTACGAGCCCCCCGCGGCATGGCTTGCCGCCTGGCGGGCACAGTATCCGCAGCTCATCGGCAAAAAGGTGCTCACCTTGCCCGGCCGCATCACACGGCTCAAAGGGCACGAGGACTTCATCGACCTCATCGCGCGGCTCAAGGCGCAGGGCAAGCCGGTGCACGGCCTCATCGTCGGCGGGGCGGTCGCGCGCAAACAGGCCTATCTGCAAGAGCTGCAGAGCAAGGTGCGCGCGGCGGGGCTCGAGTCCGACATCACCTTCACCGGTCAGCGCAGCGATCTCAGGGAGATCATGGCAGTATCCGACCTGGTGCTGTCGCTGTCGCGCCAGCCGGAGTCTTTCGGTCGCACCGTGCTCGAGGCGTTGAGCCTGGGAGTGCCGTTGGTGGGATATGATCACGGTGGGGTGGGCGAACAACTGAGCACCTTCTTCCCCCAGGGCCGTGTGGCCCCCGGCGACCGCGAAGGGCTCGCGCGCAAATGCCTGACCATTGCAGGCGGCCCTCCCCTCGATCGCTTGGCTGCCATGCCGTCGCTCAATGACATGTGTGCCGCCACCCTTGCCGTGTATCGGGGGCTGGTCAGCGGCCGTTCACCGACGATCCTGAACCATCCGCATCCAGAATGAACCGACTCAAGCATCTCGGCCGCGTCCTGCGGCAGCCTTTACTCAAACGCCAGACTCTACGCCGTCTCGCCGAATACCACGCCCAACCCCGCAGCCTGGAAGAGGTGGTGGACTGGGCCATGAACTTCGGCGGCAGCGGTTACATGCGGGTCAAGACCCTGCAAATCCGAAGCGAGATTCTCGCGCTGGCGCGCGCCGTGCAGAGCATCGCGCCGCGTATCATCCTCGAGATCGGCACCGCCAGCGGCGGCACGGCCCTGATCTGGTCCTACCTCGCCAGCGAACGGGTCATCACCTGCGACCTCAAGGACATGACCTATCAGGCCCCCCTGTTTACCCGTTTCCCCCCGCCGGGATCGCACTGCCAGGTCACGCTGCTCACGGGCGACTCCCACCGTGCAGATTTCAAGGCGCAGGTGGAGCGGGCGCTTGGCGGTGCGCGGGTGGATTTTCTCTTCATTGATGGCGACCACTCGGAGCAGGGCGTCACGGCGGATTATCGGGACTACAAGGGGTTCGTGCGTCCCGGCGGCCTCATCGCCTTCCACGACATCGTGGAGAAACAGCCCCTGCCCGGCAATGAGGTGTTTCGCCTCTGGCAGCGGCTCAAGCCCCTGGCGGAGACGGAGGCGTTTATCGACAACCCCGCGCAGTGCGGTTTCGGGATCGGCCTGATGCACGTTCCGGCCCAGGGCGCGCCGGACCTGCCGGACTGAGGCGCGTCATGCCACGCATCGCTATCGTCGCTGCGAGCGCGCGCCACCCCCACATCGCCGTCGCGCTCGTCTTCGCCGCCCTGCTTTTGCTGCCCTTCGGACGCTCGGTCGAGCTGCCCACTCTGATCATGGCCATACTGGGCGGGATCCTGATTTGGCAGCAGCGGACCTCACTCTTTGGCGACTTTGCCCAGCGGCTCTTCGCCCTCCTTTTTCTGGCCATCTGGCTCCCCATGTTGGTTTCCGCATTGGACGCCGTCCATCTGCCGAAAACGCTCAACGACAGCCTGGTGTTCCCGAGGCTTTATCTGGCGGGTGTCTTCGTCATCTGGGCGCTGCGGGCGCCTGGACGACAGGACAGGCTCATCCGTCTGACCTCGTATCTAGTAGGATTTTGGCTGATCGATGCCCTCATTCAGGCCATCATGGGGGTCGATCTGTTCGGCCATCCCTATACGCCCGGCCGCCTCAACGGTATCTATGGGCGCCATCTCGACTTCGGCGTGGCCCTACCCGTGCTCGCCCCCTTGTTGCTCTATGCCTTGCTCAAGCGCCCCGTCGGCCTGCTCATCGCTGCCACGGTCATCGCCGCAGTGGTCTTGCTTGCCGGCAGTCGGGGTGGGTGGATGTCTTACGCCGTCGTGTGCGTGAGCATCGCCTATCATCTGATCAAACAGGGGCGCGTGCGACCGCAGCAAGCCGTGATGGGCGCTTTGCTGCTGGGCGGGGTGGTGGGGTTCCTGGCCTGGCAGCATCCCGACGCGCGTGCCCGTGTCGATTCCACCGTGGGTGTGTTGTCAGGCGAGGTGAAAGAGATCGACGCGGCGAGCTCAGGCCGCGTGACGATATGGGCAACCGCCGCGCGCATGTTAGCGGAGCATCCACTCAACGGCATCGGCGTGGGGGGGTTTCGCTATGCCTATCCCCAGTACGCGCAACCTGGCGACGTGTTCGTCGACACCGCCACGGGTACGGGCGCCTTTTATGCCCACCAGCTCGTCGTCCAGGTCCTGAGCGAGACGGGCATCATCGGTCTCATTGGCCTGCTGGTGTTCTTCTGGCTGTGGTGGCGTTCATGGCGAGACGCGGAAGCCTCCGCGCGCGAGCGCGCCCTGCCCTATGCCCTGGCCGCCCTGGCCTGGCTCTTTCCCCTCAACACCCACGCCTCTTTCTACGGCGCGCAGTGGTCACAGCTCATCTGGCTTTTGCTGGCCCTCTATTGCGCAGCCTTGTCTTCGTCTTGGCGCGCGCAGGGGTGATGCAGACGGTCCTGTGGTGGGGGCGCTTCGATCCCGGTTATGCGCGCAACCGCATCCTGCGGCAATGCTTTGGCGAACTGGGCTGGGAGGTGATCGACTTCCGTCCGCGCAGCAGCGCCCTGGGTGAAATCGAGGCGCTTTTTTGCCGCCTGCCGCGTCCTGATCTCGTCTGGGTGCCCTGTTTTCGTCAGCGGGACCTGGCGGCCGCCCGGCGCTGGTCGCGGCGGCAAGGACTGCCCCTGGTGGCCGATCCCTTGATCAGCGCCTACGACAAGCAGGTGGAGGAACGCGGCAAGCTCGCGCCCGATAGCCGCGCCGCCCGCCGCCTGCTGGCATGGGAGTCCAAACGCCTTGCCGCCGCGGACCTCGTGATCGCCGACACCGCCGCCCATGCCGACTATTTCCGCGACCGCCTTGGTATCGCCGCGGCCAGGCTGCGCGTCATACCCGTTGGCGCGGAGGAGTCGCTGTTTCGCCCTTGCCCGAAGGACGCGCAAAACCCTGTCGGCGTCCTGCAGGTGCTTTTCTATGGCAGCTACATCCCGTTGCAAGGCCCCCAGGTGATCGTGGCGGCGGCACGCAGCCTCCGAGGGGAACCCATCGTCTTCGACATGATCGGCAACGGTCCCTTGCGGTCCGAGTGCGAACGTCTGGCCCGCGGACTCGACAACGTCCGCTTCACGGACTGGATCCACTACACCGAGCTGCCGCAGCACATCTGCGCAGCCGATGTGGTCCTAGGCATCTTCGGCAGCACGCCCAAGGCGGGGCGGGTGATCCCCAACAAGGTCTATCAGGCGCTCGCCTGTGGGCGCGCCGTGGTCAGCCGTGCGGCCCCCGTCTATCCAGAGGGGCTTGTGACGTTACGGGGCGGCCTCCTCTGGGTCCCGCCCGGCGACCCGGAGGCCCTGGCCGGGCGCTTGCGCGAGTTGGCCCACGGGCGCGAGGCCCTGCCGGCCCACCACCACGCGGCACGGGCAATCTACACGGCGCATTTCTCCCACTCCCGGGTGCTGGCGGCCTTGGGCGCTGCCCTGGAAATACTTTTCAATCGCGCAGTGAGGTGACGATGCGACAGGTCGTGTGCATGAAATGGGGGACGCTCTATCCCGCCCTCTATGTCAACCGGCTCTATGCCATGGTTCGGCGCAACATCGAAGGCGAACTGCGTTTCGTCTGTCTGACCGACGACCCCAAGGGCGTGCGCCCCGAGGTGGAATGCCTGCCTTGTCCCAGCGTGGATCTGCCGGCCCCTTACAACAACACGGGCTGGCGCAAGATCACGCTCTGGGCACGTGAGCTGCCACAGATGCAGGGCGACTGGCTGTTCCTCGACCTCGATGTGGTCATCACCGGCTGCCTGGACGAGTTTTTCACCTACGCGCCGGACAAGAGCTTCGTCGTCATGCAGAACTGGACGCAGCGCGGCAAAGGGATCGGCAACACCTCGGTCTTTCGCCTGCGCATCGGCGCACACCCCTACATCTACGATCGCCTGGCGCCGGATTTCCCCGAGATCCTGCGGCGTTACCGCATCGAGCAGACCTATATCTCGAAAACCGTGCGCGATATGGCGTTCTGGCCGGATGCATGGTGTGTGCTCTTCAAGACGCATTGCGTGCCGCCCATGCCCATGCGCTGGTGGCAGGCACCGCGCCTGCCGGCCGGCGCACGCGTGGTCGCCTTTCCCGGCGACCCCAACCCGCATGATGCCGTGCGCGGCATCTGGCCGGTGAAGAAGTGGTACAAGAAACTCTACAAGCACATCCTGCCCGCGACCTGGATCGCGGATTACTGGCATGAATGAGGGCGGCAGCGCAAAGGCAGGGGATGCGCTTGCAGCGCCGGTCCGTGTCAAGCTGATCGGTCAGACACCCGCGCGCAGCTGGCTGCATCAGTTTCCTGACGGACAGCCGCGCTGGGGACGGCTCGCGTTCACCTTCGAGCGCCAGGCGCGGGATTACGACTGGCTGGTGGTCTACGACGAAGTGCCGCCATTGCCGGGGCAGAAGCGCGCAGAGGCAAGCGAGCCTTTGTCCTGCCACCCTGCACACACCCTATTGGTGACCACCGAACCCTCATCGATCAAATATTACGGTGAAGCGTACACCCACCAGTTCGCCGCGGTGCTGACCAGTCAGGAGCCCTGGGCCTTGTGGCATCCGCGGCGAATCTACGCCCAGCCGGCGTTGCAATGGTTCTATGGGGTCAGCCCGCGGCACTGCCGGCCTTTTGCCGAGATGGCCGCCTTTGATCCGTCCGGCAAGACGCAAGACCTCTCGATGGTCTTTTCACCCAAGCGCATGCGCCACACCCTGCATTACCGACGTTTTGCCTTCATGCGCCGCCTGATCGAGCTTATGCCGGAAATGGCGGTCTTCGGCCGCGGCGCTCGGCCCCTGGAGGACAAGGCCGAGGCGCTCGATCCCTATCGCCATCATGTCGTGGTGGAGAACCATATCGCCCCGCACCATTGGACGGAGAAACTCGCCGATGCCTTTCTCGGGCTGTGCTTGCCGTTCTACAGCGGGTGTCCGAACGTCGCCGAATATTTCCCTGCGGAGAGTTTCATCCCCATCGACCTACACGCACCCGAGGCGGCAGCCCGCATCATCCGTCGCGCCATCGCCGACAATGAATACGAACGCCGTCTGCCGGCCATCCTCGAGGCGCGTCGTCGGGTACTTTACGAATACAACCTTTTTGCCGTCCTGGCGCGGGAAATCCCCCTTTTACACGACGAGCAGCGCGCACCGTGCAACGACGGCGTGATCCGTTCGCGCCATGCCTTGCGCAGACGCAGCCCACGGGTCGCTGTGCAGGATTTGTGGGGTAAGGTGCGCACACGCGCCGTGAACGCAGCCCACCGCGTTCACCTGCTCAGGCCCGATGGGTCATGAAGTCGGCATGGGCCTGTTCGAGGCCAGCGGCGAGTCCTGTGCGCGGTCTCCACCCGAGCGCATTCAGACGCCCGACATCGAGCAGCTTGCGCGGCGTGCCATCGGGCTTGCCCGGATCGAAGACGATCTCGCCCGCGTAGCCGACCACCTTCCTGACCATCTCCGCAAGTTCCCGGATGGTCAGGTCATGGCCCATGCCGATGTTGACCAGCGGCGGCCTGAAGACGCCGCTCGCCGCCTCATCGCTGCCCAGCAGAGTGTCGAACTGCGCTTCCGGCAGGCTCATGAGGAAGACGCAGGCGTCGGCCATGTCGTCCGAGTAGAGAAACTCCCGCCGCGGCGTGCCGGTGCCCCAGACCGTGACGCTGGGCGCGCCGCTGACCTTGGCCTCGTGGAACTTGCGGATCAGCGCCGGGATGACGTGGCTGTTTTCC
>CALHRD010000049.1 GCA_938038385.1 uncultured Burkholderiales bacterium
CGGGCGAGGGCATCGAGCAGCAGGGCCATGCGGTCGATGACCTGGATGGAGGTCTGGGGTATGGAGGTCGGCATGATTTCACCATACGAAATAAATTCTGTATTGTGAAATTTTGACTGAAACAGTAGGGTATGGCCAAGCCCATCCTCAACGTCACCCGGAGAACCCGCATGGCCGCCATGCCCGATGAGATTCAGTCCACGCCCCCCGCCTTCTGCGAGGGTATGCAGTACTATGGCTCGGCCTGGCCGGACTTCGACCGCTACGGCGCGCGCGCGGCGATCGCAGCGGGGCAGGGGGCGGTGGCCGATGCGCATGCCGTCGAGGCCGCTTACCAGACCCTGCTCATGGCCGATGCCCTGCGTTACGTCACCCTGCAGGTGTGCGGCGCCAAGGGCTCCGGCCACCCCGGCGGCTTCGCTTCCAGCGCCGAGGCCTATGCCGCCCTGGTGATGCTGGGCCACACCAACATCGTCACCGAGGTCGGCCACCACGCGCCCGGCTTCTACAGCGCCATGTTCCTCGACACCTCGCTGGAGGAGATGGGCATCCGCACCATGGCCGACATGATGACCCGCTTCCGCGAGCGGCACGGCCTGCTCGGCCATCTCTCGGGCGCCATCCCCGGCCTGCTGGCCCCGGCCGGCCCCCTCGGCCAGGGCCAGCACTTCGCCATGGCCGGCGCCCTGCTGCACCCCGGCACCCTGTTTCCGGTCACCATCGGCGACGGCGGCATGGGCGAGCCCTATGTGCTCAACAGCATGATGCATTTCCACACCGCCTACCCGCAGGTGACCAACTTTCTGCCGGTGCTGATCTGGAACGGCTACAGCCAGGAGCACCATGCCATGGTCTCGCGGATGCGCAACGCGGACATGGTCGCCTACTGGGCCGGCCACGGCTTCGACGAGGTGGTGCTGGTGGACGCCAGGGATTTCGATGACTCGGGACAGGACGGCGACTACGTCGATTCCACCCGCTTCTCGCAGGCTCAACGCCTGGCCTTCGCCCAGGCCGTGCTCACGGGCATGGACTACGCCGCGCGGAGCGCCCTGTCCGGCAAGCTGACCGCCTTCGTCCTCAAGCAGCTCAAGGGTGCCGGTGTGCATACGGTGGGGGCCAAGTCGCACAACCTCTACCCCGCCGACACGCTGGATGCGGTGCACATCCGCGAGGGCTTACAACGGCGCGCGCTCGCCCCCGAGGCCTGGGCTATCGTGCGCGAGAACTTCGTGCGCGCCGGTGGCGGTCCGGCCGTGAAGACGGCGGTCACCGAGCGCGTGCTGGAGATCGCCCCCCTGGGCGCCTTCCCGGTGAAGGACTACACCAGGGGAGAGAAGGTCGTGCCGTCGACCGCCATGGGCGAGCTGGTGGCCTGGGTGGGCCGCCAGGACCCGCGCTTCGTGGTCACCAACGCCGACGGCAACGAGGCCAGCGGCATGAAGAACATCAACGATGCGCTCAAGATCCGCCACCCGACGCCCGACCCCCTCTACAACCAGACGCCCACCGGCCAGGTCTACGAGCCGCTCAACGAGGACGCCTGCGCCGGCCTGGCGGCGGGTCTGGCCCTCATGGGTAGCCGTGCCCTGTGGCTGTCCTACGAATCCTTCGCCATCAACGGCTGGCCCATCGTGCAGACGGTGACCCAGGCCATGGCCGAACTGCGTCGCCGCACGCCGTCCGTCGTCTGCATGTTCACCGCCGGGGCGCTGGAGCAGGGCCGCAACGGCTGGACCCACCAGCGCCCGGAGATCGAGAACTACTTCGCCGCGCAGATGCGCAACGGCAACGTCTATGCCCTGTTCCCCTGCGACGCCAACGTCATCCAGGCCGCCTACGAATACGCCACCACCAGTTACAACAAGGGCATGGTGATCATCGCCTCCAAGAGCCCGCTGCCAGTGTATTTGAGCATGGACGAGGCGCGCGCGGCGGTGGAGCGGGGTGCGGCAACGCTCTACGAATCGCCTTCCGGCAGCCGGGGCACGGTGGTCTTCGCCGTCACCGGCGACATGATCCTGCTGCCGGTGTTCGGGGCCAAGGACAGGCTGGAGGCCGAGGGCTGGCGGGTGCACATCGTCAGCGTGGTGAACCCGCGCCGGCTCTACCGGCCGAGCGACGTCGCCTGGGAGACGGTGGCCGAGCCTGACAACGCCTTCATGGACGACGACCACTTCAATGCCCTGTTCGACGGCGACGTGCTGCTGGCGGTGAGCGGCGGACCGAGCGCCTGCCTCGAGCCGGTGCTGCTGCGCAGCCGCGCCGCGAAACGCGACACCTTCGCCTGGAAGCGCGGCGAGACCACCGCCAGCCCCCAGGAGATCATGGACTACAACGGGCTGACGGCGGAGGCGATGGCGGCGCGGGTGCAGGCGCTGGGTTGAAGGTGAAGGGGGTGACGCCAACCTCGCGGTCCAGGCCGCCAAACACGGAGACTGTATGACATGACCGATACCAAGATCATCGTCCTCGACGACGACCCCACCGGCTGCCAGACGGTGCATTCCTGCCTGCTGCTGACGCGCTGGGACGTCGCCACCCTGCACGAGGCCCTGGATGACGCCGCGCCCCTGTTTTTCGTCCTGACCAACACGCGCGGCATGGACGCTGGCCGCGCCGGCGCGGTGACCCGCGAGGTCTGCCAAAACCTGAAGATCGCCCTGGAGCTGCGCGCCCAGGCCGGGCGGCCGGTGAACCCCATCCTGGTCAGCCGTTCGGATTCCACCCTGCGCGGCCACTATCCGGTGGAGACCGACGTGATGGCCGAGGAACTGGGACCCTTCGACGCCCACTTCCTCACCCCCGCTTTCTTCGAGGGCGGCCGCTTCACCGTGGACGGCGTGCATTACCTGATGGTGAACGGCCGGCCGGTGCCGGTGCACGAGACCGAGTTCGCCCGCGACTCGGTGTTCGGCTACCGCCACAGTTATCTGCCCCTGTACGTGGAGGAGAAGACCCGTGGTCGCATCCAGGCCGACCAGGTTGAGCGCTTCGGTCTGGCGGAACTGCGCAGCGGTTGCCTGGACCGCCTGCTGGGGCTCACCGGCAACGTCTGCTGCGCGGTGGACGCCGAGCGCCAGGACGACCTGAACCGCTTCGCCGTCGACCTGCTCACTGCCGCCGGCCGCGGCAAGCGCTTCCTGTTCCGCAGCGCGGCCAGCCTGCTTACCGCCCTGGCCCGCCTGCCGCCGCAACCGGTGCCGGCGGCGAGGATGGCGGCCTATGTCCGTGGCGGGCGGCCGGGTGCGGTGATCGTCGGCTCACACGTCGCCAGGACCACCGCCCAGCTCGAACGGCTGCTGCAATGCGCAGGGGTGGCGCCCATCGAGCTGGAGGTCGACCGCCTGCCGGGCGAGCGCGCGGCCCTGGCGGCGGCGGTCTGTCAGGTCGCCCACGAGGCGCATGCCCAGGGGCTCACCCCGGTGATCTACACCAGCCGCGGCGAGCGCAGCTTCGCCAGCCAGGCCGGGCGCCTGGCCTTCGGCGAGGCGGTGTCCGGCACGCTGATGGACATCGTGCGCGGCCTGCCCGTGGACATCGGTTTTCTGATCAGCAAGGGCGGCATCACCTCCAACGACGTCCTGTCCACCGGGCTGGCGCTCTCCACCGCGCGCGTGCTCGGCCAGATCCTGGCCGGCTGCCCGGTGGTGCGCTGCCCGGTCGACCACCCGCGCCATCCGGATCTGCCGGTGGTGATCTTCCCCGGCAACGTCGGCGACGACGACGCCCTGGCCCTGGTCTATCAGCGCCTGGCCCGCCTGGATATCCGCGCCGCGGCGTGATGAAATCCGGCGCATGAACGTCTCCGCCACCTCCCAGGACGTCCACGCCCGCCGGGCGGAGCTGGTGCGGGGGCTGCTGGCCCTGTTGCCGGCGGAGAGCGTGCTGCACGAGCCGGAGGACCTGCGCCCCTACGAGTGCGACGGCCTGTCCGCCTACCGCCAGCTGCCCATGGTCGTGGCCTTGCCCAGGACGGTGGAGCAGGTGCAGGCGGTGATGCGCCTGTGCCACCGGCTGGAAGTACCGGTGGTGGCGCGCGGCGCCGGCACCGGCCTGTCGGGCGGGGCGCTACCGCGGGCCGATGGCCTGCTGCTGTCGCTCGCCCGGCTCAAATCCATCCTGGCCGTCGACCCGGTGGCGCGCACCGCGCGGGTGCAGCCCGGTGTGCGCAATCTGGCGATCTCCGAGGCGGCGCGCCCCTTCGGCCTGTATTACGCCCCCGACCCTTCCTCCCAGATCGCCTGCACCATCGGCGGCAACGTGGCGGAGAACTCCGGCGGCGTGCACTGCCTGAAGTATGGGCTGACCGTGCACAACGTGCTGAAGCTGGAGGTGGTGACGATGGAGGGCGAGCGGCTGACCCTGGGTGCGGACGCCCTGGACGCGCCGGGGTACGACCTCCTGGCCCTGATGACCGGCTCGGAGGGGTTGTTGGGCGTGGTGGTGGAGGTCACCGTGCGCCTGCTGCCCCTGCCCGAGCGCGCCCAGGTCCTGCTCGCCGCCTATGACGACGTGGCCCAGGCTGGCGCGGCGGTGGGCGCCATCATTGCCGCCGGCATCCTCCCCGCCGGCCTGGAGATGATGGACAACCCCGCCATCCGCGCAGCGGAAGATTTCGTGTACGCCGGCTATCCGGTCGAGGCGGCCGCCATCCTGCTGTGCGAGCTGGACGGCACCAACGCCGAGGTGTCCGAGCAGGTCATGCGCGTGCGCGAGCTGCTCATCGCCAGCGGCGCGCGCGAGGTGCGCACTGCACGTGACGAGGCCGAGCGGCAACTGTTCTGGAAGGGCCGCAAGGCCGCCTTTCCGGCCGTGGGGCGCATCTCGCCCGACTATTACTGCATGGACGGCACCATCCCGCGCCGGCGTCTGCCCGAGGTGCTCAGCCGCATCGCCGCGCTCTCTCAGGAATACGGCCTGCCGGTGGCCAACGTCTTCCACGCCGGCGACGGCAACCTGCACCCGCTGATCCTCTACGACGCCAACCGCCCCGGCGAGCTGGAACGGACCGAAGAACTGGGTCGCCGCATCCTGGAGCTGTGCATCGAGGTGGGGGGCACCATCACCGGCGAACATGGCGTCGGCGTGGAGAAACTCGCGGGCATGTGCGCGCAGTTCGGGGCGGCGCAGCTTGCCCAGTTCCACGCGGTGAAGGCCGCCTTCGACCCGGCGGGGCTGCTCAACCCCGGCAAGGCGGTGCCGACTTTGCATCGCTGCGCCGAGTTCGGTGCCATGCACGTGCACGGCGGCAATCTCAAGTTTCCCGAGCTGCCGAGGTTCTAGGTGGGTATGCCGTGATGCCTGCTGCCGATCTCGCCGAAGAGCTCGCGGAACGGGTCCGCGCCGCCCACGCCACCGCCACCCCTCTGTGCATCGTCGCCGGCGGCACCAAGACCTGGCTGGGCCGCCCGGTGCAGGGCGAGCGCCTGGACGTCACCGGCCACCGCGGCATCGTCGCCTACGAGCCCACCGAACTCGTGCTCACCGCCCGGGCCGGCACGCCGCTCGCCGAGATCGAGGCGGTTCTGGCCGAGCGTGGGCAGTGCCTGGCCTTCGAGCCGCCGCATTTCGCTTCCCCTCGCCCTGGGGGGGAGGGGTCGCAACCAGACGCATTCCCCCCTCCCCCTCGGGGGGAGAGGGCAGCCACCCTGGGCGGCACGGTGGCCTGCAACCTCTCCGGTCCGGCCCGCCCTTATGCCGGCGCCTGCCGGGATTTCGTTCTGGGGGTGCGCATCATCAATGGCCGCGGCGAGGTGCTGCGCTTCGGCGGCGAGGTGATGAAGAACGTCGCCGGCTACGACCTCCCGCGCCTGATGGCCGGGGCCCAGGGCACGCTGGGGGTGCTGCTGGAGGTGAGCCTCAAGGTGCTGCCGCGCCCGCCGCTCGCGTCGACCCTCGCCCTGGAACTGGATGCCGTGACGGCCCTCGCCCGCTTCAACGCCTGGGCCGGGCAGCCCCTGCCCATCACCGCCGCCGGCCATGACGGTGAGCGCGCCTATGCGCGCTTGGGCGGGGCCGAGGCGGCGGTGCAGGCCGCGCGCCTGAAACTGGGCGGTGAAACGATCGACGACGGCGAGACCTTCTGGGCTGCGGTGCGCGAGCTGCGGCATGGTTTTTTCCGCGCCTCCGGCAGCCTCTGGCGCCTGTCGCTGCCGCCCGCCGCGCCGCTCGCCGCGCACGCGCGTCAGTTCATCGACTGGGGCGGGGCACAGCGCTGGGTATACAGCGAACATCCCCTGTGGGAACAGGCCGCTGCCGCTGGCGGACATGCCAGCCTATACCGTAGCCCCGACCGGGAGCGGGTCTTCCAGCCTTTGTCCCCGGCCATGCTCGCCCTGCACCGCCGCCTGAAGGCCGCCTTCGACCCCAAGGGCATCCTCAACCCCGGCCGGCTGTATCCCGAACTCTGATGCAGACCCGGCTGGCCGACCACATCCGCGACACGCCGCATGGCCGGGAGGCCGATACCATCCTGCGTTCCTGCGTGCATTGCGGCTTCTGCACCGCCACCTGCCCCACCTATCAGCTCCTGGGCGACGAGCTGGACGGGCCGCGCGGCCGCATTTACCTGATCAAGCAGGTGCTGGAGGGGCAGGCGCCCTCGCGCCGGACCCAACTGCACCTGGACCGCTGCCTCACCTGCCGCGCCTGCGAGACGACCTGCCCGTCCGGGGTGCGCTACGGGCGGCTGCTCGACATCGGGCGGGCCGAGATCGACCGGCGCGTGCCGCGCAGCCTCGCGCAACGCCTGCTGCGACGCGCGCTGCTCGGTGTCGTCCCCCACGCCGGACGCTTTGCCCTGTTGCTGCGCCTGGGGCGGGCTCTGCAGCCCCTGATGCCGACCCGGCTGCGACGCAAGCTGCCGCCCCGGCAGGCGCCCGGCCCCTGGCCAGGGCGGTCGCACGCGCGCCGGATGCTCGCCCTGGGCGGCTGCGCGCAAGCCGCGGCCACCCCGCGCACCAATGCCGCCGCGGCGCGCGTGCTCGACCGTCTGGGCATACACCTGAGCGTCGCGCCGGCGGCCGGCTGCTGCGGCGCGCTGGCCCACCATCTCGGCGACGAGGAGCGGGCACGCGCGCAGATGCGTCGCAATATCGATGCCTGGTGGCCGCTGATCGAGGCCGGCGCCGAGGCCATCGTGGTCACGGCGAGCGGTTGCGGCCTGATGATCAAGGACTATGGCAGCCTG
>CALHRD010000050.1 GCA_938038385.1 uncultured Burkholderiales bacterium
CGTCCCCTCCCACTACGACTCCATGATCGGCAAGGTGATCGCCCATGGGGCCAGCCGCGAGCAGGCCATCGCCCGCATGCGCATCGCCTTGTCGGAAATGATCGTCGAGGGCATCAAGACCAACATCCCCCTGCACCAGGATCTGCTCAACGACACCGCCTTCATCGAGGGCGGGGTGAGCATTCACTACCTGGAGAAGAAGCTGGGCATGGGCAAGCATTGAAAGGGGCGGAGGCAGCGGGCAGGGAAGACGAGGACAGTGCCCACCTGCGGTCCCGCCGCGCCCTACGCTCCTGGCAGTCATGTGGATCTCCCTCAGGATCGCCGCCGACCGTGATCAGGCCGAGCCCCTGAGCGACGCCCTGCTCGCCGCGGGCGCGCTCGCGGTCTCGACTGAGGACCGGGATGCGGGCACCGCCGCCGAGGAGGCCCAGTTCGGCGAGCCGGGTGAGGTCGAATCGCGTGCGTGGCGGCGCAACTGGGTGGTGGCCCTGCTGCCGGACGGCACCGATGTGCCCGACCTGCTCGATCGTGTTGGTCTCACGCACGCGGCCGAGTACGTGGTGGAGACGGTCGCCGAACAGGACTGGGTGCGGCTGACCCAGGCGCAGTTCGATCCCATCCGCATCACCGAGGGGCTGTGGGTCGTACCCTCCTGGCACGCGGCGCCCCATCCCGAGGCCGTGAACATCGAACTCGACCCAGGCCTTGCCTTCGGCACCGGCAGCCACCCCACCACCCGGCTGTGCCTGAGGTGGCTGGCCGGGCACGTGCGCGGCAGCGAGACGGTGCTGGACTATGGCTGCGGCTCCGGCATCCTGGCCATCGCCGCGGCCAAGTTGGGCGCTGCCCAGGTCGTCGGTATCGACATCGACCCCCAGGCGGTGACGGCCGCGCGCGACAATGCCCGGCGCAATCGCGTGCAAGCCGGGTTCTGCCTGCCGGATGACGCACCGCCGCTGCGGGTGGACATCCTGGTGGCCAACATCCTCACCAACCCCCTCAAGGCCCTGGCGCCCCTGCTGGCAGGGCGGGTGCGGCCTGGCGGGCAGATCGTGCTGTCCGGCATCCTGGATGCCCAGACCGACGAGGTGATCGGCGCCTACGCCCCCTGGTTCGACCTCGCGCTCGCCGGCGTGGAGGAAGGCTGGGCCCTGCTCGCCGGCACCCGTCGGCAGGGTACCGCCACAGGGTGAGCGATTTCGGGATATCCTGCTACCTGGCCCCTGACACCTGATCCTTCATGTTGACCACCTGTCCCGAATGCCACACCAGCTTCCGGGTCAGTCAGGCCCAGCTCGACCACCGACGCGGGCTGGTGCGTTGCGGCCGCTGCAGCGCGGTGTTCAATGCCTACGACACGCTGCTGCCCGAGCTGGCGACACCGGCAGCCGATACGGCAGCCGCGACCACGGCGGCATATCGGGTTGCCGCGCCGCCCGCGGACGCGGAGGGCGCCGGCGCGACCCTGGTTCCCAGAGGACCGGCACAGCCTCCTGCCCCATCGGCCGACGATGGCGGCCCCCTTACGGCAGCAAACTTGCCTTCCGACGGGGACGCATTCCTCTCTGCATGGCCAGGCGGCCCTGAGCAAACCCAAGCCGCCCCGACCGAAACGGCGACCGATCGTGCAGTGGTCACGCCGGATGACAGTCCGTCGTCGTCGGAGACTGCGGATGCCATCCTCCTGTCCGCGCTGCCCACCGACCGCAAGCGCGGCCTGCCGGATTGGCGCGCGACGCTCTGGGTGCTGGCCAGCCTGCTGCTGACAATGAGCTTCCTGCTGCAGACCACCTACTTCCTGCGCGCCGAGATCGCCGCCGCCTGGCCAGAGACCCGCCCCGTCCTCTCGGACGCCTGCCTGCGGCTTGGCTGCAGCCTGCCGCTGCCCCGCGATGTACAGGCGGTGCGCTTGGACGCCTCCTCTCTCGAGACCGACCCCGAGGACGCCTCCCATGCCATCCTGCGCGTCTCCCTCAGCAACCGCTCCGGGCGAATCATCGCCTGGCCGCACCTGATCCTGATCCTGACCGACGTGCGCGACGTCCCCGTCGCCCAGCGCCCCTTCCCGCCGTCGGACTACCTGCCGGACACCGCGCTCGAAGCGCGGGGCATGGCACCGGGAGAGGAGCGCGAGATCCGCCTGGACCTCGAACTCAGGGGCCTGTCCGCCTACGGCTACAAGCTCGACAAGCAATATCCTTGAACCCAGATTTTCCATCAGACCGGCCCGTGCCTGCGATCGGGTCACCGCAAGTGCCCGCGATGTGGGCCCCCGATGCGGCTGCATGGCCTGCGCGGGCCGCGCTCGCCCCTGATCGGTCATCTTGCGCGCAACTTCCCGGCGAGGCGTCCAACCTCGCCTGCGACCGTCGCGCGCAACCTGCCTCGATCATGCGCTTCGCGCCTGTCCGCGTCCCAATGGACAATCCGGGTTGAAGGCGGGGGACGTGGAGCGCTTGTTCGAACGCCTCGGCCTCGGTTATATTCCGCGCAGCAACCGACCCGTGGGAGAGAGCCGAACCCGGCCGCCGAAGGCGCAACCCACCCAGCAACCGCTCAGGCAAGAGGACCGCGGGCATCGGCAACTCTGGAGAGCGTGGCGCGGTCCACCACCGAAGGGGCAAATCTCTCAGGTACCAGGACAGAGGGGTGAGTGTAACAACGCCCATCATCCGAGCCCCGACGTCCGACCACCGACCCCGATGCAGACCACCCCCCTCAACGCCAAGCACCGCGAGCTCAATGCCAAGCTGGTGGACTTCTCCGGCTGGGAAATGCCGCTGCACTACGGCTCGCAGATCGAGGAACACCATGCGGTGCGGCGCGATGCTGGCATGTTCGACGTCTCGCACATGCTGCCCGTGGACCTCCGTGGCGACGGGGCACGCGCCTTCCTGCGCCGGCTGCTGGCCAACGACGTCGCCAAGCTGCAGACCACCGGCCGTGCGCTCTACAGCTGCATGCTGCACGAAGGCGGCGGCGTGATCGACGACCTCATCGTCTATTTCATGCACGAGGCGTGGTTCCGCCTGGTGGTCAATGCCGGCTGCGCCGACAAGGACCTGGCCTGGATCGAGACGCAGCGCGTCGCCATGGCCGCGGGTGTGGACATCCTGCCCCGCCGCGATCTGGCGATGATCGCCATCCAAGGGCCGAAGGCAGCCGAAAAACTCTGGGTCGCCATGCCCGGCACACGTGCGCTGACCGAACCGCTGCGGCCTTTCACCGCCGTCACCGTCGGCGACATGTTCATCGCCCGCACCGGCTACACCGGCGAGGACGGCTTCGAGGTCATGCTGCCAGCCAAGGCCGCCCCCTTCTTCTGGCAGGCCCTGCTGGAGGCGGGGGCGCGACCCTGCGGCCTGGGTGCGCGCGACACCTTGCGCCTGGAGGCCGGCATGAACCTCTTCGGCCAGGACATGGACGAGCGTGTCACTCCTTACGAGTCGGGCCTGGCCTGGAGCGTCGATCTGAAGGATGCGGCGCGCGATTTCATCGGCCGCGATGCCTTACTGCGCCTGCCACGCACGGGGCCGAGCGCGCGCCGGCTGGTCGGCCTCGTCCTCCTCGACAAGGGGGTGCTGCGCGCGCATCAGAAGGTGATCACCGCGCACGGCGAGGGCGAGATCACCAGCGGCAGCTTCTCGCCCACCCTCAACACCTCCATCGCCCTGGCCCGCGTCCCCGGCGAAGTGAGCGTCGGCGACGAAGTCCAGGTCGTCATCCGCGACAAACCCATGCCGGCGCGGGTGGTGAAGCATCCTTTCGTGCGCCATGGCCAGGCATTGGTGTGAGGGGAAGGCGACCGCCGTGCTGCTCGACCGTGGTCGCACCCTTCCCCCCTCCCCCCTCCCCAATCCCCCTATCCGGAGACCCGCATGAACATTCCTGCCGAACTGAAATACACCAAATCCCACGAATGGGTCCGGCTCGAGGCTGACGGCACGGTGAGCGTGGGCATCACCCACCACGCCCAGGACCTGCTGGGCGACATGGTCTTCGTGGAAAACCCCACCGTCGGCCGCCAGCTCGCGCAGAACGAGGAATGCGCCGTCGTGGAGTCGGTCAAGGCCGCCTCCGACGTCTATGCCCCCGTCGCCGGCGAGGTGGTGGCGGCGAACGACGCCGTCGAATCCGCCCCCGAGAGCCTCAACAAGGACCCCTACGGCAACTGGATGTTCAGGCTCAGGCCCGCCGACCCCGCGCAACTCGACGGCCTGCTCGACGCGGCCGGCTATCAGGCACTGGTGGAATCGGAAGCCCACTGAACCGGTGAGAGGAGATGTGGAGGTAGCAACTCCCCCATCCCCCCATCCCCGTTCTCGAGATGCCCTTCATCCCCCATACCGAGCAGGACGTCGCCGAGATGCTGGCAAGCATAGGCGCGGCGTCCATCGACGACCTGTTCGATGAGATTCCGGCAGAGCTGCGCTGCGCCGGCCTGCCGGGCGTGCCCGCCGGCCTGACGGAGATGGCGGTCACCCGGCTGATGCACGGCCGTGCCGCCCAGGACGGCCACTGGTCGAATTTCACCGGTGCCGGTGCCTACGAACACCACATCCCGGCGGCGATCTGGCAGATCGTCACCCGCGGCGAGTTCTATTCCGCCTACACGCCCTACCAGGCCGAGGCCAGCCAGGGCACGCTGCAACTGTTGTACGAATACCAGAGCATGATGGCGGGGCTCACTGCCATGGAGGTGTCCAACGCCTCGCTCTACGACGGGGCCAGTGCCCTGGGTGAGGCCATCCTCATGGCCGTGCGCGCCAACAAGGCGGGCGTCAAACGGGTGCTGCTGCCAGCCAGCGTGCATCCCCGCTACCGCGCGGTGGCGCGCACGGTGGTGGGCAACCAGGGCATCGAACTGATCGAACTGCCCTACTGCATGGAGCGGGGCCACACCCTGCCCGAGGCCCTGGAGGCCCATGCGGCGGAGCCGGCGGCGGCCCTGGTCGTCCCCCAGCCCAACTTCTTCGGCGTGCTGGAGCCGGTGGATGCGCTGACCGACTGGGCGCATGCGCACGGCATGCTCGCCATCGGCGTGGTCAACCCCGTGAGCCTGGCCCTGCTCAAGCCTCCGGGTCAATGGGGTAAGCGTGGCGCCGACATCTGTGTGGGCGATGGCCAGCCGCTCGGCATCCCGCTCTCCTCCGGCGGCCCCTACTTCGGCTTCATGACCACCCGCCAGGCACTGGTGCGCCAGATGCCCGGCCGCATCGTCGGCCGGACGGTGGACATGGATGGCAGGCCGGGCTTCACCCTCACCCTGCAGGCACGCGAGCAGCACATCCGCCGCTCCAAGGCGACCTCCAACATCTGCACCAACCAGGGCCTGCTGGTCACCGCCGCCACCCTCTATCTCGCCCTCATGGGCCCGCAGGGGCTGAAGGAGGTCGCGCTGGCCAGCCACGCGCGCACCCGTGCCCTGGTGGACCGACTCACCGCCATTGCCGGTGTGACCCGGGTGTTCAGCGGCGCGTATTTCCACGAGGCGGCGCTGCGCCTGCCGGCCGATGCCGACGAGGTACTGCGGGCCCTGCGCGCACAGGGCATCCTCGGCGGCCATCCCCTGGCACGGGATTATGCGGAACTGGCCGATGGGATCCTGGTCTGCGCCACAGAGACGAAAACGGATGACGACCTCACCGACTATGCGCAAAAATTGTCTCGCATCCTGAGCCGGCGCCGCGAGGCGCCGCCCTGCGCGTACAAATCCTGACCCACCCTGACACTTCTTCTGAGGAGAGCAACGATGGCAACAGTGACCCTGGGCGGCGAGCCCATCTCGGTAGGCGGCAACTTCCCCCGAGTCGGCGACACCGCCCACTCCTTCATGCTGGTGGACAAAGACCTGAAGGACGTCTCCCTGTCGCAGTTCTGGGGCAAGAGAAAGATCCTCAGCATCGTGCCCAGCCTCGACACGCCGGTGTGCGCCGAATCCACCCGCAAGTTCAACGAGGCCGCCGCCAGCCTGCCCAATACCGTCGTGCTGGTGATCTCGGCCGACCTGCCTTTCGCCCAGAACCGCCTCTGCGGCGCCGAGGGCCTGAACAACGTCATCACCCTGTCCACCCTGCGCGGCCGCGACTTTCACAAGGACTACGGCGTCATGATCATGGACCCGCCGCTGGCCGGCCTGACCGCCCGCGCCGTGATCGTGCTGGATGAGCGCGACCGCGTCGTGTATGCCGAACTGGTGCCCGAGATCAAGCAGGAGCCGAATTACGAGGCCGCCCTGGCCGCCGCGCGCAGCGAAAACCCCTGACAGCGGTGATGCGGGATGGGGCACTTCCATCCCCCATCCCCCATCCCCAACCTCATGCTCATCTTCGACCAATCCCGCAGCGGACGCCGGGCACACGCCCAGTCGCCCGGTGCCGCACCGGCAGCGGACGATCTGCCGGCCGAGCTTCTGCGCGGACTGCCCCCGCCACTGCCCGAGGTGTCCGAGCTCGACGTGGTGCGCCATTACACCCGGCTGTCGCAACAGAATTTCTCCATCGACACCCAGTTCTATCCGCTCGGCTCCTGCACCATGAAGTACAACCCGCGCGCCTGCAATGCGCTCGCCATGCTGCCGCAGCTGCTGGCGCGCCACCCCCTGGCGGATGCCGAGACCGGACAGGGCGTGCTCGCCTGTCTGTTCGAGCTGCAGGAGATGCTCCAGGCGGTGACCGGCATGGCCGGCGTGTCGCTCGCCCCCATGGCCGGCGCCCAGGGCGAGTTCGCCGGTGTGGCCATGATCCGCGCCTACCATGTGGCTCGGGGCGACGCCGCCCGGCGCGAGATCATCGTTCCCGACGCCGCCCACGGCACCAATCCAGCCACCGCCATCATGTGCGGCTACCAGGTGCGCGAGATCCCCACCGACCGGCAGGGCGATGTCGACCTCGACGCACTGCGCGCTGCCGTCGGCCCGCATACGGCTGGCCTCATGCTCACCAACCCGTCCACCCTGGGCGTGTTCGAGCAGACCATCGTCGATATCCAACGGATCGTGCATGACGCGGGGGGGTTGACCTATTACGACGGCGCCAACCTCAACGCCATCCTCGGCCGGGTGCGACCGGGTGACATGGGGTTCGACGTCATCCACATGAACCTGCACAAGACCTTCTCGACGCCGCACGGCGGCGGTGGCCCCGGCGCCGGCCCGGTAGGGGTGAGCGAGCGCCTCTTGCCCTTCCTGCCCATCCCCCTGGTGGTGGAGGAGCGCGGGTTTTATCGCCTCGCCGAAGAGGCCGACCGTCCGCAGTCGATCGGCCGCATGAGCGCCTTCGGCGGTAACGTGGGCGTGCTGCTGCGCGCCTGGGTCTATGCCCGGCTACTCGGCCGTGAGGGCATGCAGCGGGTTGCGGACTACGCCGCGCTCAACGCCAACTACCTGGCGGCAGAGCTCAGGCGTGCCGGCTTCGATCTGGCCTTTCCCGAGCGACGTGCAAGTCACGAGTTCATCGTCACGCTGAAAAAGTTGAAGGACGCCACCGGCGTGACCGCCATGGACTTCGCCAAGCGCCTGCTCGACTATGGCTTCCACGCCCCGACCACCTACTTCCCCCTCCTGGTGCCCGAGTGTCTGCTGATCGAGCCCACCGAGACCGAAGCCAAGGCCACCCTGGACGCCTTCGTCGCGGCCATGGTCAAGGTGAAGCAGGAGGCCGAGACCGAGCCGGCGCTGGTCAAGGCCGCCCCCCACAGCCTGCCGGTGCGCCGGCTGGATGATGTGCGGGCGGCGCGCGAACTCGATCTGGTCTGGAAGGCCCCAAAGTGAGTCGCGACGATTCCGACCCCCAGCAGGCGCGAAACCGCGCTGCACAGGCCGCGGTCAACCCCTACCCTGTCTCGGTGGAGCCGGAGATGGCGCACAGGGAAAGCCCGCACAAAGGCAAGACCGGCCTCACCCGGGTCTGGAACGCCTTGTTTTATTCCCTGGCCGGCCTCAAGGCCGCCTACCGGCACGAGGATGCCTTCCGCCAGGAGGTCCTGCTCGCCGCCGTGCTCATCCCGCTCGCCTTCTTCCTCACCCCGGACAATCTTGCCCGTGCCCTCATGGTGGGCAGCGTGCTCCTGGTGCTGGTGGTGGAGCTCATCAACTCCGCCATCGAGGCCACGGTCGACCGCATATCGCTCAAGGACCATGTGCTGGCCAAACGCGCCAAGGACATCGGCAGCGCCTCGGTGTTCGTCGCCCTGGTCAATGTGATCGTGATGTGGACCCTGGCGCTGACAGCCTGATGCGCAAAGCGTAAACCCCGCTATCCGTTAATCGCCGTTACCCTCCAGCCTGGCGCGCCGACATCCGTAGTGGAATCCGCCATGCGGGGGGGGGGAACAGCCCGCCCCTGCGCTCAGACCCGCGGCATGAAAAAAGCCGGACGCGCCGGCTTCTTTCCCTCATCGCGGTCGTCGACCGCGTCACTCGACGGCAGTCGCCTGCGCCACGCTCTGCGCCCGATCCACCAGCTCCACCAAAGCCATCGGAGCGTTGTCGCCTTTGCGGAAGCCATACTTGAGGATGCGCACGTAGCCACCGGGACGGCTCATGAAACGGGGGCCCAGGTCGTCGAACAGCTTGACCACGTTGTCGCGGTCGCGCAGGCGGTTGAAGGCCAGACGCCGGTTGGACAGGCTGGGTTTCTTGCCCAGGGTGATCATGGGCTCGACGACGCGGCGCAGTTCCTTGGCCTTGGGCAGGGTGGTGACGATCGCCTCGTACTTGAGCAGGGCATTGGACAGGTTGCGCAACAGGGCCAGCCGGTGGCTCGTGGTGCGGTTGAGTTTGCGGTTTGATTGGCGGTGGCGCATAGGTTGTTACCTCTTCGTTTCCTCGATGACGCTCAGGGCTTTTCCAGACCCGCGGGCGGCCAATTCTCCAGCTTCATGCCCAGGGTGAGTCCGCGCGCGGCCAGCACGTCCTTGATCTCGTTCAGGGACTTGCGGCCCAGGTTGGGGGTCTTGAGCAGCTCGGTCTCGGTGCGCTGGATCAGGTCACCGATGTAATAGATGTTCTCGGCCTTGAGACAGTTGGCGGAGCGTACGGTGAGTTCGAGCTCGTCCACGGGACGGGTGAGGATGGGGTCGACATTGGAGCTGCTCACCCTGGGCTGTTCGCTGGGCAGGGTGACGCCCTTGAGGTCGGCGAAGGAGGTGAGCTGCTCGATGAGCAGCCGGGCGGCCGAGCGTACCGCCTCTTCCGGCTCGATGACCCCGTTGGTCTCGATCTCCAGCACCAGCTTGTCCAGATCGGTGCGTTGCTCGACGCGCGCACTCTCGACGCTGAAAGCGACCTTCTTCACCGGACTGTAGAGGGCGTCCATCATGATCACCCCCACCGGGCGCGTCTCATCGCCCTGCACACGAGCCGTGGCGGGCACGTAGCCGCGACCGGCCTCGATCTTGATTTCCATCTCCAGGTTGCCGCCCTTGGTCAGGTGGGCGATGACATGGTCGGGGTTGAGCACCTCGACGTCGTGCCCAGCCTCGATGTCGGCGGCGGTGACGACGCTGTCGCCCGCCTTCCTGACCTGAACCCAGGCCTCGTCACGGTTGTTGAGCTTGACCGACAGACCCTTCAGATTGAGCAGGATGTCGACCACGTCCTCCTGCACCCCTTCCAGGGCGGAGTATTCGTGCACCACACCGGCGATCTTCACCTCGGTGGGGGCGTAGCCCTTCATGGAGGACAGCAGGATACGACGCAGGGCGTTGCCCAGGGTGTGGCCATATCCACGCTCGAAAGGTTCGAGGGTGATGCGCGCCTGGCGGGGGGAAATGCTGTTGACCTCGACGATGCGGGGTTTCAGCAGTTCACCGGTATTCGACATAGCTTCAATCCTTCAGTCAGCAGGGCGATTATTTGGAGTACAGCTCGATGACCATGCTTTCGTTGATGGTCGGCGGCAGCTCTGCACGCTGCGGACGGGCCTTGTAGGTCCCTTTCAGGGCCTTGGTATCGACCTCGATCCAGTCGGGGAAACCGCGGCCCTCAGCCGCTTCCACGGCACCCTTGATGCGCAGCTGGGCCTTGGCGGACTGGGCGACCTCGACGACGTCACCGGGCTGCACCTGGTAGGAGGGGATGTTGACGCGCTTGCCGTTGACCAGAATGCCGTTGTGACGCACGACCTGACGTGCCTCGGTGCGGGAGGCGCCGAAACCCATGCGATAGGCGACAGTGTCCAGACGGGACTCGAGGATCTGCAGCAGGTTCTCGCCGGTTACACCGCGTTGCCGGTCGGCGGCCTTGTAAACGAGACGGAACTGGCGCTCCAACACGCCGTAGATGCGACGGATCTTCTGCTTCTCGCGCAGCTGCTTGCCATAGTCGGACACGCGCAGGCTCTTGGCGCCGTGCTGGCCGGGGGCCTGATTGCGGCGTTCGATGGCACACTTGTCGGTGAAGCATTTCTCACCCTTGAGGAAGAGCTTTTCCCCCTCGCGGCGGCACTGACGGCATTTCGGATCGATATTGCGGGCCACGGTGCACTCCTAATCAAACACGACGCTTCTTGGGCGGGCGGCAGCCGTTGTGCGGCACCGGCGTCACGTCCGAGATGCTGGTGATCTTGAAGCCCAGATTGTTCAGGGCGCGCACGGAGGATTCGCGGCCGGGGCCGGGCCCCTTGATGCGCACCTCCAGGTTCTTGACCCCGTACTCCAGGGCCATTTTGCCGGCGTTTTCGGCCGCCACCTGGGCGGCGAAGGGCGTGCTCTTGCGCGAGCCCTTGAAACCGGCGCCACCGGCGGTCGCCCAGGACAGGGCGTTGCCCTGCCGGTCGGTGATGGTGATGATGGTGTTGTTGAAGGAGGCATGCACGTGGACGACCCCGTCGACCACGTTCTTCTTCACCTTCTTGCGCGCGCGCGCGGCTGCTTGTGCCTTGGCCATGTCTTCTACCTGGATTACTTCTTGATCTGCATCTGTTTACGGGGGCCCTTACGCGTACGCGCATTGGTGCGGGTGCGCTGACCGCGCACGGGCAGCCCGCGGCGGTGACGCACGCCGCGATAGCAGCCCAGATCCATCAGACGCTTGATGTTCATGGTGATTTCGCGGCGCAGATCGCCTTCCACCGTGAACTTGCCCACGCCCTCGCGCAGCTTGTCGATTTCCTCTTCGCTGAGGTCCTTGATTTTCGCGGACGGGTTCACGCCGACCTGCTCGCAGATGAAGCGGGCGCGGCTGCGACCGATGCCGTAGATCGCTGTGAGGGCGATCTCGGCGTGCTTATGGTTCGGGATGTTCACCCCGGCGATACGGGCCATGCCGATCTCCCAGCAAACGTAAAACGAAAAATTATAAAGACTTCAACACATTGAATGCAAGCAGAAATCGCCTTGCATCAGCCTTGGCGCTGCTTGTGCTTGGCCTCGCTGCAGATCACGCGCACCACACCCTTGCGACGCACGATCTTGCATTTGCGGCAGATCTTCTTGACTGAGGCTTGAACACGCATGTCCGGCTCCTTTCACATTCTTACTTCGCGCAATCCACAACTCGCGCGCTTCACTTCGCGCGAAAAACGATACGCGCGCGGCTCAAATCGTAGGGCGTGAGCTCCACGGTCACTTTGTCCCCCGGCAGGATGCGGATGTAATGCATGCGCATCTTGCCTGAGATATGGCCCAGAACCACGTGCCCGTTTTCCAGCTTGACCCGGAAAGTGGCGTTGGGCAGTGTCTCCAGCACCTCGCCCTGCATCTGGATGACATCTTCCTTGGACATGACCCTAGCGTGCGAGGAAGTTGCCGCCCTTGAAGTTCGCCTTCTTGAGCAGGTTCTCGTATTGATGCGTCATGATGTAGGCCTGCACCTGGGCCATGAAATCCATGGTCACCACGACGATGATCAACAGACTGGTACCGCCGAAATAGAACGGCACGTTCCATTTCACGATCAAAAATTCCGGCAGCAGGCAGACGAGGGTGATATAGATGGCGCCCACCAGGGTCAGGCGCGACATGATCTTGTCGATATAACGCGCGGTTTGCTCGCCAGGGCGAATACCGGGGACGAAGGCGCCGCTTTTCTTGAGATTGTCCGCCGTCTCCTTGGGGTTGAACACCAGGGCGGTGTAGAAGAAGCAGAAGAAGATGATGGCCGCTGCGTAGAGCATCACATAGATGGGCTGGCCGGGGGAGAGTGTGGCGCCGATGTCACGCAGCCAGGCCATGTTCTCGTTCGACCCGAACCAGCCGGCCAGGGTGGCGGGGAACAGGATGATGGAGCTGGCGAAGATGGGCGGGATCACGCCAGCCATGTTGATCTTGAGGGGCAGGTGCGAGCTCTGACCGCCATAGACCTTGTTGCCCACCTGGCGCTTGGCGTAGTTGACCAGGATCTTGCGCTGCCCACGTTCCATGAACACCACGAAGGCGGTGACCAGCAGTGCGCCGACGAACAGCATCAACACGAGCGGAATGGAGAACGAACCCGTGCGGGTGAGCTCCAGGGTTCCTCCCACGGCACTGGGGAGTCCGGCGACGATACCGGCGAAGATGATGATGGAGATGCCGTTGCCGATGCCCCGCTCGGTGATCTGCTCGCCCAGCCACATGAGGAACATGGTGCCGGTGACCAGGGTCATGAGGGTGGTGATGCGGAACATGATCCCCGGTTCGAGCACCAGCCCGGGCTGGCTCTCCAGGGCGATGGCGATGCCAACCGACTGGACGGTGGCCAGCACCACTGTGCCGTAACGGGTGTATTGTGTGATCTTGCGCCGCCCGGCCTCGCCCTCCTTCTTCAACGCCTCCAACTGCGGCGAGACCACCGTCATCAGCTGCATGATGATCGATGCGGAGATGTAGGGCATGATGCCCAGGGCGAAGATGGAGAAGCGCGACAGGGCCCCGCCCGAGAACATGTTGAACATGCCCAGGATGCCGCCCTGATGACCTTTGAACAGATCGGCCATGACACCCGGATCGATGCCCGGCACCGGCACGAAGGTGCCGATGCGATAGACGATCAGGGCGCCGATGAGGAACCACAGGCGACGCTTGAGGTCGCCCATCTTCCCGGACATCTGCAGCAGGTTGGCGGCGGCGTTGGCCAAGATGGAATCCCCGGTTTATGCCTCGACGCTGCCACCCGCTGCCTCGATGGCGGCGCGGGCGCCCTTGGTGGCGAGCACACCCTTGAGCTTCACGGCCTTGTCGATCTTGCCGGACAGGATGACCTTGGCGGTCCTGGTGAGCTGCGGCACCAGACCGGCCTGCTTGAGGACCAGCAGATCGATCTCGTCCACGGGCAGCTTGGCCAGTTTGGACAGGCTGACCTCGGCCTTGAATTCATGGGTCAGGGAGACGAATCCCCGTTTCGGCAGGCGGCGCTGCAAGGGCATCTGGCCGCCCTCGAAGCCCACCTTGTGGAAGCCGCCGGCACGCGATTTCTGGCCCTTGTGGCCACGGCCGCAGGTCTTGCCCAGGCCGGAGCCGATGCCACGGCCGACGCGCTTCTTGGCATGCTTGCTGCCGGCGCCGGGTTTGATGGTATTGAGTTGCATCACAGCACCTCGCTCTTTACCAGGTAGTTCACTTGATCGATCATGCCGCGCACCGCCGGGGTGTCCTCGACCACGACGCTCTGATGCATGCGCTTCAGGCCCAGGCCGCGCACGCTGGCGCGGTGGTTCTGCTTGGCGCCGATGGGGCTCTTCACCAGCGTGACCTTGATCTTGCCCTTGCTTTCACTCATGGCTCACTCCAGGATCTCGGCGACGCTCTTGCCACGCTTTGCCGCCACCTCGCTGGGGGTCATCATCTGCTGCAGACCGTCCAGGGTGGCACGCACCACGTTGTAGGGATTGGTGGAACCCAGGCACTTGGCCAGCACATCGGTCACCCCCATCACCTCGAACACGGCGCGCATGGCGCCGCCGGCGATGATGCCGGTACCCGCGGAGGCGGGCTGGATCAGCACCTTGGAACCACCGTGCCGACCGACGACGGCATGGTGGAAGCTGCCGTTCTTGAGGCTGACCTTCACCATCCTGCGGCGCGCCTCTTCCATGGCCTTTTGCACCGCCACCGGGACCTCACGCGACTTGCCCTTGCCCATGCCGATGCCGCCGTCGCCGTCGCCAACCACGGTCAGCGCTGCGAATCCTAGGATGCGCCCGCCCTTCACCACCTTGGTGACGCGGTTCACCGAGATCATCTTCTCGCGCAGGCCGTCGCCCTTGTCTTCCTGCTGTTGTTCGTACCTAGCCATTATCTGGTTCCTCGCTCAGAACTGCAGTCCATGCTCGCGGGCCGCCTCGGCCAGGGCCTTCACACGGCCGTGGTAGGCATAGCCGCCACGGTCGAAGGCCACGCGGGTCACCCCGGCCTGCTTGGCACGCTCGGCGATACGCTGACCGATGAGCTTGGCCGCCTCGACATTGCCGCCGTTCTTGATCTCGCTGCGCAGCGCCTTTTCCTGGGTGGAGGCGGAGGTGAGCACGCGACCGCCGGTCGCATCGATCACCTGTGCGTAGATGTGACAGTTCGTGCGGTGCACGCACAAACGCGCCACTGCCAGTTCCGCGATCTTGGCGCGGGTCTTGCGTGCCCTGCGCAGACGCTGGATGTTCTTGTCCATGGTCGCGACTCCGGTTATTTCTTCTTGGTCTCTTTCAAGACCACGGTTTCATCCGCATAGCGGATGCCCTTGCCCTTGTAGGGCTCGGGCGAACGGTAGGCGCGCACATCCGCGGCCACCTGACCGACGCGCTGCTTGTCCGCGCCCTTGATGAGGATCTCGGTCTGGCTCGGGGTTTCCACCTTGACGCCCTCGGGCATGACGTGCTCGACCGGATGGGAAAAACCGAGGTTGAGGCTCAGCTTGTTACCCTGGGCCTGGGCACGGTAACCCACGCCCACCAGGTTCAGCTTCTTCTCGAAACCCTTGCTCACCCCCTGCACCATGTTGGCCAACAGGGCCCGGGTCGTGCCGGACATGGCATGTGCCAGACGGGTGTCGTTGGCGGCCGCGACCTGCAGCTTGCCTTGCTCGAACACAACCCTGACATGCGGGGTCAGCGCCTGGCTCAACACCCCCATGGGACCCTTGACGCTGACCATGCCATCGGAGAGGGTGACCTCCACGCCGGACGGCACGGCGACTGGATTCTTGGCAATTCTCGACATGCTATACCTCAGGTCACAATACACAGGACCTCGCCGCCCACCCCCAGGGAGCGGGCCTTGCGGTCGGTCATGACGCCCTTGGAGGTGGACACGATGGCCACCCCCAGTCCATTCATCACCCGCGGCAGGTCATTCATGCCCTTGTATATGCGCAGACCGGGTCTGGATACGCGCTCGATGCGGTCGATCACGGGACGGCCCGCGTAATACTTGAGCGCGATTTCCATCTCGGGGATGGAGCCTTCCTGTCGCAGCGCGAAATCCTCGATGTACCCTTCGTCTTTCAGCACCTGGGCAATGGCCTTCTTCAGTTTGGACGCCGGCATGCGCACGCTGGTCTTTTCGGACATCTGGGCATTGCGGATACGGGTCAGCATATCGGCGATGGGGTCGCTCATGCTCATTGCGCCACCTCCTTACCAACTGGCCTTGACGACACCCGGCACCTCACCTTGCATGGCGAGCTCGCGGATCTTGTTCCGGCAAAGGCCGAATTTGCGGAATACCCCGCGCGGACGCCCGGTCAGCTTGCAGCGGTTGCGCAGCCGGGTCGGGCTGGCATTGCGGGGCAGCGCCTGCAGCTTCAGCCGCGCGTCCATGCGCTCCTCTGCGGAGCGCGACTGGTCATCGATGATCGCCTGGAGTTCGGCGCGCTTGGCGGCGTATTTCTTCACCAGCCGCCGACGCTTGTCTTCGCGGTTGATCAGTGAGAGCTTGGCCATATCAACCTCAGTTCTTGAAAGGGAATTTGAACGCCGCCAACAGGGCCTTGGCCTCGGCGTCGGTCTTCGCGGTGGTGGTGATGGTGATGTTCATCCCGCGCAGGGCGTCGATCTTGTCGTACTCGATCTCCGGGAAAATGATCTGTTCCTTCACACCCATGTTGTAATTGCCGCGGCCGTCGAACCCTTTGCCGCCAATGCCGCGAAAGTCCCGGATGCGGGGAATGGCCACGCTGATCAGGCGATCGAGGAACTCGTACATGCGTTCCTTGCGCAAGGTGACCATGCAGCCGACGGGATAGCCATCGCGGATCTTGAACGCGGCGATGGACTTGCGCGACTTGGTGACCACCGGTTTCTGACCGGCAATCTTGGTCATGTCGCCCACGGCGTGTTCCATGATCTTCTTGTCACCCACGGCCTCGCCAACTCCCATGTTGAGGGTGATCTTGGTGATCCGGGGCACTTCCATCACCGACTTGTAGCCGAACCGCTTCATCAGGTCCGGCATCACGGTGGTCTTGTAGTATTCCTTCAATCGCGCCATGGCCTGCCTCACACATCCACCACTTCACCGTTGGACTTGAAATAGCGCACTCGCCTGCCGTCCTCCAGCGTCTTGATACCGACCCGATCACCCTTGCCGGTAGCCGTGTTGAACAGGGCCACGTTGGAGATGTGGACGGGCATGTCCTTGTCCATGAATCCGCCGGTGGTACCCTTGAGGGGGTTGGGTTTGACTGCGCGCTTGACGCGGTTCACACCCTCCACCACCACGCTGTCCTCGAGCACACGCAGGACCGTTCCGCGCTTGCCTTTGTCCTTGCCGGTGAGCACGATCACCTGGTCACCCTTCCTGATCTTGTTCATGACGACCTCCTCACAGGACCTCGGGCGCCAGCGACACGATCTTCATGAACCGCTCCGTGCGCAGCTCGCGCGTCACGGGGCCGAAGATGCGGGTGCCGATCGGCTCCAGCTTGTTGTTGAGCAGCACGGCCGCGTTGTGATCGAAGCGGATCAGCGAGCCGTCCGGACGGCGCACGCCCTTGGCTGTACGCACCACCACGGCATTGTAGACATCGCCCTTCTTGACCCGCCCGCGCGGGGCCGCATCCTTGATGCTGACCTTGATGATGTCACCGATGCCGGCATAGCGGCGCTTGGAGCCGCCCAGCACCTTGATGCACATCACGGAACGCGCGCCGGTGTTGTCGGCCACGTCCAGTATGGACTGCATTTGTATCATGATCTCATCTCCAACTTACCCCGCCGTCCGTTCGTGACGGTCGGGCAGTTTTGGATCCCGTTCGGGTTGTACACTGCCTTGGGGGTGTTCCCACGCCCAGGGCAGCGCGGTGACAAAGACCGCGAATGCTACATCGCGGCAAGGAAAAATACAAGCTCTTTACACCAGCCTGGCCTTTTCCACCAGTTTGGTCACCTTCCAGGCCTTGGTCTTGGACAAGGGACGACATTCCTCGATGACCACCAGATCGCCTTCGTGACATTCGTTGGCTTCGTCGTGGGCATGGTATTTCTTGGACAGACGGATCACCTTGCCGTAGAGGGGGTGTTTGACCCGACGCTCGACGAGCACGGTCACCGTCTTGTCCATCTTGTCGCTGACCACGCGCCCGGTGAGGGCACGGATGATCTTGCTGCTTTCCTGTTCGGCCATGTCCTGCATCCTCATGCTGTGTTCTTGAGCCTCATGGCATGCAGTACGGTGTGCACGCGGGCGATGTCGCGACGCACCCGCCGCAGCTCATGGGTCTTGTTGGTCTGCTGGGTGGCAACCTGCATCCTCAGACTGAACTGGGCGCGCAGCAGGTCCTTGAGCTCCTGACGGAGCTCGTCCGTGTTCTTGTTGCGTAGTTCACTCGCTTTCATGCTCAGCTTCCGATCATGCGGGTGACGAAGACGGTGGGTATCGGCAACTTGGCCGCGGCCAGACGGAAGGCCTCCCGCGCCAGTTCCTCGCTCACCCCTTCCATTTCATACAGCACCTTGCCGGGCTGGATTTCAGCCACCCAATACTCAGGCGCACCCTTGCCGTTGCCCATGCGCACCTCAGCGGGCTTCTGGGAGATCGGCTTGTCCGGGAAGATGCGGATCCAGATGCGTCCACCCCGCTTGACGTGGCGGGTCATGGCGCGGCGGGCAGCCTCGATCTGGCGGGCGCTGATACGGCCGCGTCCGATCGCCTTCAGGCCGAACTCGCCGAAACTTACCTTGGTGCCCCGCGTCGCCAGGCCGGTGTTGCGGCCCTTCTGTTCCTTGCGGTATTTCCTTCTGTTGGGTTGCAGCATGATGTTTACTCCTTGGCGGCACGCGGCACGCGACGCGGCTTGCGCTCGGGCTCGGGTGTGGCGGCGGGCTTCTCGCCGCGGCCGATGTTCTCGCCCTTGTAGACCCAGACCTTGATGCCGATGACCCCATAGGTGGTTTTGGCCTCGGAGAACCCGTAATCGATGTCCGCGCGCAGGGTATGCAGCGGCACACGGCCTTCACGATACCATTCGGTGCGTGCGATCTCGGCACCGTTGAGCCGGCCGGAGCTCATGATCTTGATGCCCTGGGCTCCGAAGCGCATGGCGCCTTGCATGGCCCGCTTCATGGCGCGGCGGAACATGATCCGCTTCTCGAGCTGGTTGGCGATGGAGTCGGCGATGATCTGGGCATCGGTCTCGGGCTTGCGCACCTCCTCGATGTTCAGCGTCACCGGCACCGACATCATGCCGGAGAGCTTGCGGCGCAGCGCCTCGATGTCCTCACCCTTCTTGCCGATGACCACGCCGGGCTTGGCCGAGAACAGGGTGATGCGGGCATTCTTGGCCGGACGCTCGATGATGATCTTGGACAAGGCCGCGTGCGACAGCTTCTTCTTCAGGAAGCTGCGCACCTTGAGGTCCTCGTTCAGCACTGCGCCGTAGTTCTTCGAGTTGGCGAACCACTTGGAGCTCCAGTCGCGGTTCACGCTCAGGCGGAAGCCGGTCGGATGTATCTTCTGTCCCATGCTCTATCCTCAGTCTCCGACCGTCACGGTAATGTGACAGGTGGGTTTCATGATGCGATTGCCGCGACCCTTGGCGCGCGCCGTGAAGCGCTTGAGGCTGGTACCCTGGTCGACGTAGATGGACTTGACCTTCAGTTCGTCGATATCGGCACCCTCATTGTGTTCGGCGTTGGCGATGGCCGACTCGAGCACCTTCTTGATCACCACGGCCGCCTTCTTGGGCGTGAAGCTGAGTAGGCCAAGGGCCTTGTCCACCGGCTTGCCGCGCACCATGTCGGCCACCAGCCTCGCTTTCTGCGCAGACAGACGGGTACCACGCAATACGGCTCTGACTTCCATCATCGGCTCCTTACTTCTTCGCCTTCTTGTCGGCGGCATGACCCTTGAACGTGCGGGTCAGGGAAAATTCGCCCAGCTTGTGGCCGACCATGTTCTCGGTGACGTAGACCGGGATGTGCTGCTTGCCGTTGTGCACCGCGATGGTCATCCCGACGAAGTCGGGCAAGACGGTGGAGCGGCGCGACCAGGTCTTGATGGGTTTCTTGTCGCCGCTGGCCTGGGCCTTGGCCACTTTGGCGAGCAAGTGCCCATCGACAAAGGGGCCTTTCTTGATCGAACGTGCCATTTCTTTCTACCTCTCAAGCGGAATGCCGGCGACGAACGATCATGTTGTTCGTGCGCTTGTTGCTGCGGGTACGGTAGCCCTTGGTGGGCGTCCCCCAAGGGCTGACGGGTTCGCGTGCCTCGCCGGTACGACCCTCGCCGCCACCATGCGGGTGATCGATCGGGTTCATGGCCACGCCGCGCACGGTCGGCCGGATGCCGCGCCAGCGGTTGGCACCCGCCTTGCCGATGGAGCGCAGGCTGCTTTCCTCGTTGCCGACCTCGCCGACGGTGGCTCGGCAGTCCACGTGCACCTTGCGGATCTCGCCCGAGCGCAGGCGCAACTGGGCATAACTGCCTTCTCGCGCCAGCAACTGCACGCTGGTACCGGCGGCACGGGCCAGTTGTGCCCCCTTGCCGGGCATCATCTCGATGCAGTGCACCGTGGTACCCACCGGGATATTGCGCAGAGGCAGGCAATTGCCGGGTTTGATGGCGGCATCGGAACCGCTCATCAGCACAGCGCCCGCCTCGATTCCGCGCGGGGCGATGATGTAGCGGCGCTCGCCGTCGGCATAGCACAGCAGGGCGATATGCGCGCTACGGTTCGGGTCATACTCGATGCGCTCGACCTTGGCCGGTATACCATCCTTGTTGCGCTTGAAGTCCACGATCCGGTAGTGCTGCTTGTGACCGCCCCCCTTGTGCCGGGTGGTGATGTGGCCGTTGTTGTTGCGCCCGGAACGGCGGGTCTGACTTTCCAGCAGGGCGGCATGGGGCTTGCCCTTGTGCAGGCCCGGCGTGACCACCTTGATCACCGCGCGGCGGCCGGCGGATGTCGGTTTAACTTTGACGAGGGCCATGGCTTATTCTCCTGCCACGAAGTTGATTTCCTGACCAGGCTTCAGGCACACGTAGGCCTTCTTCCAGTTGGCGCGTCGTCCGAAGAAACGGCCGAAACGCTTGACCTTGCCCTTGACGTTGGCCACCTTGACCTCGTCGACCTGCACCTTGAACAGCATCTCCACCGCCGCCTTGATCTCCGGCTTGCTCGCGTCCGGGGCGACGCGGAAGATCACCTGCTCGTGTTTGTCGGCGATGTGGGTCGCCTTCTCGGAGATCACCGGGGCGAGGATGACCTGATACAGGCGCTCCTCATTGATCTTGGCGGCATTCATGCGTACATCTCCTCGAAGGACTTGACCGCTTCGCGCGTGAGCAGCACGCGGTCGAAACGGACCAGACTCACAGGGTCGGCCTGATGGGGTTCGAGCACCAAAACGTTGGCCAGGTTGCGCGAGGACAGCCACAGGTTCTCATCGACCTCGGGGGTGATGATCAACACGCGATCGGTGATCCCCATACCCTTGATCTTGCCGGCCAGCAGCTTGGTCTTGGGTGCGTCCACGCGGATACCGTCGATGACCTTGAGACGTCCTTCGCGGGCGAGCTGGGAGAGGATGGCAGCCATACCGGCGCGGAACATCTTGCGGTTGACCTTCTGAGAGAAGTTCTCCTCGGGACTGTTCGGAAAGATCCGGCCGCCGCCACGCCACAAGGGGCTGGAGGTCATGCCGGCGCGGGCGCGCCCGGTGCCTTTCTGGCGGAAGGGTTTCTTCGTGCTGTGCTTGACCTCGCCGCGGTCCTTCTGCGCACGGTTGCCGCTGCGCCCGTTGGCCTGGTAGGCAGTAACGATCTGATGCACCAGCGACTCGTTGTATTCACGGCCAAACAGGATATCGGAGGCATCCACACCACCGGACTCCTGGCCCTGCTCGTTGATCAGCCTGAGCTCCATCACGCACCCCCCTTCACGGCGGGTCGCACCAGGACCACGCCGCCCTTGGCGCCGGGCACCGCACCCTTGATCAGGAGGAGCTGCCGTTCGGCATCGACCCGCACCACTTCAAGGTTTTGCACCGTGCGCTTGACCGCGCCCATGTGACCGGACATGCGCTTGCCCGGAAAGATGCGGCCCGGGTCCTGGGCCTGACCGATGGAGCCGGGCACGTTGTGGGAGCGGGAGTTGCCGTGCGAGGCCCGCTGAGAGCCGAAGTTGTGCCGTTTGATGGTACCGGCGAAACCCTTGCCCTGGGTGACACCGGAGACATCCACCATCTGACCGGGCTGGAAGATCTCGACCGTGATCACGGCGCCCGGCTGATATTGACCGACGACATCGGCGCCGACACGGAATTCCGTCATCCCCCGCGCCGCCTCGATGCCCGCTTTGGCATAATGCCCCGATTCGGGCTTGTTGACCCGGCTCGCCTTGCGACTGCCATGAGCGATCTGGAGCGCGTCGTAACCGTCCGTTCCGACGGTCTTGACCTGGCTGACGCGATTGTTGGACATGTCCAGCACCGTCACCGGAACGGTCGCGCCGTCATCGGTGAAAATGCGGGTCATGCCGATCTTGCGACCGACAAGGCCTAGGCTCATGTTCTCGTTTCCTTTTCAGGCGCCGACTGCAATTGGTCGGCGGGTTACAAAACAGGGCTACCCGCCCTTGGGCTTACTGCAGTTTGATCTCTACATCCACGCCAGCGGGCAGATCCAGCTTCATCAGTGCGTCCACGGTCTTGTCCGTGGGGTCTATGATGTCCATCAGCCGCTTGTGCGTGCGGATCTCCAGCTGATCGCGGGAGGTCTTGTTCACATGCGGTGATCGCAGGATGTCGAAGCGCTCGATGGCAGTGGGCAGGGGAACAGGCCCCTTGACCACGGCGCCGGTGCGCTTGGCGGTATCCACGATCTCCATGGCCGACTGATCGATCAGCTTGTAATCGTAGGCCTTCAGGCGGATACGTATCTTTTGGCTCTGCATCTCGTTTTTCCGCATCGGAAAAACGCGGGATCATACCCGCGTTTCCTGGTTAACGCAACAGTCAAGCAGTAGACAGGGCAGGGTCTCCGCCAGGCGGTAGACCCCGCACCGTATTACTCGATGATCTTCGCCACCACGCCGGCGCCGACGGTGCGGCCGCCCTCGCGGATGGCGAAGCGCAGACCCTCTTCCATGGCGATCGGCGCAATCAGGCTCACCGTGATGGCAATGTTGTCGCCCG
>CALHRD010000051.1 GCA_938038385.1 uncultured Burkholderiales bacterium
TCTTCAAGAATCAACTCTCAAAGCGTAAGCACCTAAGTCCCTTCGCTCATAAGTCAGCCCAACACTCAACGCATCAGACCAACCACAGCTCAAAACCAGTGCCCACACCTCAGAGGCTGGTTGTTCAGTTGTTAAAGATCAGTTGGTTGCGGGGACAGGATTTGAACCTGTGACCTTCGGGTTATGAGCCCGACGAGCTGCCAGACTGCTCCACCCCGCGCCCGAGAGAAGCGAGATTATGCAGACCGGATTTCGTCATGTCAACACCTTTTTTGTGATCATGATCTGGTCTTGCAGCCCCCGCCAGCCGAGCTAGGATGCACCTTTCTCAACCCGGAGACCGACGTTGATCAGACCATTCAACATCGCACGCCTGCCTCGCATCGTGTACGGACCGGGCGCCATCACACGCCTGGGCGATCTTGCCGGGACATTCGGGGCTAACGCGTTGGTGGTGACAGGTGCCCGGTCGTTCCAGGATAGTCCATATTGGGAGGGCTTGCTGGCCGGATTCAAGGCCAGAAGCGTGCGTTGGGAAGTGGTTCGGGTTGCCGGCGAGCCTTCTCCACAACTGGTCGATGATGCGGTGACCTACCACAGGGGCAGGCACTGGGACGTGGTGATCGGCATCGGCGGCGGCAGCGCCCTGGACGCCGCCAAAGCCATTGCCGGCCTGCTGATTCCGGGCAACTCCGTGCTTGACCATCTGGAGGGGGTCGGGCCCGAGCTTCCTTACCGCGGGCCTGCTGTGCCTTTCATCGCCGTGCCGACCACCGCCGGCACGGGCTCCGAGGCGACGAAAAACGCCGTCCTCTCCTCCCACGGGCCGAAGGGCTTCAAGAAGTCCTTCCGTGACGAAAAACTGGTGGCGGAATTTGCCCTCGTGGACCCGGATCTGCTCGCAACTTGTCCCAAGCCTGTGCTCGCCGCCAACGGTATGGATGCCTTTACCCAACTGCTGGAGGCGTATGTATCGAGTCGGGCCAACCCGATGACCGACGCACTTGCCCTGTCCGGCCTGGAGGCCGCGCGCGATGGCCTGCTGCCGTGGTACGAAGGTACGGACGACCCCGCCGTCTGCCGCAGCCGCATGGCTTACGCGGCGCTGCTCTCGGGTATCGCCCTGGCCCAGGTGGGACTGGGCTCGGTGCACGGCTTGGCCTCGCCTTTGGGGGCTTACTTTCCAATTCCGCATGGCGTGGCGTGCGGCACCCTGGTGGCGGCCGCCACGCGGGTCAATGTCGCAGCGCTGGCAGAGCGTGATGCCGCCAGCCCGGCGTTGCGCAAATATGCAGATGTCGGCCGCTTGCTCAGTCGCGAAAGGCTGGATGACGCCGAGGCGATAGCCGCCTTGCTCACGCATTTGGAGGACTGGACACGCCGGCTGAATCTACCGCGGCTGTCGGCCTATGGCATCCGCGCAGAAGACTTTGCACGCATCGTCGCCAACAGCCGGGGCAGCAGCATGCAGACCAACCCGATCGTCCTCACGGATGACGAGATCGGCCGTATCCTGACGGCTAGGCTTTAACCCAGATTGTCCATTAGGCAGCCCTACGGGCCTACGCGCGCCCTGGCGGTCGGAGCGCGTCCTAACGGACAATCTGGGTTTAATCATCCTCTTCCCCCAGCACACGGGCGACCACCTCGGCCGGAAATCCGCGCGCCAGGAGGAAACGGTACTGGCGGGATTTTTCCTTGCGGTCGGCTGGTGGCTTGCCATATTTCCGACGCCAGAGTGCCTGACAGGCGGCCAGATCGTCGGCGCGTGCCCGTTGCACGGTGAGATCGGCCAGGTCTCCCGTCACCCCGTGCCGCTGCAGGGTCTGCCTGAGTCGCAGACTGCCGTGACGGCCGGCATAGGCGTGGGTCACGGCCTCGACATAGCGGTCCTCGGACAGCAGGTCTTCATGCTCCAGCGCATCGAGCAGGGACTCGATGTCCTCGGCCTGCCCATAGGCGGCGAGCTTGCGCGCGAGCTCGGCCCGGCTGTGTTCCCGCCGGGCGAGCAGGTTGAGCGCCCGCTCGCGCAGGGTCATCGTCACGATTCCTCGATGGCGGGGCCGGCAGCGGCAGGTCTGACCCCTACCCGCTCACGGATCAGGCCTTCGATCTCCGCGGCCATGTCGGGGTGCTGCTTGAGGAACTCCCTGGCGTTGTCCTTGCCCTGCCCGATCTTCTCGCCACGATAGGAGTACCAGGCGCCCGACTTCTCGATGAGCTTGTGGTTGACGCCGAGCTCGATGATCTCGCCCTCACGCGAAATGCCCTCGCCGTAGAGGATGTCGAACACCGCCTCCTTGAACGGCGGCGATACCTTGTTCTTGACCACCTTGACCCGCGTCTCGCTGCCGATCACCTCCTCGCCCTTCTTGATCGAGCCGATGCGGCGGATGTCCAGGCGCACCGAGGCGTAGAACTTGAGCGCATTGCCGCCGGTGGTGGTCTCCGGGTTGCCGAACATGACGCCGATCTTCATGCGGATCTGATTGATGAAGATGACCAGGGTGTTGGTGCGCTTGATGTTGGCGGTGAGTTTGCGCAGGGCCTGGCTCATCAGCCGCGCCTGCAGGCCCACGTGCGAGTCGCCCATCTCGCCCTCGATCTCGGCCTTGGGGGTCAACGCCGCCACCGAGTCGACGACGATCACGTCCACCGCGCCGGAACGCACCAGCATGTCGGCGATCTCGAGGGCCTGTTCGCCGGTGTCGGGCTGGGAGATGAGCAGTTCCGAGACGTTCACACCCAGCTTCTGCGCGTAGGTCGGGTCGAGCGCATGTTCGGCGTCGATGAAGGCACAGGTGCCGCCCAGCTTCTGCGCCTCGGCCACCACCTGCAGGGTGAGCGTGGTCTTGCCGGAGGATTCCGGACCGTAGATCTCCACCACCCGTCCGCGCGGCAGACCGCCCACGCCCAGGGCCAAGTCCAGGCCGAGGGAACCGGTGGATACCACCTGCAGGTCCTCGGCCACACTGCCGTCGCCCATGCGCATGATGGAACCCTTGCCGAATTGCTTCTCGATCTGGGAAAGCGCAGCCGAGAGCGCCTTGGTCTTGTTGTCGTCCATGGATTTGAACCCCTCTAGCCGAACCATCGTTCGATTATGACACAGGAATGGACTCCCGACTATCCGTCGGGGCAGCCCTATTGTAGACGGTCCAGCAGACCTTGCAGCGCCTCCCGCACGGACTGTGCCCGGATGGCGCTACGCTCACCATTGAAATGCCGGGTGACGCTCTCGACGCCCTGGCCGGTCAGCGCCCAGGCAAAACAGATGGTGCCGACCGGCTTGTCCGCCGTGCCACCGCCGGGGCCGGCGATGCCGGAAATGGCGATGGCCGCATCGGCCTCGCTGCGCATGAGCGCACCGGCGGCCATCTCGCGTACCGTGGCCTCGCTCACCGCGCCATGGGTGGCCAGGGTGTCCGCCTGCACCCCCAGCATTTCGCGCTTGGCCGCGTTGCTGTAGGTGACGAAGCCGCGGTCGAACCAGGCGGAACTGCCGGGTATGGCGGTCACGGCCTGGGCCGCCCAACCGCCGGTGCAGGACTCGGCCACGGCCAATCGCCAGCTCCGCGCCTGCAGGGCGGCCCCCAGTTCGGCTGCGACTCGCTCCAGTTCGTCCTGCGTCACATCCATGCCGTCACCCCCATGAGACAGACGATGGCGTAGCCGGCTGCCAGCACGTCATCGAGCATCACCCCGAAGCCACCCTTGACGCGGGCGTCGAGCCAGCCGATGGGGAAGGGTTTCCAGATGTCGAACAGGCGGAACAGGGCAAAGGCGGCGAGATCGCCCCACCAGGTCGCCGGCGCAAAGGGCAGTACGATCAGGAAGGCGACGATCTCGTCCCAGACGATGCCGCCGTGGTCCGGCGCGCCGAGGGCCCTGCCCGTGCGGTCGCAGGCCCAGACGCCCAACAGCCCGCCCAGCAACAGCAGTCCCCAGTAGGCAATGGCCGGCAGGCCGGCGGTCAGGGCATAGAGCGGCAGGGCGACCAGGGTCCCGAATGTGCCGGGCGCCTTGGACACCAAGCCGGCGCCGAAGCCCAGGGCGATGAAATGGGCGGGATGGGCGAAGAGGAAGGCGCGGTCAGGCGAAGTGGTCATAGCCGCGCTCGACGCTGGGCAGGGGCATGCCATCGGATCCAATCAGCATCAGGCCCGCCCCGGCCAGGACGCGACCGATGCACGTGACCGCCACCCCGGCCGTGCGCCCGGCGGCCCCGACGGCCTCGGCCCGATGGGGCGGGGCGGTGAAACACAATTCGTAGTCGTCGCCCCCGGCCAGCAGACACCGCCGGGCGACGGGGTCGGCCAGGCGGGCGGCGACGGCCGGGTGAGCGGGCAGGCGCTGGAAATCGACCTCGGCGGCGACGCCGGAGCGCGCGAGGATGTGGCCCAGGTCGGCGAGCAGACCGTCGGAGATATCGATGCCGGCGCTGGCCACACCCTGCAGCGCGCGTCCCAGGGCAACCCTGGGCTCGGGCGTGTGCAGTCGTTCCAGGCATGAGGCCGCCTCGGCTGGCGTCAGGCCGAGAACACCCTGCACATGGGCCAGCCCCAGGGCCGCCCCGCCCAGGCTGCCGGAGACCCAGATCTCGTCGCCCGGACGGGCGCCGGCGCGGGTCAGGGCCCGTCCGGCCTCGACCTCGCCCAGAATGGTGACGCACAGATTGAGCGGGCCGCGCGTGGTATCCCCCCCCACCAGTTCAACGCCATGGCGTTCGGCGAGGGCAAAGAATCCGCGGCTGAAGGCGCCAAGCCACCCTTCGTCCGCCTCGGGCAGGGCCAGGGCAAGCAGTGCCCAGCGCGGGCGTGCGCCCATGGCCGCCAGATCGGACAGATTCACCGCCAGGGTCTTGTGGCCCAGACCCTCCGCATCATCACCGGGGAGGAAATGCCGGCCGGCCAGCAACATGTCGGTGGAGACGGCCAATTCCATGCCGGCGGCCGGCGCCAGCAGGGCGGCATCGTCGCCGACGCCCAAACGCGCACCGGGCGCCGGGCGGGTGAAGTGGCGTGCGATGAGTTCGAATTCGGAGGGCATGTCGGGTGAGGGGTCTCCCCCATCCCAGATCCTCACCGGATCGCTGCCTCGATCTCGGGCTGGCGCGCCGTCCTGGCCAGTTTGTCCAGTACGCCGTTGACGTACTTGTGGCCATCGGTGCCGCCGTAGCGTTTGGCCAGTTCCACCGCCTCGTTGATGGCCACACGGTAGGGCACGTCCGGGCTGTGCAGGAGCTCGTAGGCACCCAGCAGCAGCAGGGCATGCTCGATGGGGGAGATCTGCGCCACCGGACGATCGAGGTGCGGGGCGAGGGCGGCATCGAGGGCGGGCGCCTGCGTCAGGATGCCCTCCAACAGTGTCCTGAGCAGCCCTTCGTTGGCCTGGGCGTATTCCTCGGCCTCCTCGGCCTGGACCAACAGGCGGGCCAGATCATCACCCGTCAACTGCCACTGGTAGAGGGCGCGCAGGACCAGCTCGCGGGAGACACGCCGGCTGCCACGTGTCTTGCTCATGATCGCACCCTTGCGCTCCGGGCGCGCCGGCCGTGCCCGCACACCTTCCAACTGCCGCAGGTGGTGCTCATAGCGCTTGCAGCAAGCGCGCCATCTCGATGGCGCACAGGGCCGCGTCGCGGCCCTTTTCTGACATGCGGTGCGTGGCCTGATGTTCGGTGTCGGTGGTCAGCACACCGTTGGCCACAGGCACACCGGTGTCGAGATTGACCCGTGTGATGCCCGCCGCCATCTCGTTGGATACGATCTCGAAGTGATAGGTCTCGCCACGGATCACCGCCCCCAGCGCGATCAAGGCGTCGAACCTGCCGGTACGGGCCATCTTCTGCAACACCAGGGGCAGCTCCAGGGCGCCGGGCACGGTGACGATGACCATGTCCGACTCCTTGACCCCCTTCTTGATCAGGGCGGCCGTGGCGGCGGCCAGCAGGCCCTCGCCCACGTCCTGATTGAAGCGACTCATGGCGATGCCCACTCTGAGGCCAGTGCCGTCGAGGTTGGGTTCCAGCTCCAGGATGTTGTCGTAACGGGCCATATCAGTCTCCCTCGTGTTGGAAATAGCCCGTCACCTCCAGGCCGAAGCCATCCATGGCGGGCATCTTGCGCGGCGTGGCGAGCAGACGCATCCTGCCGACGCCCAGGTCGCGCAGGATCTGGGCGCCGATACCGTAGTTGCGCAGGTCGAACTTTCGTGCCGGCGGCGGGGTATCCGATGGCAGGGCGCGCCGCAGCAGCTCGTCGGCCGATTCCGGCCGGTGTAGCAGCACTATGGCGCCGACGCCGTTGCCGGCGATGATACCCAGGGCCTGAGGCACGCTGTAGGCATGCCCGCTGGCGGTGGACTCCAGCACGTCCATCAAGGATACCGGCTCGTGCACCCGCACCAGCGTCTCGGCCTCGGGGTGGATCTCGCCGCGGGTGAGGGCCAGATGGGTTGCGCGGGTGACCTTGTCCCGGTAGACCACCAGCCGGAAGGGGCCGAACGGGGTCTCGATCAGCCGTTCGCCGGCCCGCGTGACGAGGCTCTCGTTGGCGGCGCGATAGTGGATCAGGTCGGCGATGGTGCCGATCTTGAGACCATGTTCATGCGCGTACTCCATCAGGTCCGGCAGCCGCGCCATGGTGCCGTCCTCCTTGAGGATCTCGCAGATCACCGCCGCCGGCGTGAGGCCGGCGAGCGCCGCCAGGTCGCAGCCCGCCTCGGTGTGGCCGGCGCGCACCAGCACGCCGCCCTCCTGGGCGCGCAGCGGGAAGACGTGGCCGGGCTGGATGATGTCGGACGGTTTGGCGCCCTTCCTGACCGCAGCCTGGATGGTGACCGCCCGATCGGCGGCGGAGATGCCGGTGGTGACCCCCTCCGCCGCCTCGATGGAGACGGTGAAGGCGGTGCCGTGGGGGGTCTGGTTGTCGCGCACCATCATGCTCAGGCCGAGCTGCTGACAGCGCTCCCCGGTCAGGGTCAGGCAGATCAGCCCGCGACCGTGTTTGGCCATGAAGTTGATGGCCTCGGGCGTGACATGCTCGGCGGCCATGACCAGGTCGCCCTCGTTCTCGCGGTCCTCCTCGTCCACCAGGATGACCATGCGGCCGGCCTTGATCTCGGCGATGATGTCTTCTATCGGGGTGAGCATCAGTCTTTGTCCGTTTCCTGAGTGTAGGCGAGCAGGCGTTCGGCATAGCGGGCGAGCATGTCCGCCTCCAGGTTGACCCGGTCGCCCGGTCCGAGGTTCTTGAGCGCGGTGGCGTCCAGGGTGTGGGGGATGAGGTTGATGGAGAACTCGGCGCCATGCACCCGATTGACGGTCAGCGACACGCCGTTCACCGCGACCGAGCCCTTGGGCGCGAGGTAGCGCTCAACTGCCTTGGGCGCGCGGATGTCGAGGCGCATGCTGTCGCCCACCTTGTCGAAGCGCACCACCTCACCCACGCCGTCGACATGGCCGGAGACCAGGTGTCCGCCCAGCCGGTCGGCGAGCCGCAAGGCCTTTTCCAGGTTGACCGCCTCGCCGGGCGTGAAGCCCATGGTGCAGGAAAAGGTCTCCTGCGAGACGTCGACGCTGAAATGCTCGAGCCCCCGCTCCACCACCGTGAGACATACCCCGTTGACGGCGATGGAGTCGCCGATGGCCACGTCGGTGAGGTCCAGGCCGCCGGCGGCAATGGTGACGCGCGCGTCACCGCCGCCGCGCTCGGTGAGGTGACTGATGTGGCCGACGGCCTGGATGATGCCCGTGAACATGATGCCCCGTCCTGAGTGGCGCGGTCGCAACCGACCGGCATGTGCGAAAACCCGTCATTCTATGGCCAGAGACGGCCGCGGAGAACCCCAAGCCTGCCGGCAGCGGCCCAAGGCGGGGCGGGGCGAGGTCCGGAAGGCCGGCAGACTCAGGCCGGCGGCGGCGCCACGTCCTCGTATAGGTCGTCCCGGGTCAGCGCCATGGCGAGGACACCGCAATCGATGTTGAGCACCTCGCCCTCCTCCAGCCGGCCGGTCTGCCAGCCGCCCCCGGCGTCGTGCAGGTAGTAATCGACCAGGCGCCGGTCAGCCTTGACCGGCAGATAGGCACGCAGACTCGCCAGACCACGGTAGGCCAGCCACTTCTCGCGGCGGTCGATGTTGGCGGTCGAGGGCCGCAGACAGTCCCCGACGGACAGGGGGACATACGGATCGGGACGGGTCACAGGCGTCTGCCTCGGGATGCACACCCCGGATATCAACGCGGCCGCAGGGTCAGACGCAGGTCCGGACCGATCTGGCGCAGGTCGTGCAGGGTGAATGCCCGGCGCGCGTTCATTTCGGTCAGGACCGGCAGCTCGAATAGGCCGCGTGCCTGGTGGCCCAGGGCCACGGGGGCGATGTAGGCCAGCCACTCGTCCACCCAGCCGCCGGCCAGCAGCGCCCCGTTGAGCGTGGCACCGGCCTCGACGTGCAGCTCGTTGACCCCGCGCCGGGCCAGGATCTCCATCAGCAGCGCGAGATCGGGACGACCTTCGGGACCGGGCAGCTCCAGCACGCCGGCACCGGCGTTGAGCAGGGGTTCGAGCCGCTGGGGCTTCGCCTGCTGGCAGATGATGAGGGTGTTGCCGCCTTGCAGGATGCGGGCGCCGGGTGGGGTTTTCAGCCCGCTGTCGAGCACCACCCTGAGCGGCTGACGCGGGGTGTCGATGCCGCGCACGTTCATCTGCGGGTCGTCGGCCAGCACCGTGCCCACACCGGTGAGCACGGCGCAGGCCCGCGCCCGCCAGCGCTGCACATCGGCGCGCGCCGCCTCGCCGGTGATCCATTGCGACTGCCCGTTGCGCAGGGCGGTCTTGCCGTCCAGACTGGAAGCGGTCTTGACCCGCACCCACGGGCGGCCGCGGGTCATGCGGCTGACGAAGCCGATATTGAGCTCGCGCGCGGCCTCCTCCAGCAGCCCGACCTCGGCGCGGATGCCGGCGAGCGTGAGCAGCTCGATGCCACGCCCCGCCACCTGCGGGTTGGGGTCGCGCATGGCCGCCACCACCCGTGCCACACCGGCATCGATGAGGGCCTCGGCGCAGGGCGGGGTGCGGCCGTGATGGCTGCACGGCTCCAGCGTGACATAGACGGTGGCGCCGCGTGCCGCCTCGCCCGCTGCGCGCAGGGCATGGATCTCGGCATGCGGTTCGCCGGCGCGCACGTGCCACCCTTCCCCCACCACCCGGCCGTTCTGGACGATGACGCAGCCCACGCGCGGGTTGGGCGTGGTGGTGAAAAGGCCCCGCTCCGCCAGCCGCAGGGCGCGGGCCATGTGGCCGTGGTCCTCGGCACCGAACATGTGCGTTACTTGTCCAGGTCGCGCAGGGCGTCGCGGAAATCGTCCACGTCCTGGAAGCTCTTGTAGACCGAGGCGAAGCGGATGTAGGCCACCTTGTCCAGGCGCTTGAGTTCATTCATCACCAGTTCGCCGATGTAGCGCGAGGTGACCTCACGCTCGCCCAGGGCGAGGAGCTTCTGCACCACGCGGCTGATCGCCTCGTCGGTGAGATCGGTCGGCACCGGCCGTTTGTGCAGCGCCCGCCGGAAGCCCTCGCGCAGCTTGTCGCGGGAGAACTCCTGACGTTCGCCGTCCTGCTTGACCACGGCCGGCAGCCGGATCTCCGCCGTCTCGAAGGTGGTGAAACGCTTGTCACAGGCCGTGCAGCGCCGTCGCCGGCGCACCGTCGTGCCGTCTTCCGACAGCCGGGTCTCGGCGACCTGGGTGTCGGGGTGACCGCAGAAGGGACATTTCATCGAGATGGGGGATGAGGGATGAGGGATGGGAAGGGGTTGCTCGGGAAGTCCCCATTACCCATCACCCATACCCCCATAGCCAGTTACTCGACGTAGACCGGAAACGCCCGCGTGAGCTCCGCCACCTCGCCCTTGACCCGCCCGATGACGGCCTCGTCGTTGGGCGCGTCGAGCACGTCGGCGATCAGGTGAGCCAGGCGCTCGGCCTCGATCTCCTTGAAGCCGCGCGTGGTCATCGCCGGGGTGCCGATGCGGATGCCGCTGGTGATGAAGGGCTTCTGCGGGTCGTTGGGGATGGCGTTCTTGTTGACCGTGATATGGGCACGACCCAGGGCGGCCTCGGCGTCCTTGCCGGTGATCCCCTTGGCGCGCAGATCGACCAGGAACATGTGGCTCTCGGTGCGGCCGGAGACGATGCGCAAGCCCCGCTCCTCGGCGAGCACGCGCGCCATCACCCGGGCATTGCTCAGCACCTGCTCCTGGTAGGCGCGGAACGCCTTGCCCATGGCCTCCTTGAAGGCCACCGCCTTGCCGGCGATGACATGCATCAGCGGACCACCCTGCAGCCCCGGGAAGACGGCCGAATTGATCGCCTTCTCGTGTTCCGCCTTCATGAGGAGGATGCCGCCGCGCGGGCCGCGCAGGGTCTTGTGCGTGGTGGAGGTGACGACATCCGCATGGGGCACGGGGTTGGGATAGACGCCGGCGGCGATCAGGCCCGCGTAGTGGGCCATGTCCACCATGAAGATGGCGCCGATCTC
>CALHRD010000052.1 GCA_938038385.1 uncultured Burkholderiales bacterium
CCAAAGCCAGTATGCGTTGCCGAAGACCCCGGTGAGGCCGGCCGCCAGCAGCTGGTCGTCCGGTTTCAGGCGCGGCAGCTGGCTGGCGAGCAGCTCGGGCAGCGCCAGCAGCAGGGCGAACAGCAGCGTGCCGGGCAGCAGGAGCAGCCAGCGGTTGCTGGCCGGACCCGCCTGGCGGGCCAGCAGGAGGGTGAGGCCGCCATAGCCGTAGTAGACGTAGTGCGGCAGCTTGGTGCCCGACAGGGAGAACAGCAGAAAGACCAAACCGAACCAGATCAGGCCGTAGCGTAGCAGGTCGTCGCGCCACACCGCCCGCATGCGCCAGGCGGCGGCCAGCAGCAACCCCGTGTGCGGCAGCAGCGAAATCAGCACCACCGGCAGGTAATACAGCGGATTGCCGCCATGTCCCTCCATCGAGGACCCGAAGCGTTCCACGTTGTGCCTGAGGAAGAACCCGGCGAGGAAGCCCGGGCCCTCCAGCCAGGTCTGCACGGCGAACCAGGGCGCGGCGATGGCCAGGAAGAGGGCGAGGGCCCTTCCTTCCAGGGCCCAGCGGAAGAAGCGCATGGGCTCACGGCGGCTCGCGCACCACAGAAACACCGCACCGGCCGGCACCAGCACGGCCACCGGCCCCTTGGTGAGGAAACCCAGCGCCATGGCGGCATGGCTCGCGTAGCGCCAGACCGGCTTGCCTTCCTTCAGCCAAAGCCAGGCCGCATAGCCGGCGGCGGCCAGCCACAGGTTGAGCAGGGCATCCGCAGTGGCGGCGCGCTGAATGACGACGAGCCCCGCCGCCGTGGCGATGACCAGGGCGGCGGCGAGCGCAGTCTCCCGGTCCGCCACGCGGGCGACGAAGGCATGCGTCAGCGCTATCCATGCGGCGGCAGCGGCCGCGGAAGGAAAGCGCCAGCCCCATTCGTCGAAGCCGAATACCGAAACGGACAGGGCCTGCAGCCAGTAGACGAGGATGGGCTTGTCATGGCGCGGCGCCCCAAGGAGGTAAGTGGAGAGGAAGTCGCCGCGCAGAAACATCTCCAGGGTCGAGGCGGTGAAGGCGCCCTCGTCCAGGTCGAACAGGGGCGGCAGGCCAAGGGCCAGAAAGGGCAGCAGCAACAGTGGCGGCAGCCGCCAGTCCCAGGCTGGGTGAGGCGTGAGGCGTGAGGGGTGAGGGGGGGAGGGCATGCGTGCTGGCGTGCTGCAAGGTGTAGTACGGTAGGGCGGGTGTTCGGAGTCGGCGGGGATCACCGGAAAGTCCGGACGGGCGCGATGCCCATCCAGCCCCCGGCAGTGCGGTGATTTACGCCCTCACCCCTCGGCCTTTCGCCGCGGCGCAGCGCGCAGGATGTATTGTTTGCCGCCGCCGGGTTCGTGGTAGATGCGGGTGAGCATCTCACCGATCACCCCCATGCCCAGGAATTGCACCCCCATCAGGCTCAGCATCACGCCGAGCAGCAGCAGCGGGCGGCCGCCGATATGCTCGCCCAGGAACAGTTTCTCGAAGCTGAGCGCGCTCAGAATCAGGAAGCCCGCCAGCAGCATTGCCGCCCCCGCGCCACCAAAGGCATGCATCGGCCGGTGCAGGAACCGAAGCAGGAACTTCACCCACAGCAGGTCGAGCAGCACGCGCACGGTGCGGTCTATGCCGTACTTGGACTGGCCGCGGGTGCGGGCGCGGTGGTTGACCGGCAGCTCCATCACGCGCGCGCCGAACTGGCCGGCGAGCGCCGGGATGAAGCGATGCAGCTCGCCATAGATCTTCACGTGCTCCAGGGCCTCGCGCCGGTAGAGCTTGAGCGAGCAGCCGTAATCGTGCAGTTTGACGCCGGTGACCCTGGAAATGAGGCGGTTGGCGATCTGCGACGGGATCTTGCGCGACCAGGTCTTGTCCTGGCGCTCCTTGCGCCAGCCCGAGAGGATGTCGATCTCGGGGTGGGCGTCCAGCTCCCTGAGCAGCCTGGGGATGTCGGCCGGGTCATTCTGCAGGTCGCCGTCCAGGGTGACCAGTGTCACCCCGCGCGCGGCGTCGAAACCGGCCTGCATGGCGGTGGACTGGCCGTAGTTGCGATTGAGGAACAGCGGTTTCAGCCAGGGCCGGGTCTCGGCCAGCCTGGCCAGCAATCGGTCGGAGCCGTCGCGCGAGCCGTCGTCGACGCAGATCAGCTCCCAAGTCACCCCGGCCGCTGCCATGGCCTGCTCCACCTGTCCGACCAGTTCGGGCAGGTTTTCGCGCTCGTTGTAGATGGGTATGACGATGGAGACGTCGAGTGGCGCAGAGCCGTTGTGGTCAGGGGCGGCGGTCGCAGTGGACATGGGTGGGCATCAGGACAAATGCCCCTATTGTAGCCGCCTCTTGATTGGCATGCCGTGCCAGTCCCGGCCTTGTCCGCGACGTAACCGTCGGCGGTCAATCGTCTGCGATGTCATGCAGGATGTCGAAGATGACGCGTGTGCGGGTGTTCAAGATGACGATGTCGCCGCCGACGATCACCCGCACATAGCCCTCGGGCAGACGGGAGAGCCGGCGCTCCAATTCGACCGGCAGATAACGATAAGCCAAGCCCGGCGGCAGGGTGTCGCGCGGCCCCCAGCGTTTGGCGTGGCCGGGGGGTACCTTGCCTTTCTTGGCCAGACCGGGCGGCAGGGATCGGCGGCGATCGTCGTACCAGTCGCGGATGATGATGCGGTCGCGGTCGCTGAAGACGATGCGCACATCGAAGTCGCGGTCGCGCACCACCACTTCGCCGTGCCGCGGCGCAGCGGTCTCGCAGCCGCCCAGCAGGATGGCGGCAAGGACGAGGGTCAGGGGCAGGGTGTGGTTCACGTTCTACTCCTCGCTGTATGGCTCCTCGCTGTATGGCTCAGCGCCCGGGCAAGCCAGCCGTTGGATTGACGAGGGACTTCAGCATCTGTCGTGGGGTCGCCATGCATGAATCGTAACAAAGCCCACCTGAGTGGGTTGTGAACTGTTTCATAGACAGACATCACGGACATGGCCGTATAGTTTAAACCCAGATTGTCCATTAGGCCGCCCTACGGGCCTACGCGCGCCCTGGCGGTCGGAGCGCGGCCATTTCGTGCGCTTGCTCGTCGGCCATAGGCACGGCTATGGCCTCCTCCCAACCGCCCGAACTGCCTCGCGCTCCACCTCGCCATCATCGCGCGTCCTAATGG
>CALHRD010000053.1 GCA_938038385.1 uncultured Burkholderiales bacterium
TAGTCACGCACCGTCTGCGACACGGCGATGACCTTCTCCCCCTTGACCATCACTGCGCTGTAGGCGTTGACCGAGTAGAGCCCGTGCACGGTGGTCACGAAATGGGGCCGTGTGGCCGGGTCCATGCCGCGCCAGGCCAGATACCCCACCCACGCCGGCATGCGCGAGCGGGCGTGCAGGATGTCCACGCGGTTGTCATGCAGAAAGCGCCGCAGCCGCGGCACCAGCCGCAGCGTCCACAGTGACTTGTGGCCTATGTCCCAGGTGACATGCTCGCTGCCTTCGCGCGTGAGCTGCCCGACCATGCGGCCGCCGGCGGAGATGACGATGGAGCGGTGGCCGTGCTCGACCAGATATTTGCCCACCTCCAGGGCGCCACGCTCCACGCCGCCCGACTCCAGCGCGGGCAGGATCTGGACAACGTTGAGCTCGCGCGGTTTCGCTTCAGGCATACCAGCGCTCCAGAATCAGGCGGGCGCAGCGCTCGGCCTCGTTGAAACCATTCGTCGCCAGGGCGAGAGCGCGATCACGCCGCCAACGCGCCAGCGGCGTGACCATCCCGTCCTCGGCCAGCCCGGCGATGTCGCGTGCCATGCGGGAGCCCGCCAAGGGGGCGAGTTCGAGCAGACCGACCCGGCAGCCGGCAGTGAGCGCTTCATAGACCATGGAGCCGCTGTCTGGGCTTACCCAGACCTGGGCGCTGCGCGCGAGCGCCTCTTCCAGCCAGCCCGCCGGCGTCTGGGTATGCGGGCGGATGTCGAGCCCACGCGGTGACCCCAGGGCCGGAATGAATTCCTCCGGGGTGCGTCGCGAGGTCGTGAGCGTCCAGCCGACGTCGGGGTGCGCCGCCACGATCTCGCGCACCTGCGCGACGATGGCCGCATCGTCCCACCGATAGTGCCGCGAGGGCCCGCCGATCAGGATCAGGCCTTGTACCCGGTCGTGTACACCGACCGATTCGACCGCGTTCAGGACGCCACGTGTCGGGATCACATTCGGCCTGGCCGCCGGCCGGTCGTGCGACGGGATCAGGCACAGGTCGAACAATGCGAGTGGCAGGCTGGGCCGCATCAGCACGACGATACGGCCGCCCCTGGCCCGCCGGGCCGCGAGTGCAGGCACATGGGTGGCGTGCCCGGCGGCCAGGATCAGATCCGGTGCCGGCAGCCCCGCGCCGGCCGGGAAACGGCCGAGCAGCCAGTGCAGCGATGCGGCGACGGCCCCGAGTGGCGTACCGCCCCGCACCGCGATGTCGTGGCGGCTCGCACCCGTCAGCCGCGTGAGCGCCCGCGCGAGCCCCAGGCTCTGTTTTTCGTGGCCCGGTTTTCCGTCGGTCAGTCGCCAGAGGGTGAGGGGGGGATGTCCTGAAAGGGCCATGAGGGTTGCGCGTAGAAGCCCGCATTGTAAGCCGGAGGGACTCATGTCCGGGCAGCGGCATTGCCTGAGCATGCCGCGAACCGGTGTCGAATTCTGGACAATTCCCGTGCATATGCGGCAAACTCGCGGCCTATTCATAACCTGCGGCATGCCCCGATGCCCCCCAGAAGGCGCCCGCCGAAACCCGCTCCCGTCGGCACCACCTCCGGCAAGATCCTTGTCCTGCACGGGCCCAATCTCAACCTCTTGGGTACCCGCGAACCCGAGCACTACGGCGTCCAGACCCTGGCCGAAATCGACGCCACCCTGCAGGAGCAGGGCCGTGCCGCAGGCGTCACGGTGGAATGCTTCCAGAGCAACGCCGAGCATGCGCTGATCGACCGCATCCATGCCGCCCGCGCCGAGGGTGTGGGCTACATCATCATCAACCCCGCCGCCTACACCCACACCAGCGTGGCCCTGCGCGACGCCCTGGCGGCGGTGGCCATCCCGTTCATCGAGGTGCATCTGTCCAATGTCCACGCCCGTGAGGCCTTCCGCCACCGGTCCTATTTTTCCGACCTGGCGGTGGGGGTGATCACCGGTCTGGGGGCGATGGGCTACCTGTTCGCCCTGGGCTATGCCCTACACGCCCTGGAGGAATAAATGGATCTGCGCAAGCTCAAGAAACTCATCGACCTGGTGCAGGATTCGGGCATCGCCGAACTGGAGATCTCCGAGGGGGAGGAAAGGGTGCGCATCACCCGAACGATGGCCGGCGCCCCGGTGCAGTATGCCAACCCGCCCCTGTATGCCCAGCCCCCTCTGCCCGTCGCGCCGGAGGTGACGAACGGCTCGGCAGCCGCCCCGGAGGTGGCCCAACCGGAGGGACACATCGTCAAGTCGCCCATGGTCGGCACCTTCTACCGCTCCCCTTCGCCAGGCGCCAAGGCCTTCGTCGAGGTCGGCCAATCGGTCAATACCGGCGACACCCTGTGCATCATCGAGGCGATGAAGCTCATGAACGAGATCGAGGCGGACCAGGGTGGCGTGATCAAGGCCATCCTGGTCGAAAACGGGCAGCCGGTGGAATACGGCGAGCCCTTGTTCATCATCGGGTGACGCGGATGATCGGCGAATTTCCCCAAAGGCTGCCCGTTTCGGTGCAGGCCAACCTTCGCGCAGCGAAGGTCAAGCCTGCGGAATATGGGTGGCCTGATGTCAAGCATCGGGTCAGGCCGATGGTGAGTCATGTTTGAAAAGGTCCTCATCGCCAACCGCGGGGAGATTGCGCTACGCATCCAGCGCGCCTGCCGCGAAATGGGCATCAAGACCGTGGCGGTGTACTCCGAGGCGGACCGCGAGACGAAATACGTCAGGCTGGCAGACGAATCGGTGTGCATCGGCCCGGCGCCCTCGACCAAGAGCTATCTGCACGTGCCGGCCATCATCGCCGCGGCGGAGGTGACCGACGCCGAGGCCATCCATCCCGGCTACGGCTTTTTGTCGGAAAACGCCGACTTCGCCGAACGGGTGGAACAGTCCGGCTTCGTGTTCATCGGTCCGCGGCCGGAGACCATCCGCCTGATGGGCGACAAGGTCTGCGCCAAGAACGCCATGAAGGCCGCCGGGGTGCCGGTGGTGCCCGGCTCCGAGGGCGCCCTGCCCGACGACCCGGACGAATGCCTGCGCCTGGCGCGCGACATCGGCTATCCGGTCATCATCAAGGCGGCCGGCGGCGGGGGTGGGCGGGGCATGCGCGTGGTGCATACCGAAGCCAACCTGCTCCAGGCCATCCAGCTCACACAGGGCGAGGCGCAGGCCGCCTTCGGCAACCCCACGGTATATATGGAGAAATTCCTCGGCAATCCACGCCACATCGAGTTCCAGGTTCTCGCCGACGCGCATGGCAACGCCGTGCACCTGGGCGAGCGCGACTGCTCCATGCAGCGACGCCATCAAAAGGTACTGGAGGAGGCGCCGGCGCCCGGGCTGGATGTCAAGCTCCGCAACAAGATCGGCGAACGCTGTGCCGAGGCCTGCCGCAAGATCGGCTACCGCGGTGCGGGCACCTTCGAGTTCCTTTACGAGGACGGCGGGTTCTTCTTCATCGAGATGAACACCCGTGTGCAGGTCGAGCACCCGGTCACCGAGATGATCACCGGCGTGGACATCGTGCAGGAGACCATCCGCATCGCCGCCGGCGAGCCGCTGTCGGTGAAGCAGAAGGAGATCCCGTTCCGGGGCCACGCCATCGAATGCCGCATCAATGCCGAGGACCCCTACACCTTCATGCCCTCACCCGGCCGCATCAGCCTTTACCACGCGCCGGGCGGCCCCGGCATCCGGGTCGATTCGCACGTCTACCAGAACTACCTCGTCCCCTCCCACTACGACTCCATGATCGGCAAGGTGATCGCCCATGGGGCCAGCCGCGAGCAGGCCATCGCCCGCATGCGCATCGCCTTGTCGGAAATGATCGTCGAGGGCATCAAGACCAACATCCCCCTGCACCAGGA
>CALHRD010000054.1 GCA_938038385.1 uncultured Burkholderiales bacterium
CCGCCGGGGGTGGTGCGGGCGGTGAACAGCAGGGCGACCTGGGAAAGGCTGCTGTCCAGCAAACGCACCCAGGCGTAGTCGGCGAAGCCGGCGCCGTCGGAGGTGATGTAATTGAAGTAGAACTCCAGGTCGTCCCCGGCATTGGCGGAAAACACGCCGGTGCGCAAGCGGCTGCCGTCGGTTTCAGACCCGAGTCCCAGACCCAGGCCGGTGATGCCGGTGTTGCTGACGATATAACCGTACTTCCCGCCCTCGGGCGAGGTGGTGACGACGCCGTCGGCGCCCAAGGTGCCGCAGTTACCGGTGCAGGACCAGCCGGCGGGGATGCCGCCGTCGAAGGCGCCAGCCTGGGCCAGGCCGCTGAAGGACAGGGCGGAGGCGGTCAGGACCGACACCAGCCCGAGGGATTTGACAGTTTGTTTGATGGTGAGCATGTTGGCCTCTCAAAAAAAAGTTTGACGGTTGAATGAGCCGGTTCGGGGCGGACCCGCATGCCCTTGTGCGGTCTGCCTCATTCGTAGCAGATTCCGTGCCAGCGCCAGGAGCACAAGAATTTTCCTATTGTTTACAGTTGGTTGCGTCGTCGCATCGGGCGCAGCGCGTGCAGATGCCGGCCGGGCAGGCCAGATGTGTAAAGTTTACCGACATGCCATCGCGGCCAGCCAAGGCGGTCCGGCAGGCATGCGCTCGCCGCGCACGGTGACCGGAGCCGGCACAAAAAAAGCCCGAGCGGAGGTTGGGCACGTGTGTTCGGTGCTGCGGCGGCAGGGGTGTCATGCGCGGGCCTTGCGGCGATGGCACATGTAAAAATTTCCGACAGCAGGTGAGCGGCCATGGATTACCGATCCACGCCATGACCGCGTTCAATCCTGGCCGATCAAGGCCAATGGCGCGCAATGCCCGCGTATTGCTTCATCTCTTTGAAACATCCTGTCACCTGCAGAGTGCAGGTGGGTTGCCCTGCAGGGCGACGCGTCGGGTTCAAGCCCGACCTGCTTAGGCCACGCGTATGCGTCCGTCGGCAATTCCTGGCCTACCCTAGGCCTTGCCCCCCTGTGCGTGTCCGCCTCGACCGGCGATCGACCCCGCAAGCATGCCCACACAGGCCGCCAGAAAGCCGGCGAACTGCGGCGGTATCCGGCCCTCGCCTTCCGGCGCCAGCGCCTCCAGGCCGAGCCAGGTGACGAGCCCGAAGGTCATGGCGAGATACGCGCCGCGCGTGGTCGCCCGCCGCCAGTAAAGCCCCGCCACCAGGGGCACGAAGGCGAGCACCAGGGTGACCTTGTAGGCGTTCTCGACCATCTGGTGGATGGTGGTCTCCCGCTCCAGCGACCAGAGGGAATAGAGGGTCACCAGCACGGCGAAGACGGCCACCACCCAGCGGGTCATGGTCAGCAGCTGTTTGTCCGACAGGCGCCGGCGCCGGGTGACGAAACCCTTGAGCACGTTCTCCGAGATCGTCACCGACGGGGCGAGCAGCGTGCCCGAGGCGGTGGACATGATGACCGCCAGGAGCGCGCCGTAGAAGACCACCTGGGCGGCGAGGGGGAAGTCGCCCTTGATCAGCTCGGGTAGGATCTTCTGGGCATCCTCGCCGAGCCAGCGGCTGACCAGGGCGGGATCGATGAGATGGGCGGCATAGGCCATGTACAGCGGCACGGCGGCGAACAGGAAATAGGCGAGGCCGCCCAGCACCGTGCCCCATACCGCGACGTTTTCGTTCCTGGACGAGTTGGCGCGCTGGAACACGTCCTGCTGCGGGATGGAGCCGAAGCCCATGGTCAGCAGCCCGGAGATGAAGGCGACGATGGCCACGGTCTCCAGTTCCGGCCAGAACTCGAACTTGGCGTTCGCGGCGGCGTGGGCAACCACCGGCGCCACCCCGCCGGCCCGGTCGGCGATCAGCCAGGCGATGTAAAAAAGTCCGACGACGATGACGATCATCTGGAAGAAGGTGGTGAGCGCCACCGACCACATGCCGCCGTAGAGGGTGTACATGAGCACGATGGCCGCACCGATCAGGATGCCCTGGGCCTGGGTGATCTGGCCGTCGGAGAGCACGTTGAACACCAGCCCCAGGGCGGTGATCTGGGCGGATACCCAGCCGAGATACGACAGGGAGATGGCGATGCCGGTGACGAGTTCCACCCGCCGGTCGTAGCGGCTGCGGTAGTAATCGGCGATGGTGAGCAGGTTGAGCCGGTAGAGCTTGCGGGCGAAGAACAGCCCGAACAGGATGAGGCAGAGCGACGCGCCGAACGGGTCGGAGATCAGCCCGCCCAGGTCCTCCTCCAGGAAGGTGGCGGGGATGCCGAGCACCGTCTCCGCGCCGAACCAGGTGGCGAACACCATGGCGGTGACGATCCAGATCGGCAGGCTGCGGCCGGCGGCGATGTAGTCGCGCGCATTGTGCACACGGGTGGCGGCATACATGCCGATGCCGATGGAGACCACAAGATAGAGGATGACGAAGCCGAGCAGCATGGGCGGGTCTCACTCAAGGTAGTTCGATCTCGGTCCGGATGCGGTTGAGCGCCCGGCGGCTGCGGCGGTCGAGGTCGCGCATCCTCTGCAGCCTTACCAGGTGCCCGGCATCCGGGAAAATGGGCGGATTATCGGCGATTTGCGACCGTCCGTGCGGCCATGGGCAGGGCTGTGGCTCGACCCTCGTCTGGATGCCGCCCTGCCAGCCCCCTCGCGGCCCCTGCAGAGGTCCGGACAGGCCTCGGCTGGCTCACGCAACGCCGCGCCACGGCACGCCGTGTGGCCGAGTCAGCGCGTCATCTGCGCCACGAGCAAGGCAAACAAGAGGGCGGCGATGGCCATCAGCCAGCGGTTGCGCAGGCGCTGTTCCCTGAGCATCAGCTCCATGCCCGCCTCCACCCGCGCCAGGTGGTCGCCGCGCAGGGCCTGGTGGGCGAGCCGCGGCAGCTGCGGGATGACCATGCCCCAGTGCGGCGCCTCCTGCTTCAGACGCTCGAGCCAGCCGCGCCAGCCCACCTGCTCGCTCATCCAGCGCTCCAGGAAGGGCTTGGCGGTCGCCCACAGGTCGAGGTCGGGGTCGAGGTCGCGGCCCAGGCCCTCGATGTTGATCAGGGTCTTCTGCAGCATCACCAGCTGGGGCTGGATCTCCATGCCGAAGCGGCGCGAGGTCTGAAAGAGGCGCAACAGCACGCGCCCGAAGGCGATCTCCTTCAGCGGCCGGTCGAACACCGGCTCGCACACGGCGCGGATGGCGGCCTCGAACTCGTCGGCGCGCGTCTCCGGCGGCACCCAGCCGGCCTCCAGGTGGGCATCGGCCACCCGTTTGTAGTCGCGCCGGAAGAAGGCGAGAAAATTCTGCGCCAAGTAGTTCTTGTCGGTGTCGTTCAACGTGCCCATGATGCCGAAGTCGAGCGCGACGTATCGGCCCGAGTCCTCGACCAGGATGTTGCCCGGGTGCATGTCGGCGTGAAAGAAGCCGTCGCGGAACACCTGGGTGAAAAATATCTCGACGCCGGCACGGGCCAGGCGCTTGAGGTCCACGCCGCGGCGCTTCAATTCCTCCACGCGCGAGATGGGCGTGCCGTCCATCCACTGCATCACCATCACTTCAGGCGTGCAGTAGTCCCAGTACACCTCGGGCACGGCGAGCAGCGGCGAGCGCTCGAAGTTGCGTCTGAGCTGCGAGCAGTTGGCCGCCTCGCGGATCAGGTCCAGCTCGTCGTCCAGGTGCTTGGCGAACTCCCGCACCACCTCGCGCGGCTTGAGCCGCTTGCCGTCGGACCACAGGGTCTCGACCAGGAAGGCCCCGGCCATGAGCAGTTCCAGGTCGTGGTCGATGACCTTGCGGATGCCCGGCCGCAGGATCTTCACCGCGCAGGCCTCGCCCGTCTTCAGCCGCGCCCGGTGCACCTGGGCGACCGAGGCCGAGGCCACGGGCGCGGGGTCGAATTCGGCGAAGACCTCCGTGGCCGGCCGGCCGTAGGCTCGCCTCAGAACCGCCTCGGCCCCGGCCGAAGGGAAGGGCGGCACCCGATCCTGCAGCCGCGCCAGCTCGTCGGCGATGTCGGCGGGGATCAGGTCGCGCCGGGTGGACAGCATCTGGCCGAACTTGACGAAGATCGGCCCCAGGCTCTCCAGGGCCAGGCGCAGCCGTTCGCCGCGCGGCCGGTCGAGCCGCCGCCAGAACAGGGTGACCCGCACCGCCCAGCGCAGCAGCCGCACCCGCTCGTGGCCCAGGACGAACTCGTCCAGCCCGAAGCGCTGGGTCACCCAGAGGATGCGCAGGAGCCGGAAAAGGCGCATCAGGATTGGCTGGAGGCGTTTTCCAGCAGGGCGAGGCGGGCGGCCAGGCGGTCCGCGGCCTCGCGCAGTTCGTCCACCTCGCGCACGAACTCGCGCACCGCCTCACCCTCGGCCAGCACCCCCGCCTCGTAGACCAGGTATTCCGCCACGGATCTGGTCACGGCCGCACGCGCCTCACCGTGCCAACGCGCCACCCCATGCAGGGCCTGGTCCGCCCGTGCGGCGGCAACCGGCCCGATATAGGGCGCCAGGGCGACGGCCCAGTCCAGCTGCCGGAGCAGGGCGGAGAGATCGCCGGCCAGCACGCCGTCGCCCGTGACCCGCGCGCCGGCAAGCGCCTCGCCGCCCAACAGGGGCAGCGCGAGCAGGACGTCCGGCGGGATGCGGATCTCGCAGTCGAACGCCTCCGCCGCGCCCGCGGGTCGCAACCGCCCGTCGTCGACGACGGCGAGATCGGTACGACCGAGCGGCAGTGCGAGGCGCAGCCGCTTGCCGGCATGCTGCGCCAGGCGCGCGGCGGCGCCTGGCTGGTCGGCGAGCAGGCGGTTGAGCAGGGTGGCGAGCAGGTGGTCCATGGCGGTCGGGCGGAATGTCTGCATTTTACGGGAGGAGGATCATCCCTGCGGGTGTTGTTGAACCCAGATTGTCCATTGGGACGCGGGAAGGCGCGAAGCGCATGATCGAGGCAGGTTGCGCGCGACGGTCGCAGCCCGGATTGAACATCCGGGCGAGAAGTTGCGCGCAAGATGACCGATCAGGGGCAAGCGCGGCCCGCGTAGGCCATCAA
>CALHRD010000055.1 GCA_938038385.1 uncultured Burkholderiales bacterium
AGACCGAGGGCATGCCAGGCGACCAGGCCGTGGCCGAGTTTCACGAACTGGGCCTGGGCGTGCCCTATCCCGTTTCCGGTGCCCATGGCGAAGGGGTGCGCGAGCTGATGGACCTGGTCCTGGCCGACTTTCCCCCGCAGGCGGAGGAGCCGGTCGCCGATGATCATCCGCGGATCGCCATCGTCGGACGCCCCAACGTCGGCAAATCCACCCTGGTCAATACCCTGGTGGGTGAGGAGCGGGTCATCGCCTTCGATCAGCCGGGCACGACACGCGACGCCATCTATGTCGACTTCGAGCGGGAAGGGCGCAAGTACACCCTCATCGACACCGCCGGCGTGCGGCGCAAGGGGCGGGTGTTCGAAGCGGTGGAGAAGTTCTCGGTCATCAAGACCCTGCAGGCCATCGAGGACGCCAACGTGGCGGTGCTGGTGCTCGATGCGCGCCAGGACATCGTCGACCAGGACGCGCACCTGGCCGGCTTCATCCTCGAGGCCGGCCGGGCCCTGGTGGTGGCGGTCAACAAGTGGGACGACCTCGACGCCTACCGGCGCGACCAGGTCAAGCGGGAATTGGGTCGGCGCATGGAATTCCTGTCCTTCGCCCGCTTCCACTTCATCTCGGCGCTCACCGGCAGCGGTGTGGGTGGGGTGCTGAAATCGGTGGACGAGGCCTATGCCGCCGCCATGGCCAGGCTGCCCACGCCCAAACTGACCAAGGTGCTGCACGAGGCGGTCGCGCGCCATGCCCCGCACAAGTCGGGATTGTTCCGCCCCAAGCCCAAGTATGCCCACCAGGGCGGACAGAACCCGCCGATCATCGTCATCCACGGCAACCATCTGGAAGGTCTGTCCAACGACTACAAGCGTTATCTGGAGAACACCTTCCGCGAGGCCTTCAACCTGCAGGGCACCCCGCTGCGGGTGGAGCTGAAGGCGAACGTGAACCCCTACGAGGAGCGCAAGCCCAAGCCGCTCACCCAGCGTCAGGCGAACAAGGCCCGCCGCGAGCGCCGCCATCGGCGCAAGACCTTCGGCGGCTGAGCCGGCAGACTATTCCTGCGTCGGCACCGGCCGCCTGAGTTCGGCAGCGCGCACCACCCGCTCCCACAGCAAGCGGCCGTCGCCATCGTGGCTCCTGAATATCAGACGGCGATCTTCTTTCGGCCCGGCGACATCGATGCTGCAATAGTTGCGCTGTGTCACCAGGGTCTCCTTGACACGTAGCGGGTTGTTCAGTTCCTTGTCCCGCGGGGTGCCGGCCCTCGAAGTCAGGGGTGAGCAGGTCAGCTCATACAGCGGATAGAAGTCCTTCACCTCGCGCCGCAGCAGTTCGGTGTGATGCCGGTCACCCGAGAGGAAGACGACGCCGGGGATGTTCTGACGCTTGAGCCAGGCGAGGAAAGGCTCGCGCTCCAGCGGAAAGTTGTGCCAGCCCTCGAACGGATGGCCGTCGTTCATGAGCTGGCTGCCGGCAGCGATGAACTTGAAGGTGGCGCGCGACTGGATGAGCGCCTGCTTGAGCCAGTCGAGCTGCTCGGCGCCGAACATCACCTTGTTCTCACCGAGCATGGCCGGTGGCGTGCCGAAGTAACGCCGGCCGAGCAGGCGGGTCAGTGGATTCTGGCCCAGGGCCCAGTCCCGCGCCTCCCTGATGAGGTCGAGCTCCTCCTTGGCCAGCTCCGTCTTGTCCGCTGCGCGATGGTAGCGGTTGTCGAGCAGGAAGAAATCGGCGTCCTGTAGGGAGAACGTCGTGAAGGTGCCCGGCAGCTCCTCAAGGCCATAGCTGGGGTTGGCCCAATAGCGGCGAAACAGGCGCAGGCTCTCATCCTTGAACACGAAGCTGCGGTTGGCGTCGTTCGGGCCGTAGTCGTGATCGTCCCAGATCGCGTAATGCGGCAGGGCGGAGAGCAGCGGCTGCAGCTCGGGCAGGCTGCGGGCGTGTCGATAGCGGGCGTTCATACCCCAGGGCGACTCGTAGTCCGCCTCCCGGAAATAGACGCTGTCACCCAGCCAGAGCATGAGCTGCGGACGGGAGGTCGCCTCGGCCTGGCGGGCGATGCTCTGGAAGATCCGGTAGCCGCCGCCATACGGCTGGCCCGGAGGGTCGATGGCGGGGTCGTCGATATAGGCGCAGGCGCCCAGATACAGGGTGAAATCGTCCGGATCACGCCTCGGATACCACGGCGTCTGCGTCTGGAAACGCATGCGGCCAGCCGGCTGGGTCGGTTCGCCGTCGAGGTGGAGCCGGTAGGCATAACCGGTCCCGGCTTGCAGACCGACCAGACTCAGGCGGGCAGTGAAGTCCGACGCCGCCTCCAACCGTACGGCCGGACCGCGCTGTCGTCGCTCGGGCTCGGCCTCGGACCAGTATTCGATCTGCAGCACGGCCTCGGCGTCGGTCTGTACCCAGATGTTGGCGGTGCGGCTGGTTACATGACCCAGCATCGGGCCGGCCGTGATCTGGGCGGCCATGACTGGCCCGAACATGCAGCCGAGCAGCAGGGATGCGAGAAGCTTGGCGTTGGGGCTCGGGATGCGCATTGCCTCTCAATCATAGTGCAAACTCCTCGGCAGCGGGCCGTCGTGCGCCGCGTGTCGCAGGCGGCCTGGTGGATTAACCACGCCAATACGGCAATAAAAAGCCCCTTTTTGCAGCCGGTGCCGTTTGCGTGTTGCAATCGCAAGCACATCGGGACGCCGATGCCTCACCGCCCCTCATCATTCCGTCCCCATTACGAGATCAGACCCATGCAGACCGGCCCGCGCGAGATCGTCACCCCTTACCGTCCCATCCCTCTCGATGTGCCGGAGGGGATGAAGCCGAACGAGTTCTTCAACAGCACCGAGAACCTGAACGACCTGGTGCACAACAACGGGCTGCTGCAAAACCCGGAGGGCCTGCTGCTCTACCGCAAGGCCCTGGGTCACAGCAACGAGTTCGACACCTCCATCATCTACAACACTTCGCGCAGCATCCTCGATCCGCTCGGACGGCCCGTGCGCCGTACCCAGGTGCCCGAAGCCGTGAAGAACGTCTGGAATCGCATGAACCAGATCATCTTCGCCTACATGCTGGAGTGCTACCCCGACCCCGACGCCCACCTGGTGCTGGCCGGTGAGGCGAGTCTGGATGCCACCTGGCCGCTGACCTCGCCCGGCGTGCCCTCGATCCGCATGCTGCACAACCACTTCATCGTCTTCGACAAGGCCGAGCTGCGGCAGGCCCCCCTGGCCGACGCGGACAACCCCAATCTGACCGACGGCGGCCAGCACTCCCTGTTCCAGGCGCACATGCGCGAGGTCTATCGCGCCTTCTTCGACGGGCTCGACCTCAGGATCCTGCGCCCCTGCCAGGCCGGTTCCTGCCGCATCGCGCTCACCGGCTATCCCCAGGGTCTGCCGAGCTGGGAGGTGCAGGGCGGGGCAGAGGCCCTGAAGGAAGTGCGCTTCTGGCGGGAATACGACACCATCCTCAAGGGCTTCATCGACTTTTATCGCACCTTCTTCGGTCAGGTCTCCACACGCAACTCGCCCATGCCCAGGGATATCCATTTCCCCGAACTGGTGGAGGAGCGTCTGCTGTTCAACAACGACTTCCTCAAGACCGCCAAGATGGTGCGCGACCGCTGTATCCACGATGCCCGCTATGCCAACGCCATCCGTTGGCAGCCTGCCTTCAAGCAGCTCATCTACCGCAACGACCGCGGCCAGTTGATCGTCACCATCAGCCAGAATTCGATCGGCAACGCCATCACCGAATTGCTGGGAGTGGTGGTGAAGCGCGTCCCGGATGCCGAAGCCTATGCGCGTAGCGAGCCGGCTTTGCTGGAAAGACTGCTGGAGGTGCGCCGCCGGCTGGTGGAGGCGGACCTGGGAGAGGGGATTGCCACCCCCTATTGGGGGGCCTGAAAGATCCGGACGACCCGTTGCCGGTCGTATGTCGGCGCACTGCGGTCACGGGAACATCCAGGCAACCAGTCGCTCCAACTCTGCGAGCACGCGATATTCGGTTATCATCGCGCTTCCAACTACAAATTCACGGTGTCACGATGAGCAAAGGGCAACAATTACAAGACCCGTTTCTGAACGCGCTCCGGCAGGAGCAGGTTCAGGTTTCCGTCTACCTGGTCAATGGCATCAAGCTGCAGGGGCATATCGACAGTTTCGACCAGTACGTGGTCCTGCTCAGGAACGCCGTCACCCAGATGGTCTACAAGCATGCCATCTCCACCGTGGTCCCGGCACGGCCGGTGAGCTACCGGCAGGAAGAGGAAGCTCCGCCCTCCGCATGAGCAAACTGCCGCAGGGCTGCGCCAAGGCAGTTGCATGACCCATCGGGGGGGCTGCGGGATGGCCGTGGTCAGCGACACACGGCATGTCTGATCTGCCCAGGACGGTCCTGGTCGGCCTGAACCTGGGCGACCCGGATTACAGCGAGAGCCTCGCCGAGCTGGAACTCCTCACGCACAGCGCCGGGCTGGAGGTGACCCGAGTCGTGGAGGGCCGACGTCAAAAGCCCGACGCGTCAACCTATGCCGGCTCCGGCAAGGTCGAGGAGATCGGCCGCGCCGTGGTCGATACCGGTGCCGGGCTGGTCATTTTCAACAACGAGCTCTCCCCCCTGCAGGAACGCAATCTGGAAAAGGCCCTGCAGTGCAGAGTGCTGGATCGCACCGCGCTCATCCTCGACATCTTCGCCCAGCGTGCGCGCAGCGGTGCGGGCAAACTGCAGGTCGAGCTTGCCCAGCTACGCCACTACGCCACCCGGCTGGTGCGGGGCTGGAGCCACCTGGAGCGGCAGCGGGGCGGGATCGGCATGCGCGGCGGTCCGGGCGAGACCCAGCTGGAGATCGACCGGCGTCTGATCGCCGGCAAGATCAAGACCATCGAGGGCAGGCTCGCCAGGCTGGAAAAGAGTCGCGCCATCCAGCGACGCGCCCGCCACCGCGGGGGCGTGCTTACCGTTTCCCTGGTGGGCTACACCAATGCCGGCAAGTCCACGCTCTTCAACCGCCTGACGCATGCCGGCGTATATGCCGCCGACCAGTTGTTCGCCACGCTGGACACCACCACTCGCAAACTGTGGCTGCCCGGGGCCGGTCCCGTGGTCCTGTCCGACACGGTCGGCTTCATCACCCGCCTGCCGCACAGCCTGGTGGCGGCCTTCCACGCCACCCTGGAGGAGACGGTGCATGCCGACCTCCTGCTGCACGTGGTGGACAGCGCCAGCCCGAATCGTCTGCGCCAGGTGGAGGAGGTGAACAAGGTCCTGGCGGAGATCGGGGCGGAACCGGTGCCGCAGATCCTGGTCATGAACAAGATCGATCTGACCGGCGCCGAGCCCCATTCCACGCGGGATGAGTGTGGTAACATCGCCGGCGTTCACCTGAGTGCCCGTACGGGGCAGGGCACGGACCTGCTCAAACAGGCACTGATCGAATTCGTCGGATCGCGTCACCACGTGACGGAACGAGAAGCGGAAATCACAGCAGCGGATATCACGGCAGATGGCATGGAATGATCCCCAATGGGGTAATCGGAATGACGGTGGCCCGCCCGATCTGGACGAGCTCTGGCGGCGTTTCAACCAACGATTGAACGCCACGTTCGGCCGTCGCGGCGGTGGAGGCGGCTCGGAGAGCCGAGGCGGCGGCGAGGGCTTCAAACTGCCCGGCGGCACAAGTCTAATTGTAGGTATCCTGGTGGCCATCTGGCTGGCCAGCGGTTTCTACATCGTCGATGCCGGCGAGAGAGGGGTGGTGCTGCGCTTCGGCAAGTATCTCGAAACGACCCAGCCCGGGCCGCGCTGGCACCTGCCCTACCCCTTCGAGTCGGTGGAGGTGGTGAACGTCGAGCAGGTGCGTACCGTGGAGGTGGGTTATCGCAACAACGTGAAATCCAAGGTCCTCTCGGAGTCCCTCATGTTGACCGACGACGAGAACATCATCGACCTGCAGCTCTCGGTGCAGTACATCCTGAAGGACCCCGAGGATTACCTGTTCATGAACCGCAATCCGGACGAGGCAGCCATGCAGATCGCCGAGACCGCCATCCGCGAGGTCGTGGGCAAGAACAAGATGGACTTCGTGCTCTACGAGGGACGCGCCGAGATCGCTGATCGGGTGACCAAGCTCATGCAGGAGATCCACGACCGCTATCGCACCGGCATCCAGATCAGCAAGGTGAACCTGCAGAACGCCCAGCCGCCGGAACAGGTGCAGGCGGCCTTCGATGATGCGGTGAAGGCCGGTCAGGACCGGGAGCGCCTGAAGAACGAAGGTCAGGCCTACGCCAACGACGTCATCCCGCGGGCCAGCGGTGTGGCCGCGCGTCTGCTGGAAGAGGCCAACGGTTACAAGCAGCGGGTCGAGGCCAATGCCGTCGGTGAGGCGGACCGCTTCAAACTGGTGCTGGCGGAGTACAGCAGGGCGCCGCAGGTGACGCGCGAACGCCTCTATCAGGAGGCGATGCAGCAGGTCCTGTCCAGCACGACCAAGATCCTGGTCGATGACAAGGGCAGCGGCAATCTGCTCTTCCTGCCGCTGGATCGGCTCATGCAGGCCGCCGGCGCGGCCGTGGCCACCGAGGCCGCGCCACTGCCGCCCGAGAGCATCCAGCCGGCAGCCAAGAATGACGACTTGTTCCGCTCGCGCGACGCATTCCGCAGTCGTGAACGGGAGGCCAGGCCATGAAGAATATCGGCAATATCCTGATAGCCGTCCTCGCCGGCCTGATCCTGCTGTCGCTGTCGCTGTTCACCGTCGATCAGCGCCAGACCGCCCTCGTCTTCCAGCTCGGCGAGATCGTCGGCGTGAAGAAGGAGCCGGGTCTGTACTTCAAGATCCCGCTGCTGCAGAACGTGCGCTATTTCGACATCCGCATCCTCACCCTGGATGCCACCACGCCGGAGCGTTTCATCACCTCCGAGAAGAAGAACGTGCTGGTGGACTATTTCGTCAAGTGGCGCATCGTCGATGTCGAACGCTTCTACGTGAGCTTCAACGGTGACGAGGCGCGCGCCGTCAACCGGCTGGCCCAGACCGTGAACGACGGCATGCGCGCCGAATTCGGCCGGCGTACCGTGCACGACGTGGTATCGGGCGAGCGCGACAGCATCATGGAGGTGCTGCGCAAGAACGCGGATGCCGATGCGCGTCGCTTCGGGGTGCAGGTCACCGACGTGCGCATCAAGCGCGTCGACCTGCCGACCGAGGTGAGCGAGTCGGTCTACCGCCGCATGGAGGCCGAGCGCAAGCGTGTGGCCAACGAGCTCAGGTCCACCGGCGCGGCCGAGGCGGAAAAGATCCGCGCCGATGCGGACAGGCAGCGCGAGGTGATCGTGGCCGAGGCCTACCGGGATGCCCAGCGCATCAAGGGTGAAGGCGATGCCAAGGCTGCGGCCATCTATGCCGAGGCCTTCGGCCGCAACCCCGAGTTCTATGCCTTCTATCGCAGTATGGAGGCCTATCGTTCGAGCTTCCGCGGCAAGAACGACGTCCTGGTGTTGCAGCCCAATTCGGACTTCTTCCGCTACATGAAGTCCCCGCGCGGTAGCGGCAAGTAATCCCCGCAGCACGGTGGGTCTGGGGGAGATTTTCTTGCCGGCGCTTGCCCTGATGCTGGTGTTGGAGGGCGTGCTGCCCTTTCTTGCGCCTGCCGCCTGGCGCGAGGCCTTCACCCGCATGATCCGGCTCAAGGACGGCCAACTGCGCTTCATGGGGCTAGTGTCCATGCTGGCCGGACTCATCCTCCTGTTCCTGACGCGATGAGTCACGCCTGGCTGCTGCCCGAATATTTCGAGGACATCCTGCCGCCGTATGCGCGCCAGGTGGAGGGGATGCGTCGCCGTCTGCTCGACCTGTTCGAGACCTGGGGGTATGAGCCGGTCTGCCCGCCTCTGATGGAATACCTCGAATCCCTGCTCACCGGGGCCGGGCAGGACCTCGACCTGAAGACCTTCAAGGTGGTCGATGGGCTTTCCGGGCGCACCCTGGGCGTGCGGGCGGACATCACGCCGCAGGTTGCGCGTATCGATGCCCACCTGCTCAACCGCCAGGGGGTGACCCGTCTTTGCTATGCCGGCGCGGCACTGCACACCCGGCCCGCCGCCCTGACACATAGTCGGGAACTCCTGCAGGTGGGCGCCGAGCTGTTCGGCCATGCCGGCATCGAGGCCGACATGGAGATCCTCGATCTACTGCTTTGCGCTCTGCGGGCGACCGGCTTGCCCGAGTTGCGGGTCAGTCTCGGTCATGTGGGCATCTTCCAGGCCCTGGCCGGGTCTGCGGGACTGTCCGAAAGCCTGCAGCAGGCGTTGTTCGTCGCCCTCAAGGCCAAGGATATCCCCACCCTTGAAGGGCTCACGACCGGCATCCCGGGTGATTTGGGAGAGTCCCTCTGCCGGTTGCCGGAGTTGTATGGCGGACCGGAGGTGATCACAGCGGCACGAGGCATCCTCCCCGACCTGCCTGGTATCTCGCGTGCGCTGTCGGAGCTGGAGCAGCTCTCGACCATCGACCGCGAGATCGATTTGCTGGTCGACCTTGCCGACCTGCGCGGCTATGGCTACCACAACGGTGCCATGTTCGCCGCCTATGCCGGCGGTCAGGCCCAGGCCATCGCCCAGGGCGGGCGTTACGACGGCGCCGGGGCCATCTTCGGCTGCGCCCGGCCCGCGACCGGTTTCAGCCTCGACCTGCGCCGGGTGGTCAACGGGTTGCCGGAGCCTCGGCCGCGCCCAGGAATCCTCGCCCCGCACGGGGTGGACGCCGGCCTGCGCGCGCGCGTGCAGGCCCTCAGGGCGTCGGGCGAGCGGGTGGTCATCGAATTGCCCGGCCAGCAGACCCATCGCGCCGAATCCGGCTGCGACCGGGTGCTGGTGCAGGAAGAAGGTGAGTGGCGGATCAGGCCCCTGGCCTGAAGGGCCTGCGCATCCAATCTTTTCATTCAAGGGGTCAAACATGAAGAACGTGGTGGTCATCGGCACCCAGTGGGGTGACGAAGGCAAGGGCAAGATCGTCGACTGGCTCACCGACCGCGCCCAGGGGGTGGTGCGTTTCCAGGGCGGGCACAATGCGGGACACACCCTGGTGATCGGCGGCAGAAAGACGGTTCTGCACCTCATCCCCTCCGGCATCCTGCGCGAGAACGTGCGTTGCTACATCGGCAACGGCGTGGTCTGCTCCCCCCAGGCCCTGGTGGAGGAGGTCCACATGCTGGAGGGCAATGGCGTCGAGGTCACCGACCGGCTCATCGTCTCCGAGGCCTGTCCGCTCATCCTGCCGCACCACGTGGCGCTCGATCACGCACGCGAGGCGGCCAAGGGTGCAGGCAAGATCGGCACCACCGGTCGTGGCATCGGTCCGGCCTATGAAGACAAGGTCGCCCGTCGCGCCATCCGCATGCAGGACCTGTTCCACCGCGAGCGTTTCGCCGCCAAGCTGGGCGAGGTGCTGGACTATCACAATTACATGCTCAAACACTATTTCCAGTGGGAGACGGTGGATTTCCACAAGACCCTGGACGAGACCCTGGCGCTGGCGGAGAAGATCAAGCCGATGGTGGGGGACGTGCCGCGGTTGCTCTACGAGGCCAACCGTCGCGGCGAGAACCTGCTGTTCGAGGGCGCCCAGGGCACGCTGCTGGACATCGACCACGGCACCTATCCCTTCGTCACCTCATCGAACTGCACTGCCGGTGGGGCGGCGACCGGGAGCGGCATGGGGCCGGCGACCCTGCACTATGTGCTGGGGATCACCAAGGCCTACACCACGCGCGTCGGCTCCGGTCCCTTCCCCACCGAGCTGTTCGACGACAACGGACGCTGGCTGGCGGAGCGCGGCCACGAGTTCGGCGCCACCACCGGGCGGCCACGCCGTTGTGGCTGGTTCGACGCTGCGGCGCTCAAGCGCTCCATCCAGATCAATGGGGTGTCCGGTCTGTGTGTCACCAAGCTCGACGTGCTCGACGGCATGGAAACGGTGCGTATCTGCACCGGCTATCGGCTGGATGGTCTGCTCTGCGACATCCTGCCCGTGGGGGCGGAAACGCTGGCTGACTGCGAACCGGTCTATGAGGACATGCCCGGCTGGAAGCAGAGCACCGTCGGCGTCAAACACTACGACGACCTGCCGGCGGCAGCGCGCGACTATCTGAGCCGGCTGGAAGACCTGTGCGAAGTGCCCATAGACATCGTCTCCACCGGCCCGGACCGGGAGGAGACCATCGTGCGCCGGCACCCCTTCGATTGATGGAGCGCTCAGTGCGCCAGCACCAGGAGCTGGTACAGCCAGGTGTACTGGTTGGCGCTCGCCTCCCAGCTGAAGTCCTTCTGCATGCCTGCCTGCATCAGACGGCGCCAGGCGGGCTTGTCGTGATAGAGCGATAATGCACGCTGCACGGCCCGCCAAAGCCCGTCGACGGAGGGCTCGGTGAACACGAAGCCGGTGACGCCATCCTCCACCGTATCCTTCAGCCCACCCGTGGCGAAGACCACCGGCACTGCGCCGTAGCGCTGGCTGTACATCTGATTCAGGCCGCAAGGTTCGAAACGGGAGGGCATCAGGAAGATGTCCGAGCCCGCCTCAATGCGATGCGACAGGCCCTCGTCGTAGCCGATGACGCTGGCGACGCGGCCGGGGTGGCGCGCGGCCAGGGCCAGGCATGCCTGCTCGATCGCCGCTTCACCCTTGCCCAGGATGGCCAGTTGCGCCCCGTCGGCCACCAGACGCTCGGCGATCGCCACGATCCAGTCGATACCCTTCTGGTACGTCAGCCGTGAGATCACGCCAACGAGGGGGGTATCGTTGTCGATTTCCAGGTTGAGATCCTGCTGCAGGGCGAGTTTGCAGCGTTTCTTGCCGGACGGTGCCCTGGCCGAGTATTCGCAGGGCAGGTGCAGGTCGCTGGAGGGATTCCAATCCGCCATGTCGATGCCGTTGAGTATGCCGGTGAGGCGGTCGCGGCGGCTGGCGAGCAGACCCTCCATGCCCATGCCCAGGGGGCTCGTCTGGATCTCCTCGGCATAGGTCGGACTCACGGTGCTGATCCAGTCGGCGTAATAGAGACCTGCCTTCAGGAAGGACAGATTGCCGTAGTATTCGACCCCCTCCACCTGGAAGCTGCTGGCAGGCAGCCCCAGGGGTCCGACCAGGTCGGGCGGGAAGATGCCCTGGTAGGCCAGGTTGTGGATGGTCATGAGGGTGGGGGCGCCGCCGCCGATGAAATGGCGATAGGCCGGGGCGAGCCCGGTCTGCCAGTCATTGCAGTGCAGGACATCGGGTCGCCATTCCAGGGGTGAGAGGGGGGTGGCCAGCAGGGCGGCGATGCGCGAGAGCAGGGCGAAGCGCCAGGCATTGTCGGGGTAGTCATGTCCGCTGGCGTCCTGATAGGGCCCGCCATCACGCTGGTAATGCCAGGGATAGTCGATGATGTACACCGGCACGTCCGTATCCGGCATCCGGGCCTCCAGCAGTCTCACCTCGCCGAATCCTGGCAGGTCGTTGAGACGCGCGATCTCACGCTGGTTGCCTGCACCGGCGATGACGGCATGATAGCCGGGCAGCAGCAGCCGGCAGTCGACGCCGATCTCCCGCAGGGCGGCGGGTAGCGCGCCGGAGACATCGGCCAGCCCGCCGGTCTTGACCAGTGGGCGGGCCTCGGAGGTGGCGAAGAGGACTTTCATGGTTGGTCCAGATTATCGGCAGGGTCGGGAAAGACGGTCTCCCAGGTTCTTGTCAGGGTCTTTCCGGTCAGACCTCTTTATAACATCGAATGACGATCGTGCTCACCCGCACAATCCGTGCGGCCCACCATCAAGCACGGGCAGGGTGTGGTCAGATCTGCGTGACCTGCCGCGCTCGGGCAAAAAAAGGAGACGCCGTGGCGTCCCCTTGTGGCTGCCCGCCCGGAGCGGGTTTGCTATTGGCTGTGTGCGCCGTAGTCGGTATTCGGCGGTTCAGGGCTTGAGGTAGACATAACCTTCCTTGGCCTGCAGCCTGCCGATCTCGGCCACGCCGGAAGGGACGACGGTGGCATCCATGATGACGGCCTTGTCATCGAGCTTGCGCCCGGCCAACGTGTTGCGGCAGACCCGGAAGTCGACGCCCCTGTCCTTCAGACCGGCGACCTGGGGCTGATAGGGCTCGCCCTTCTCGTCCTTGGCGTCGTTGAGCAGGAAGTCGATGCCCTTGCCGTGCGTCACCACCACGATCTTGGCCTCGGGATTGGCGGTGATATGGTTCTGTACATTGCGCATGGCGACGCGGGCGACGGCCGAATCGTTGACGTGGTAGACCACCTTTTCCTGCTGGCTGTCGGCGGCGGGGCCGGCGGTGGCGCAGCCGGTCAGTCCGAGCACCAGGGCGGTGGTGATGAGTGCGTTGCGTATCATGTCGTTCCTCCAATCAAGACATCATGTGGATAGGGGTGTCGTGTACGGCCGCGGCCATGTCGGCGACCGTACGCTGTTGAGAGACGGGCTGAACGGATCATTTATTCCATTTTTGTTTCATTCCGGCGGAATAAGCTTGCCCCCACCTCCGTCCTAGAGACATCTCGGCTGCAAACAGACAACCAAGGAGACGATCGGTGACCAACGCCCTGACCCTGCTGTGGTCGAACCCTGCCCGCAAGCGCATCGAGGGCATGCGCCCCAAGCTCTACAGGATGGCCTATGCCTGGTGCCACGATGCCCATCTTGCCGACGATCTCACCCAGGAGGCCCTGACCAAGGCCCTGGGCCGCGCCGGCCAGCTGCGCGAGGCCGAGGCCGTAGGGGCCTGGTTGTTCGCGATATTGAACAACTGCTGGCGCGATCATCTGCGCGCGCGCCGGGAATTCTGTGACGTGGAAGAACTCGACGACGTGATCTTCGATCAGCGCCCCGGGCCTGACGGTGATTACGAGCGGCACCAGACCTGCCACCGGGTGCGCACGGCCATCGCCGCCTTGCCGCTCGCCCAGCGCCAGGTCATCACCCTGGTGGACATCGAGGAATACAGCTATGCCGATGTGGCGCGCATCCTGGAGGTGCCTGTGGGCACCGTCATGAGCCGCCTGTCGCGTGCACGCCAGGCGCTGAAGGCGCATCTCATGGCACAGGAACCCGCCAGCAGCCGTAGCCAGATCAGGAGGATCAAATGACGGACGTCTATTCGCGCGAATACCTCAATGCCTTCATCGACGGCGAGCTGACGAACGAAGAGCGGTTGGAGTTCATGCGGCAGCTGGAACAGGATGCCGGCCTGAAGGCCGAGGCCTGCGAGCTGCGCACGCTCAAGGAGATGGTCAGAACGAGCTATCTGGAGGTAAAGCCGCCTATGCGTGCCCACCCGGCCTACGGTGACTGGAAATGGCTGCGTCAGGCCATTGCCGCCGGACTGATGCTGGCCTGCGGGCTGATCTGCGGCTGGCTGGCCAATGATCGCTATCACCAGCCGCCAGGTTTCGAGCGTCTCGCGGGCCTTCCCGATGGCTACCGGCCCGTGGCCTTGGCGCGCCAGGTCGATCCCGACAAGCTGGTCCTGCATGTGGATACCAGCGATCGCGCCGTGTTCGACCGGGCCCTCGTGATTGCCGAGTCGCTCCTGGCCCACGACCCGCGGCGGCGGAGTGTCGAGATCGTGGTACACAGCGGTGGTCTGGATATGCTGCGGGCGGACATCACGCCCTACAGCGAGCGCATCAACCGGCTCGCCCGGCAGCACACCAACGTGGCCTTCGTCGCCTGCGGCAACACCGTTGCCCGCTTCCAGCGCGAGGGCAAGACCGTCGTTCTGGTGCCCGAGGCGAGGGTGGTCCCCTCGGCGGTGGGCGAGATCGTCAACCGCATGCAGCAGGGTTGGGTCTACATCAAGATCTGATCCCGTCGACATTTCCCCTGCAAACGAGCCATGGCAATGTGAACGCCGGAGATTTCGCGCGCGCACCAGGGCTGGACGCGCCCCTGCCATCCGGCGGCCTTGCCCGAGCGCCAGGGCACAGACGCTATGGACATCGACGGGTTGCAGCAATTTCCCATCCCAGTCGATATAGTAGCCGCATCGTTCGTCATTTCCGGGAGGCGGCATGCTGGAGATCGGTCTGTACGGTTTGGGGCGCATGGGTGGCAACATGGCCAGGCGGTTGTCACGGGGTGGGGTGCGGGTACTGGCCCATAACCGCAGTTTCGAAGTCAGCCGCAGGCTTGCCGATGAGGAGGCCAACATCGTCGCCTGCCGCAGTCTGGAGGAGATGGTGGTGGGGCTATCAACGCCGCGGGTGGTCTGGCTCATGCTGCCGGCAGGGGAGGCAACCGAACTTGCCGTCAACACCCTGAGCGACAGGCTGTCGGCGGGGGACCTGCTGGTGGACGGGGCCAACGGTTATTACAAGGACGCCCAGCGCCGCGCCGTGGTGGCCGAGGGACGCGGCCTGGACTTCGTCGACGTGGGGGTTTCCGGTGGCATTTGGGGGCTGGACAACGGCTACTGCCTGATGGCCGGTGGCCGGGGGGAAGCCGTGCAGCGGCTGACATCCTACCTGAGGATCCTGGCGCCGGCCCCCGACCGGGGTTGGCTGCACGCCGGCCCGTCCGGTGCCGGTCATTTCGTGAAGATGGTCCATAACGGCATCGAGTACGGCATGATGCAGGCATTCGCCGAGGGGTTCGCCCTCATGCAGGCCAAGGAGGAGTATGACCTGGACCTCGCCGCCATCGCCGAGCTGTGGCGACACAGTTCAGTGGTGCGCTCCTGGCTGCTCGACCTGACCGCGGATTTCCTCAAGGCGGACCAGACGCTCGCGGACATCGAGCCGTTCGTGGCCGATTCGGGCGAGGGCCGCTGGACCGCACTCGAGGCGGTGGACCAAGGCGTGCCCACGCCGGTGATGTCGCTCGCCCTGATGATGCGCTTCGCCAGCCAGGGCAGGAACGACTACGCCAACAAGCTGCTGGCCATGATGCGCAAGGGTTTCGGCGGTCATGCCGTCAAGGGGGAGGGGGGATGAGACCGGGCGAATGGTGAGGCCGGCCCAGCCCGCTGTTCAGCCCAGATCGTCCATTAGGACGCGGGAAGTCGCGCGCAAGATGACCGATCAGGGGCGAGCGCCGCCCGCGCAGGCCATGCAGCCGCATAGGGGGCCCAGATCGCTGGCACATGCGGTGACCCGATCGCAGGCACGGGCCGGTCTGATGGAAAATCCGGGTTCATCCCATCACCCCAGACGCATCCCCCATTCCCAAGGAGTCCGATATGCTCGACCTGGAAATGCCTCTGCCGCCATGCAACTTCGTCATCTTCGGCGCCACCGGCAACCTCTCCTCCACCAAGCTGCTGCCTGCCCTATACCGCCTGGAACAGGCCGGCAAACTGCCGGAGGGGCTCAATTTCATCGCCTTCGCCCGACGCGACTGGGATGATGCCGCCTGGCGCCTGCACATGAAGGAGGTGCTCGCCGAGCGGGTGAAGGCCGACGGCGAGGCCCTGGAGCGCTTCGCCGGACGCTTCGATTACCTGAAAGGGGAACTGCACGAGCCACAGTCCTATGTGCGCTTGCGGGAGCTGCTGGCCAAGCCCAAGCTGGGGGCCTGCTCGAACATCGTCTTCTATCTCGCCATCAAGCCCAACGACTTCCCGCCGGTGATCAAGAACCTGGACGCGGTGGGGCTTTCCAGGCCGCGCGGCCTGCACCGCATCGTGGTGGAGAAGCCCTTCGGCGAGGACATCGAGTCGGCCAAGGTGCTCAACGAGCTGTTGCACCGCTACTTCGAGGAGGAGCAGATCTTCCGCATCGACCACTACATGGGCAAGGAAACGGTGCAAAACCTGCTCGTGTTCCGCTTCGCCAACACCCTGATCGAACCGCTGTGGAACCGCAACTTCATCGACCACGTGCAGATCACGGTGGCCGAGGAGGTGGGCATCGACAAGCGCGCCGACTACTACGACAAGGCCGGCGCCATGCGCGACATGTTGCAGAATCACCTGATGCAGCTCCTGACCCTGGTGGCCATGGAGCCGCCGCCCGCCTTGGAAGCGGATGCCCTGCGGGACGAGAAGGTCAAGGTGCTGCGCTCGATCCGCCCGATCTCCAAGCGCTCGGTGCACGCCCACGCCTTCCGCGCCCAGTACAAGGCGGGCATGGTGCGCGGCGAACAGGTGCCTGGCTATCAGAGCGAGGCGGGGGTGGAGCCCAATTCGGTCACCGAGACCTTCGCCGCCGCCAAGTTCTACATCGACAACTGGCGCTGGCGCGGGGTGCCTTTCTATCTGCGCACCGGCAAGCGTATGAAGGAACAGTTGTCCATGATCGCCATCCGCCTGCGCCACCCGCCCCAGCAGTTGTTCCGAGAGACCCCGCTGGAGACCCTGGAGCCGAACTGGATCGTGTTGTCCATCCAGCCCAACGAGTGCATGCACATGGAGATCCATGCCAAGCAGCCGGGGCTCGGCATGGACACGCGGGTGGTCAAGCTCAACGCCAGCTACCGCAGCCCCGAGGAGCAGCCTCTGGAGGCCTACGAGGCCCTGCTGCTGGACGTGATCGAGGGCGACAGGACGCTGTTCATCCGCTTCGACGAGGTGGAATGGGCCTGGCGGGTGGTGGACCCCATCCTCAAGTACTGGGTCACGGAGCGGGAGTTCATCCACACCTATCCGGCGGGTACCTGGGGGCCACACGAGTCGAACCGGCTGTTCGATTCCGAGGACACCGAGTGGCGTAATCGGGTCTGATCCGAGCCAGGCGGCCAGATTCAGCGCAGGGGCGGCCTCTGCCGGGTTTCCGCCCCCGACGAGCCCCAGGAAGCGGCGGGTTTCGGCCCGGGTCTGTTCGACGGGGGCCGGCAGCGACTCGCTATTTCCTGAATCCGTGTCGATGCTGCTGGTTGCCTTCTAGGTCGGGCTTTGGCGTGAATGTCGCGCAAGCGACCACGAAGCACCCCTCCCCATCCCTCACCCCGACCCTCCCCCCGAGGGGGAGGGGAGGCTCGACCCACCTCTCTCCCTGGGGGAGAGAGGTCGGGAGAGAGGGCCGGAGGGGCTGGGGGCGAGGGAACGGACATGACGACATTCATGCTTCGGGGTGGCGTCGCCATGTCCGTTATCATGGACGCTGACGATCCCCGATAGGCCTTCCATCATGTGCGTATTTCGCATTCACGGCTGTCTGCGCCGCGACTCAAGCCGCTGGCTGGCTGTGTCGTTGATGTGCGCCAGCGTGCTGCTTATGCCTGTGCTGGCGCAGGCGGTCAATCGCATGGCCGGGCATCCTTCGCCCTACCTCGCTCTGCACGCCAAGGACCCCGTGCACTGGCGCGAATGGGGGCCGGAGGTGCTGGAGGAGGCACGGCGCGGCAACCGGCTGATACTGGTCTCGCTCGGCTATTACGCCTGTCACTGGTGCCATGTGATGCAGCGGGAAACCTGGGCGGACCCGGCTGCGGCGAAGTTCGTGAATGCAAACTTCGTCCCCGTCAAGGTGGATCGGGAGGTGAACTCCGCCCTGGATGCAGCCCTGCAGCGGTTTTCCGAGCGCACGCGGGGGGTGGCCGGCTGGCCTCTCAATGTCTTTCTGACCCCCGAGGGCTATGCCCTGTTGGCCATTACCTACACACCCAGAGACGAGTTTCTGCAGGTCTCGAAGGCACTGGCCGAGCGCTGGCGCCGGGAGGCGGACAGCCTCTCCCGCCTTGCCAGGGAGGCGGCGGCGCCGGCCGCGCGTCCCGTGATCGCCGACCTGCCGCAGGCCTTTCTGACCATGGTCAAGGCCGAGGCGGACATGATGCGCGGCGGCTTCGGCCAGACCGCCAAGTTCCCCATGACGCCTCAACTGCTGGCCATGCTGGAAATGCACGCTCGCAAGCCGGATCCAGTCCTGGACGAGTTCCTGCGTCTGACCCTCGGACAGATGATCACGGCCGGCTTGCGCGACCATGTGGCGGGCGGTTTCTTCCGCTACACGGTCGATCCGGACTGGCATGAACCGCACTTCGAGAAGATGCTCTACGACAATGCCCTGCTGGCGCTGCTGTATCTGCGTGCAGCCGAAGTGCTCAAGGAACCGCTCTACCGGCGTATAGGACTGCAGACGGTCGATTTCATGCTGGCCGAGATGGGGGTGACGCCTGGCAGCGCCGCTGACGGACTGGTGGCCAGTCTGTCGGCACTGGATGACAAAGGCAGGGAAGGGGGGGCCTATCTCTGGGACCGTGCGGACCTCCAGCGCATCCTGAAGGCCGACGATTATGCGCTGGTGCAGCGCGTTTGGGGTCTCGACCAGGCCGCGGTGTTCGAGCTTGGTTACCTACCCCAGGAGATACGTCCGGCCGGCGAGCAGGAGCGCCCCCGCGTGGAGATGGTGTTGTCCAGGCTGAAATCCCTCAGGAAGCAGAGGGTGATCCCGCGCGATGCCAAGGCGCTGACCGGTTGGAACGGGCTTGCCCTTGCTGCCCTGTCGGCTGCCGCGCGTGCCGATCCACGTTACCGCACGCAAGCGGATGCCCTCTACGCCTTTGTGCGTGCCCGCCTTTGGGATGGCCAGCGACTGGTCAAGGGGGTGTCGGGCAGCAAAGTCCTGTCAGGTGCGGAGTTGGAGGATTACGCCTATCTTGCCCATGGGGTGTACCGCTACGCCACGCTCACGGGTGCAGCGGATGGGGGGCGCTTTCTGCGCGCCTTGCTGGAGGCTGCCTGGAAGCGATTCCATGACGGCAAGGATTTCCGCCTGGAGGCGGCGAGCATCCTCGCCTCGGACCATGCCGACCCCTGGGAGGATGGTCCCACCCCCGCACCCGCCGCCCTTCTGGCCGGCGTCACCCAGGCAGCCGGTGGTCCGGTACTGGGCAAGCGCGGTGGCAAGGCGTTGGAGTCGGCTCGCGCCACCGCCAGCGGCTCCCCCCTGTGGCGCGCCACCCTGGCCAATCCGCAGCCCTGGTGAAGTCCGTGCTGCTATTCCTCGACCTCGCGCCGCATGACCGGGCGCTTTTCGACCTTGACCATGATCTGCATGTTGATCCGTTTGCGGATCAGTCCCAGCGCCGCCTGTTTGCCGGGCGGCAGCGCGGCGATGAGGTTGAGCAGGGAGGATGAATCGGACACCGGTTTGTCGTTGACCTTCACCAGGACGTCACCCGGGCGGATGCCCGCCCTGTCGGCCGGGCCGCCGCGCAGCACGCCGGCGATGAGTGCGCCTTCGGTGCTCTGCAGATCGAAGGAATCGGCGATCTCGGGGGTGATGTCCTGCACCTCGATCCCCACCCAGCCGCGCGTCACGCCGCCCTGGTTGATGATCTGCTGCATCACCTGACTGGCGAGCGACACCGGGATGGCGAAACCGATGCCCAGATTGCCGCCGCTGCGCGAGAAAATGGCGGTGTTGATGCCGACCAGATTTCCGGCCGCATCCACCAGCGCCCCGCCGGAGTTGCCGGGGTTGATGGCGGCGTCGGTCTGGATGAAGTTCTCGAAGGTATTGATGCCCAGATGGCTGCGGTTCAAGCCACTGACGATGCCCATGGTCACCGTCTGGCCCACACCGAAGGGGTTGCCGATGGCCAGCACCACGTCACCCACCTGCACGCTGTCCGATTTGGCGAAGGTGATGGCGTGCAGGCCGGTCTGCCTGACCCGCAATACCGCCAGGTCGGTGTCGGGGTCGGTGCCCACCAGTTCCGCCGGCAGATTGCGCCCGTCCGGGAGGGACACCTGGATTTCGTCCGCAGCCTCGACGACGTGGTGGTTGGTCAGGATGTAGCCGTCTGGGCTGACGATCACGCCCGAGCCCAGGTTCGATACCCGCCGCGGGCGACTATCCTCGCTCTGGCCAAAATAGCGGCGGAAGAAGGGGTCGTTCATCAGGGGATGCTGTGGCACTCTGACCTGCTTGGTGGTGTTGATGTTCACCACTGAGGGCAGTGATTTCCGGGCGGCATCCGCGAACGTCGACACCGTGTGCGCCGCCCCGCCATGGGCGACTTCGCGGACGGTCACATCCGAGCCATTGCGCGGCAGCATGCCCGGAAAGAACCGGTCCAGGGCCAGCAGGGCTGCCAGCAGGATGGCGGCGGCCGTGACCAGCTGGGCGAAGGTCAGCCAGACTTTATGCATCTCGGGTGCTTTGCTCGGGAACCAGGCGCTAACTTCAATAGCCGATTATAGCGGCAGCCTGGGGCTGCTTGCCCCCTGTCCTGACGAAGCACCTGAATCCGTGTTGATCACGACCAACCCTTTGTAGGTCGGACTCTGGTGCGACGGGTTGGGTGTCGGGCTTAGGCCCGAACTACAAGGCGACCGGCGGCATCGACACGGATTCAGGAAGCAGTTTAAGTCCTGCGAGCCTTTTATGTACAATACACAGATTTATTGGCCTGGCCAGACGTACTGCCGATCCGGATATCCGAGATCGGCGGCCACGGTTTCTTGGCGCGGGCTTTTATCGACAGATTCAGAGACCATCAGTCTGGAATGGGTATGAGTGAAATGACCGTGGACAGTTCCAAGCGCCGCTTCCTGGTGGCGATGAGTTCGACGCTGGGTGGGGTGGCTGCAGTGGGTGCCGCTTTGCCCTTCGTCTTCAGCATGAATCCCAGCGCGCGTGCCCTGGCTGCCGGGGCCCCGGTGGAGGTGGACCTGTCCAAGATCGAGCCGGGTATGAAGGTAGACGTGGAATGGCGCGGCAAACCGGTATGGGTGGTGCACCGCACGCCTGAGATGCTGGAACTGCTGGGCAAGCATGATGACAAGCTGACCGACCCCAACTCGGACAACACCAACCAGCAGCCACCCTACTGCAAGAACCCTACCCGCGCCATCAAACCCGAGTATTTCATCGTGGTCGGCATCTGTACCCACCTGGGTTGCTCACCGACCTACCGCAAGGAGGTCGGTCCGGCCGATTTGGGCGCGGACTGGCCGGGGGGCTGGTTCTGCCCTTGTCACGGTTCCCGCTTCGACATGGCGGCGCGCGTCTTCAAGGGCTCGCCCGCGCCGACCAACCTGGTGGTGCCGCCGCACAAGTACCTGAGCGAGAGCAAGGTGCTCATCGGCGAGGATCAGGGCGCCAGCGCCTAATTCAATAGGGATCTAGACCATGGAGAAACTGCTCAACTGGGTGGATGCGCGCTTCCCCCTGACCGCGACCTGGAAGGCACACCTGTCAGAGTATTACGCACCGAAGAACTTCAACTTCTGGTACTACTTCGGGTCGCTCGCCATCCTGGTGCTGGTGATCCAGATCGTCACCGGCATCTTCCTGACCATGAACTACAAGCCGGATGCGAGCCAGGCCTTTGCCTCGGTCGAGTACATCATGCGCGACGTGCCTTACGGCTGGCTGATACGCTACGCCCACTCCACCGGCGCCTCGGCCTTCTTCATCGTCGTCTACCTGCACATGTTCCGCGCCATGCTGTACGGTTCGCACCGCAAGCCGCGCGAACTGATCTGGATCTTCGGCGTGCTGATCTACCTGGTCCTGATGGCCGAGGCCTTCATGGGTTACCTGCTGCCGTGGGGCCAGATGTCATACTGGGGCGCACAGGTGATCGTCAACCTGTTCGCCGCCGTGCCGTTCATCGGCGAGGACCTTTCCATCTGGATACGCGGCGACTACGTGGTATCGGATGCCACCCTCAACCGCTTCTTCGCCTTTCACGTCATCGCCCTGCCGCTGGTCCTGCTGGGTCTGATCGCCGCCCACATCGTCGCCTTGCATGAAGTCGGCTCCAACAACCCGGACGGCGTCGAAATCAAGAAGAAGAAGGACGAGCAGGGCCGGCCCCTGGACGGTATCCCCTTCCATCCCTACTACACGGTGAAGGACATCCTGGGGGTGGTGGTCTTCCTCATCGTGTTCTCGGCCATCGTGTTCTTCGCACCCGAGATGAACGGCTATTTCCTGGAGGCCAACAACTTCATCCCGGCCGATCCCCTGAAGACGCCGGAACATATCGCCCCGGTGTGGTATTTCACGCCCTACTACGCCATTCTGCGTGCGATCCCTCCCATGTTTGGCTCCCAGTTCCCGGGTGTGCTGGCCATGGGCGTGGCCGTGCTCATCTTCTTCCTGTTGCCCTGGCTGGATCGCTCGCCGGTCAAGTCCATACGCTACCGCGGCCCCTATTTCAAGATCGCCCTGACCCTGTTCGTGATCGCCTTCATCGGCCTGGGTTGGCTGGGCATCCTGCCGGCGACCGAACTCTACACCTGGATCGCCCGTGTCCTGACCGTGGTCTATTTCGCCTTTTTCCTTCTCATGCCCTGGTATACCAAACACGATGCCCACAAACAGGAACCGGAAAGGGTGACCGCAAAATGAGCAAGACCCAGAAGCGTATCGTCGGCAGCCTGCTCGTCCTGGTGCTTGGATTGCCCTTCGGCGTCCATGCCGCCGGTGCCGAGGTCAGGCTGGACAAGGCGCCGGTAAACATCAACGATCAGGAATCCCTGCAGCGTGGCGCACGCGTGTTCGTCAACTACTGTCTGAACTGCCACTCGGCAAATTACATGCGCTATACCCGCATGACCGACATCGGTCTGACCGAGGCCCAGATCAAGGACAACCTGCTCTATGCCGCGGACAAGCCGGGCGAGACCATGACCGTGGCGATGCGTCCGAAGGATGCCAAGGAGTGGTTCGGCGCCGCCCCCCCGGACCTCACCGTCATTACGCGCTCGCGGGGTGCCGATTGGGTCTATACCTATCTGCGCACCTTCTATCGTGACGACAGCCGCCCGACGGGATGGAACAACCTTGTGTTCGACAAGGTCGGCATGCCGCATGTCCTGCATGAACTGCAGGGGCACCTGACGCCGGTCGTGCATGAAGTGACCGGCGAGGACGGCAAGCCGCACCACGTGATCGAGCGTCTGGCGCTCGCCAAACCCGGCAAGATGACACTGGCCGAGTACGATGCCCTGGTGGCCGATCTGGTCAACTATCTGACCTGGATGGGCGAGCCGGCGAAGGCGCAGCGCATGCGGACGGGGGTCGCGGTCATCCTGTTCCTGTCCTTGTTCTTCGTCGTGGCCTTCTACCTGAAGAAGGAATTCTGGCGGGACGTTCACTAGAGCCAAGGAGGTTGACGGCCATGATGATCCTATATTCGGGCACCTCCTGCCCCTTCAGCCATCGCTGCCGCATCGTCCTGCACGAGAAGGGCATGGATTTCGAGATCCGTGACGTCGACCTGCACGACCTGCCGGCAGAGATCGCGGCCATGAATCCCTACAACCAGGTGCCGGTCCTGGTCGAGCGCGATCTGGTCCTGTACGAATCCAACATCATCAACGAGTACATCGACGAGCGATTTCCCCATCCGCAGCTCATGCCGCCCGATCCCGTCATGCGGGCGCGGGCGCGTCTGTTTCTGTTCAACTTCGAGCGTGACCTATTCAGCCATGTGCTGGAGATCCAGGAAGCGGCTCAGAAGGTTGCGGACCAGGCACGTATCATCATCCGCGACAATCTGACCGCCATCGCCCCCATCTTCACCAAGCAGAAATACATGCTGGGCGAGGACTATTCCATGCTGGACGTGGCCATCGCCCCCCTGTTGTGGCGCCTGGATCACTATGGTATCGCCCTGCCCAAGCAGGCCGCGCCGCTGCTCAAGTATGCCGAGCGGATCTTCAGTCGACAGGCCTTCATCGACGCCCTCACGCCGGTGGAGAAGGCCATGCGCAAGTGAGCGGCCAGCCCCAGCAACCCTATCTGCTGCGCGCCCTCTATGAGTGGTGCGTGGACAGCGGCTACACGCCCTACATCAGTGTTCGGGTCGACGCCCGCAGCCGGGTCCCCTCGGCATTCGTCAGGGAAGGGCAGATCGTCCTCAACATCGGACCCAACGCGGTACGCAACCTGCAGATGGACAACGAGTGGGTGAGTTTTTCCGCCCGCTTTGGCGGCGTCTCCCATGACATCCTCGTCCCCGTGCCGAACGTGCTCGCCATCTACGCGCGCGAAACCGGTGAGGGTATGGTGTTCCCGCCTTCCGCACCCCCTGGAGAAGGGGCAGAGGCCGCCGGCACAAGCAGCGATGAAGCGTTCAGCGCGCAGGATGGGATCACCGGATCCGGACCGGACAAGCCCAAGGGCAAACCCCGGCTGCGGGTCGTCAAGTGATGCGGGGTACCGATGGCCGGGAGCTGTCTCCCTGCTGCACTGCCGGCATAGCTCAGTTGGTAGAGCAACCGCCTTGTAAGCGGTAGGTCGTCCGTTCGAGTCGGACTGCCGGCACCATTACAGCACCGGTTCCAATGACCGATGCCATGCCGAAATCGCGATCTTCGTCGCGTGCGGCGCATGGACTGCCCGGCAGGGGGCTCACCCCCCTGTCATGTTCATGAAGCGGATGAGCTTATCCGGCTGTTCGCGGAATTCGTGCCGCTCCGGTTTGAGGTCCATGGCCCGGCCGATGGCGGTTGCCAGTTCGTCGTCGCTGGCGCCGCCGCGCAGC
>CALHRD010000056.1 GCA_938038385.1 uncultured Burkholderiales bacterium
TACGGGCCTACGCGCGCCCTGGCGGTCGGAGCGTGGCCATTTCGTGCGCTTGCTCGTCGGCCATAGGCACGGCTATGGCCTCCTCCCAACCGCCCGAACTGCCTCGCGCTCCACCTCGCCATCATCGCGCGTCCTAATGGACAATCTGGGTTGAAGTCCGTGGCGTGAAATTCCCCATGACCCTTTAGCCCCTGCAGCAGGCCCTTCTGGTGTCCCGGCCCGGCCAGTACGGTGACGATCACATTCCAGTCCATGCATTTCCCCCGCACCTTGCGACATCGCTGCTCCATACCAGCTTAGTCCATGCCCTCAGACCGGGCCGAACCTGGCGATCATGGGAGGGCGACTCGACCAGGGGAGAACACGAATGAGCAAACGGATAGGCATCCTCACCGCAGGCGGTGACAGCCCCGGTCGCTACGCAGCCATCCTCGCCCCCGACGGCACCCACCTCGGCACCAGCCAGGACAAACCGCACAAGGCGCCGGTGGCCGGCAAGGTCAAGACCGTCCCGCCCGTTCACCCCCGGGTGCTGAGCGCACGGGGGGTTGGACCAATTTCGGCGACTGAGCGCCAACTGCCGGCAATGAGGTCAGCTCGGGCGTAATCAAGCCAACCTGAATCCGTGTCGATCACGACCAACCCGGTTTAGGTCGGACTTCAATCCAACGGGGTGGGTGTCGGGCTGAAGCCCGAGCTACAAGGCAACAGGCAGCATCGACACGGATTCAGGGCTAAGATTCGTCTACCTCCAGACTCCGGCCCAAATCATGCAGACCCCTCTCTTCGCCATCCTCGCCTGCGTCCTCGTCATCCCGGCCCATGCCGAAGCGCCTGCCGGCTATGACTTCGTCGACTACGACACCGGCCTCAGGCGCGCCCAGGTGGAGAACAAGCCGGTCTTGCTCTATTTCGGGCGCTACGGCTGCGCCTGGTGCGACCACACCAACCGCAAAACCTTCACCGACCCGGAGATCAAGGCCATCTACCAGACCCACTACAGCCTGGTCTACGTCGATGCCGAAGGTGGCAAGCGCCTGCGCCTGCCCAGCGGCGAACGCATCACCGAGGCGGAACTGGGTGCCCGGCTGGGGGCTTACGCCACCCCGCTGTTCGTGTTCCTTACCCCGCAGGGCAAGCTGATCGCCAAGATCCCGGGCTACAAGACCGTGCAGGACTTCAAGGACTACGACCGCTATGTGCGCGGCGGTCACCACGAAAGGCAGAGCCTGCTCGAGTTCCTGGGCAACAGGCCGTGAAAGCCATGGCACGGCGCTGGCCCGTAGCCGCCTTGCTGGTGGCGGCGACCTGCCTGAGCATGGCGGCCCAGGCGGGCTGGCAGTTCGGCGCGCCCATGGACATCACCCCCGCCTCGCCCACCGCCTTTCCGCACCTCGATGCCTCCGGCCGCAAGGCGATCGCCGCCTCGGGCGGGCGCATCGCCCTTGCCTGGGAGGACAGCCGCAGCGGCGCTCCCGCCTGCCATGTGGCCATCATCGAAAGGGCGCAACCTGAGTTCGTCGTTCACTCCTTCGGTCGGGGTGAATGCTTCGAGCCGGCCGTCTCCGCCCTGCCCGAGGGCCGCTTCGCCCTGATCTGGGAAGACGAACAGGGGGTGGGCGTCGCCCTGCTCACCCCGGCCGGCCTCGGCCCCGTGCTCGGGCTCTCGGTGCGTGGCGGTCAGGGCAGCCTGGCGTGGCATCCGGCCCTCGGACTGCACGCCACCTGGAGCGAACCTGACGGGCGCTGGCGGCGGATCAGGCACGCGCATCTGCACATCACGCCCGAGGGGCGGCTGGTCGCCGGCAATGTCCAGGCGGCCGACGCAGCCCCGGTCACCGACGATCAGCTCCATCCCGTCCTGGCCGCCACCGCCTCCGGCCTCGCCCTGGCCTGGGAAGACCGCAGACTGGGACACACGGTGATTTATGGCAGCACCAGCCAGGACGGCGGCAGGTGGTCGTCACCCCGGCGCATCAGCCAAAACCCCACCGGCCGCATCAACGGCGAACTGGGGCGCGGCACCGGCGCCATGCGCCCCACCCTGGCCAGCCTCGGCGGCGAGCGGCTGGCTGCGGTCTGGCTGGACAAGCGCGACTTCCTCTCCGGCTACGACGTCTACGCCGCCCTGAGCGAGGACGGCGGTCTGAACTGGGGTCCGGACGGCATCGCCCAGGACAGCTTCGGCGACGCCATCGCACAATGGCATGCCGCAGCGGCGGGCAATGCGCGGGGCGTTCTCGCCATCGCCTGGGATGACGAACGCGACGGCACGGCAGATATCTGGCTGACCTGGCTGCGACCGGACGGACGCTACGCCGACAACGTTTCGCCTGCCGGCGGCCCCGGCAGCCAGAGCGATCCGGTCATCGCCCTGGACGAGGCCGGCAAGCTGCACCTGGCCTGGATCGAGCGCGACAGTGAAGGGCTGGCACGCCTGCGCTATGCGGTCGGAGAACCGGCCCCCTGATGGCGTGCGGTGGTTTGCGCAGCCGCACCCTGCTGACCGAGAGTCTGCCGTACCCTCAACTGCAAACCAACTGGATATCGAACGCCAGCAAGCGGGATTCGTTGATCGTCTCCAATAAACCGCTGATGGCATCGCGCACGACATTGGCGGGCAGCAGATACTGGCCGGTAACCATCTCGACCGGGCACTTGCCGTTCACCACCCAGAGCTCGCGACCGCCGGTGGGGAAGACCCGCTTGATGCTGGGCAGCAGATCGACGACCTTGCCCGGTAGCGTCGTCACGCTCTGTATGGCCCATTGCGCGCTGACATTCAGCTGCTGTACCGCCAGATTCGGTATCTCTGACACCGGCGTGGGCGTGAACCAGCCGGCGAGATAGGGGTTCACGGTCGGCGCATGTGTATTCCCCAACGCCGCTTCGCCGTGTGTGGGCGTCGCCGGTAGGGATATGGCGGCCGCCGGGGATGTCGCGGCGGGCGCGGGGGCTGTCTCTGCCCTTACGCTAACCGGCGGCGCGACAGCGGGCTTTGCCCTCGACGCGGTTTCGCCGTCAGGCCCCGTTCGCTGTGCCGTTGCGCCGGGCGACTGGGTTCGCACGAGCGTGGCTGGCTTGCTCACCTGCCGGCCTGCCTGCGCCTTCCTGTCCGCTACGGACTTGCGCTGCTCCGCCTGCGGCGCCGCCAAAGCGGACGCGGCGATGATCAGCGACACGGCGATGGCGATACCCTGCAACCCTGTACTCAGGCGCGAACGCCACTGCGCCCTGCTCGATGCTCTGCTCATGATCTCGTTTTCACTCTGCGCATGGATATGTTCGGTTGCGTCACGTGACAACTTTAATTTTTTATAGACCTTCTTGGACGGGCGTGTTGACCCCACGCGCAATCCCCCTACACATCGCATCGTCGGGAACACAGGCAAACAAAACCCCGTCCGCCGGTTCCCACCTGCGGTCGGGGTTTTGTGAGGCTGGACGGTGCGCCCCGACTGGACCGGCGGACGGCCGCCCGGATTCAGCTGCAGACCAGCTGGATGTCGAATTTCAGGAGCTGGGTCTCGTTGAGCTTGCCGAACAGACCGTTGACACCCTCGCGCATCGCGTTCGCCGGCAGCATGTACTGCCCGGTCATCATCTCCACCGGACATTTCAGGTTCGCCACGACAAGATCGCGTCCGCCCGTCGGGTGCACCGTCTTGAAGCTGGGCAGCGCGTCGGCCAGCTTGCCCGGAATGGCGGTCACACTGTCGCTGACATAACGGGCGTTGTCATTGAGCTGACTCACGGCCATGGCGGGCAGGGCGGCCGCGGGGACGGGGCGGTACCAGCCGGCCAGATAGGGATTGACCGTCTGGGCTGCCGGAGTGGCGCGCGGCGCCATCGGGGCGGCCGTCATGACGACCGCGGGAACGGAGGCTGCAACGCTGGCGGCCGCAGGCATCACCCCGGCAGTCACGGCTGGCAGCACCTGTGTCTCGGCAGGCACAGCGAGCTGCATTGATGGTTGGCTGACCGCAACCGTGGGTGCCAGCTTGGCCGCCACGGTGTTACCGAGCGCGGCTGGTGCCTTTTTCGCCAACTGCGGTTTCTGGCTCTTGGCGCTGGCCGTCTGGTGCTTGCTCGCCGTCACGCCGGACTTGGTCGTGGCCGGTGCGGCCAACACCGGCGCGGCCAGTGTCAGGGTCAGGGCCATGACCAGCAGGCTGATACCGGTGCGGGTAGCGGGTTTGCGGGATTCGTTCATCAATCCATCTCCTCTACGGTGGTGAGCGCCCTGGATGGTTTGAGCGCGCTGCCTTCTCCCTGGCCACGCTCCCCGGCTTGCCGGCGAACAAGTCCAGTCCTGTCCTCTTGCCTGCCCAACGGCGATATGCATCGGGTCGCAAAACATAAACTTATAGACTCATTAATCGAAATAATCCACCTGTGATGCACACTTGACAAGGGATGAGTGCAGATCGTTGGATTCGATTTTTTTATAACCTGTGCACACATATATCTCGGGCTCATTTCATGACGGTACCGAAGACCTTTCTCAGCAGATCGGTGGTACGGGCGAAGGGGTCCTGACGTATGCGCTTTTCCTCCTCCGCGATCATCTTGAACAAGCCGTCCATGGCCTTGTCCGTGACGTAACCGTCCAGGTCGGTGGCCTGGCTGCCCACGAGCTGGGCATAGGGGCCGGCCCGCGACATGAGGCGTTTGTATGCGGACGTGACGCCGGCCCGTTCCGTCGCCTGGCGGACGAGGGGCATGAACCGTTCCCTGATCTGGGCCTCGCCGGTCTTGCGGAAATACTGGGTCGCAGCATCATCCGGACCCTTCAGGATGCCGCGGGCATCCTCCAGGGTCATCTTCGCCAGGCTGTCGCCGATGATGGCCGCCGCCTCGGGCACCGCGTTTTCCGCGGCTTGGTTCAGACTGGCGACGAACTCGTCCACCAACCTGTCCTGCTTCAGGGTGCGCAGCAGCTTTTCCACCTTCTGCAGATTGTCCGGCATGGGGATGCGCACATTGGGGTCGTTCAGATATCCCCCTGCCCTGCCCAGCCGGTCGATTGCCTGCCGACTGCCCTGCGCCAGGGCCTCCTTGAGGCCGCGGACGATGTCCTCGTCGCTCAGTGCGGTAGCGGCCGTCTGCGTCACCGGGACGGTCTTCAGTTCCCGAGCCTTCTTCATCAACTGCTCCAGCCAGTCGGCCTGAGCGGTGCCGGCGGCAAGCAGGGGAACGCAACAGAGGCTGATGATGCGCAGAGTAGTCATGGAATTTAGCCGTGTTACCTGTGCGGGGTCGCACTGTTTAACCCAGATTGTCCATTAGGACGCGCGATGATGGCGAGGTGGAGCGCGAGGCAGTTCGGGCGGTTGGGAGGAGGCCATAGCCGTGCCTATGGCCGACGAGCAAGCGCACGAAATGGCCGCGCTCCGACCGCCAGGGCGCGC
>CALHRD010000057.1 GCA_938038385.1 uncultured Burkholderiales bacterium
CGGTACCGTCGGGGACCTACGTCTAGGCATGTCGGGCTGGCTCGTCACCGGAGGCGCGGGATTCATCGGCTGCAACTTCGTGCGCCACGCGCTGGCCCGCAGCGACGAGCGCATCATCGTGCTCGACAAGCTCACCTACGCCGGCAACCTGCGAAACCTCGCGCCCCTAGAACGCGATCCGCGGCACACGTTCGTCCGCGCCGACATCTGCGACCGGGACGCGATCGACCGGCTGCTCGCCGCGCACCGGCCGCGTGCGATCGTGCACTTCGCCGCCGAGAGTCATGTCGACCGGTCGATCCACGGACCGGCCGAGTTCATCCAGACCAACGTCGTGGGCACCTTCACCCTGCTCGAGGCCGCGCGCGCTCACTGGAGCACCCTGGGAGCCGCCGAGAAAGAGGCGTTCCGGTTTCTGCACGTCTCGACCGACGAAGTGTACGGCTCGCTCGGCCCCGACGATCCGGCGTTCACCGAGACGACGCCATACGCACCGAACAGCCCCTACTCCGCTTCCAAGGCGGGCTCCGATCACCTGGTGCGGGCCTATCACCACACCTACGGCCTGCCGGTCCTGACCACCAACTGCTCCAACAACTACGGTCCGTACCAGTTCCCCGAGAAACTGATTCCGCTGATGCTGCTCACCGCGCTCGACGGCAAGCCGCTGCCGGTGTACGGCGACGGCTCGAACGTGCGCGACTGGCTGTACGTCGGCGACCACTGCAGCGCGATCCGGCGGGTGCTCGAGCGCGGGCGCCCGGGCGAAACCTACAACATCGGCGGGAACGCCGAGCGCAGGAACCTCGACGTGGTGAAACGTATTTGCGCGACGCTCGACGAGCTGCGGCCGCGCGCTGCCGGCCGCTACGAGGACCTCGTGACCTTCGTCAAGGACCGGCCGGGGCACGATTGGCGCTACGCGATGGACACCGCCAAGATCGGACGCGAGCTCGGCTGGCGGCCGCGCGAGAGCTTCGAATCGGGGCTGCGCAGGACCGTCGAGTGGTATCTCGCCAACGCCGAGTGGGTCGCGTCGGTGCGTTCGGGGGAGTACCGGGCGTGGATCGAGGCGAATTACTCAGCGCGCTGGTAATCAGCCGGACCGCACCGGTTGCGCGCGTCGGCGGCAGGCGCTAAGGTCCGGCCTAGTCCACCTGCTTAGTCCGGTCGCACCATGGATACCCGCAAGAGCGTCGCCAATGCTTACCAAGCCAAGACCCACCTCTCGAAGCTGCTCGAGCGGGCGCATCGTGGTGAAACCATCGTCCTCGCCAAGGCGGGCAAGCCGTATGCGAGGCTCGTGCCGCTCGAGGCTTCGCAGCCGCGCAAGCCCGGGGCGCTGAAAGGCAAGTTCAAGCTGACCAAGGCGTTCTTCGAGCCCTTGCCGGAGGAGGAGCTTCGCCTCTGGGAAGGCCGTTGAAGCTGCTGCTCGACACCCACATCCTGGTCTGGTGGCTCCTGTACGACCCCGCCCTGCCCAGCCGCGTCGCGAGCCTGATAAGCGATCCCGCCAACTAGGTCTTCGTCAGCAGCGCCTCGGCGTGGGAGATCGCGATCAAGTATCGCCGCGGGCGGATGCCGCAGGCGGAGCCGCTGGTGCAGGGATTCCACCGCCCGATCGAGGGGGAGCGCTGGATCGGGGTTCCGGTGACCATCGAGCACGTGCTGGCTGCGGGGCTGTTCAAAGGCAGGCACCGCGATCCGTTCGACCGGATGCTGGCGGCGCAGGCACGGCTCGAGGACATGAAGTTGCTAACCGACGATCGCGCGCTCGCCGCGTTGGTGGCGTCGAGTGGCTGGTGAGGGTTCGCGCATGAAAGGCATCATCCTCGCCGGCGGCTCCGGCACACGGCTCTACCCGGTGACCCAGGTCGTCTCCAAGCAGCTGCTGCCGGTGTACGACAAGCCGATGATCTACTACCCGCTCTCCACCCTGATGCTGGCCGGCATCCGCGACATCCTGGTGATCTCCACGCCGCAGGATACGCCGCGCTTCGAGCAGCTGCTGGGCGACGGCGGGCAGTGGGGGCTGTCCATCTACTACGCCATCCAGCCGGCGCCGGAGGGGCTCGCCCAGGCCTTCGTCATCGGTGCCAACTTCATCGGCGACGACCCCAGCGCCCTGGTGCTGGGCGACAACGTCTTCTACGGCCACGAGCTGGGCCAGGACCTGCAGGCCGCCGCTGGCCGGGAGAGCGGGGCGACGGTGTTCGCCTACCCGGTGCACGACCCGGAGCGCTACGGCGTGGTGGAGTTCGATGCGCAGGGGCGTGCGGTCAGCATCGAGGAGAAGCCCGCCCGGCCGAAGTCGCGCTACGCCGTGACCGGGCTTTATTTCTATGACCAGCGGGTCGTGGATATCGCCCGCAGCCTCAAGCCCTCGCTGCGCGGCGAGCTGGAGATCACCGACGTGAACCGCCGCTATCTGGAATGGGGCGAGCTCAACGTCACGGTCATGGGCCGGGGCCACGCCTGGCTGGACACCGGCACGCACGAATCGCTGCTGGAGGCCTCGCTGTTCATCGAGACCATCGAGAAACGCCAGGGCCTCAAGATCGCCTGCCCGGAGGAGATCGCATACCGCCAGGGCTACATCGACGCGGCACAGGTCGAGCGGCTCGCCGAACCGCTGCGGAAAAATGCCTATGGCCACTACCTGCTGGCCATGCTGAAGGAGAGGGTGTTCTGATGAACGTGATCGAGACCGGGCTGCCGGGTGTGCTGATCCTGGAACCACGGGTGTTCGGCGACGCGCGCGGCTTTTTCATGGAAAGCTACAACCGTCGGCGCTTCGCCGAACTGGGCCTACCCACCGAGTTCGTGCAGGACAATCACTCCCGTTCCGCGCGCCACGTGCTGCGCGGCCTGCATTACCAGATACTCCAGCCCCAGGGCAAGCTGGTGCGCGTGGTGCGCGGAGCGGTATACGACGTGGCGGTGGATCTGAGGCGCTCCTCGCCCACCTTCGGCCGCTGGGAGGGGGTGGAAATCACGGAGGAGAACAAGCGCATGCTGTGGATACCGCCGGGATACGCGCATGGCTTTCTGGTGCTGTCCGAGTATGCCGATTTCCTCTATAAGACGACCGACTTCTATGCCCCCGAGCACGAACGTTGCCTGCTTTGGAACGATCCGCAGATCGGCATCGACTGGCCCATGGCGGGCGAACCCATCCTTTCGGCCAAGGACAAGCTGGGCAGCACGCTGGCGGAGGCGGATGTTTACGCATGAACCCCCGACCCGCAAGGCGGGGGGTTGGCATCAACACCAGGAACCACGAACGCAACCACAAACCATGCTCGACGCCCACATCCTGCTCACCGGCGTGAACGGCCAGGTCGGCTGGGAGCTGCGGCGCGCCCTGGCCCCGCTCGGGCGGGTGGTCGGTTTGGACAGCCGCGCCCTGGACCTGAGCGACCCGGACGCCATCCGCGCCACGGTGCGCGGGATCGCGCCCCGGCTCATCGTCAACCCGGCGGCCTACACGGCGGTGGACAAGGCGGAGAGCGAGCCGGAGCGTGCCCGCGCAGTGAACGGCATCGCGCCCGGAATCCTGGCCGAGGAGGCCTGGCGCTGCGGCGCCATCCTGGTGCACTATTCCACCGATTATGTCTTCGACGGGCGCAAGGCCGGCCCCTACCTGGAGGACGATGCGCCCAACCCGCTCAACGTCTACGGCGCCAGCAAGCTGGAGGGCGAGCAGGCCATCGCTGCCAGCGGTGCGCGCCACCTGATTCTGCGCACGAGCTGGGTCTACGGCGCACGCGGCGGCAACTTCCTCCTGACCATGCAGCGGCTCATGCAGGAACGGCCGGAACTCAGGATCGTCGATGACCAGATCGGTGCGCCGAGCTGGTCGCGTATGATCGCCGAAGCCACGGCGCAAGTCCTGGCGCAGTGCCTGTCCCCGGCGCGCGGGGCGGACCGGCCCGAGCCCTGGGGCACCTATCACCTGACCAATGCCGGTGAGACCTCCTGGCACGGTTTCGCTACCGCCATCGCCGAGCTGGGCGGCTATGCGACCCGGCTCACGCCCATCCCCAGCTCGGACTACCCGACGCCTGCGCGGCGACCCGCCAACTCCCGCCTGGACAATGGCAAACTCGCACGGGCGTTCGGCCTGCGCCTGCCGGACTGGCGCGAGGCACTGAAGCTCTGCATGGACCGTACCGATTAGCTAACGTACATGGCCAAAGCCACCCCAGAGGTTGAAAGCGGCCATGTCCGTTCCCTCACCTTGAGCCCCTCCGGCCCTCTCTCCCGGCCTCTCTCCCCCAGGGAGAGAGGTGGGTCGAGCCTCCCCTCCCCCACGGGGGGAGGGGTCGGGGGTGAGGGGGGGCAGGGGAGCTTCGTGGTCGCTCGCGCGACTTTCACGCTAACCCACTGCAAGGAAACCTAGCCCATGACACTCTACCCCGTGATCCTCTCCGGTGGCTCGGGCACCCGGCTGTGGCCGCTGTCGCGTGCCGCCCTGCCCAAGCAGTTGCTCCCTCTGGCCTCCGAGCTCACCCTGGTGCAGGAGACGGTGCTGCGCCTGGACGGCCTGCCGGACGTGGCGGCGCCGCTCATCGTGTGCAACGACGAGCACCGTTTCCTCATCGCCGAACAGATGCGCGGGATCGGCGTCGCCCCGCTGGGCATCTATCTCGAACCGGTAGGGCGCAACACCGCCCCGGCCGCCGCCGTCGCCGCCCTCGTGCTGACCCGTCGGGACCCGGAAGCGCTCATGCTGCTGCTGCCGGCCGATCATCTGATCAAGGACGTGACGGCCTTCCATGCCGCTGTCGGCGAGGGTTTGAAGGCAGCGCGCAGCGGGCATCTGGTCACCTTCGGCATCGTGCCCGATACGCCGCACACCGGCTACGGCTACATCCAGCAGGGCGAGGCCCTGGCGGAGACGACGGCGCGCCGGGTCGCCCGCTTCGTCGAAAAGCCGGATCGCGCCAGCGCCGAAGCCTTCCTCGCCAGCGGCGACCATTATTGGAACAGCGGCATGTTCCTCTTCCCGGCGCAGCGCTTCCTGGACGAATTGCGCGGCCTCAGGCCCGAGCTGGTGAACGCCTGCGAGCAGGCCCTGGAGCGTGGCCGGCAGGACCTGGACTTCCACCGCCTCGACCGGGCCGCTTTCGAGGCCTGCCCTGCCGATTCGATCGACTATGCAGTGATGGAACACACCCGCCATGCCGCCGTGGTGCCGGCCGACATGGGCTGGAACGACATCGGCGCCTGGTCCGCCCTGTGGGAGGTTGCGGCGAAGGACGCCGGCGGCAATGCCAGCCGCGGTGACGTCTATCTGGACGGCGTGCGCGACAGCTATGTGCGGGCGGAGTCGCGCATGGTCGCCGCCATCGGTGTCAGCGATCTGCTCATCGTCGAGACCGCCGACGCCGTCCTGGTCGCCGACAAGTCGCGCGCCCAGGACGTGAAGAAGGTGGTGGAGCACCTGAAGACACACAACCGCAGCGAACACGAATTCCACACCCGCGTCTACCGCCCCTGGGGCTGGTACGAGGGCATCGACGCCGGCGAGCGCTTCCAGGTCAAGCGCATCATGGTCAAGCCGGGCGAGAAGCTCTCGTTGCAGATGCACCACCACCGCGCCGAGCACTGGATCGTCGTCTCCGGCACCGCCCGCGTCACGCGCGACGGGCACGAGGAGCTGCTCACCGAGAACCAGTCCACCTACATCCCGCTGGGCACCACACACCGTCTGGAGAACCCCGGCAGGATCCCGCTGCACATGATCGAGGTGCAATCCGGCGCCTATCTCGGCGAGGACGACATCGTGCGCTTCGAGGACGTGTACCGGCGGTCGTGAGCGACACCGCCGACCACGGCGCGCGGGCCTACCACCGCGCCAGCAAGCATCACCTCGACCGCTATGCGCCCGGTCCGGGCCATCTGGACTGGGCCAATCAGCCCGATCCTTTCCGCGTCTATGCCGGTTGCGAGCGGGTACGACTGCCCTTGCTGGCCGACCGGCTGCAGGTCTCATATGCCGACGTGCGCGCAGGCAGGCTGCCGCCACCTGCACCGCTTGATCGGCCGCATCTGGGCGCGCTGTTCGAACTCGGCCTGGGGCTCGCAGCGTGGAAGGCGTACGGCGCCAACCGCTGGGCCCTGCGCTGTAACCCCTCCAGCGGCAACCTGCATCCGACCGAGGGCTATCTCCTCGCACCGCATCTGCCCGGCTTGCCGGCTGGCGTCTATCACTATCTGAGCCGCGACCACGTCCTGGAGCGGCGGGCCGAACTGTCGGCGCAGGCCGGCTTCCCGGTATGTGTCGGCCTGACCTCCATCGTCTGGCGCGAGGCCTGGAAATACGGCTTACGCGCCTTCCGCTACTGCCAGATCGACACCGGCCACGCCATCGGTGCGCTCGCCTTTGCCGCCGCCGCGTTGGGCTGGCGGCCGAGGCTGCTGGAGCAGGTCACGGAGTCCCAGATGGCCGCCTTGCTGGGTCTCGACCAGATGGCGGCCTTCGAGGCGGCAGAGCCGGAAATCGCCGAGTGCCTGCTCGTGCTGGAGGCCGGGCAGCCCGGAAGCGTTACCGATCCGGCCGATGCCCTGGCAGTGGTCGAAACCGGCCGCTGGCAGGGCAGGGCGAACCGGCTGAGTGCGGAACACCGCGACTGGCCAGGACTGCTGGAGGTGGGGCTCGCCACCATCATGCACACGCAGACGGCTGAAGCCCTACATGCGCCGCCCGAGCGTCCGCGTCCGGCCGCTTTGCCCTTTGACCCACCCCTGGCCCGGCTGATCCGTCAGCGGCGCAGCGCCCAGGCCTTTGACGGCGTCACGGGCGTGCCGGCCGATACCTTCTTCTCCATCATGGCCCGCCTGCTGCCTGCGTCCGATGTGCCCCCCTGGACGGCGTGGCAGCGGGCGCCGGCGCTGCATCTCCTGTTGTTCGTGCATCGGGTCGACGGACTGGAGCCGGGACTGTACTGCCTGGTGCGCACGCCGGCCGACCTGCCGGTGTTGAAGGCGGCCATGCGGCCGGACTGGCTGTGGGTCAAGCAGGGCCCGGCGGATCTGCCTCTGTATCTGCTGCTGCCGCACGACCTGCGCGCGACAGCTGCGCGGCTCTCCTGTCATCAGGCGATCGCCGCGGATTCGTGTTTTGCCGTGAGCATGCTGGCCGACTTTGCCGAGGTCGATGCCGCACCCTGGCTGTACCGCCAACGGCATTGGGAGGCCGGCCTGATCGGCCAGGTGCTCTATCTGGAGGCGGAAGCCGCCGGCCTGCGCGGCACTGGCATCGGCTGTTTCTTCGACGACGAGGTGCACCGCCTGCTCGGCCTGGGCCCTGACGGGCGCTGGCAGGCGGTCTATCATTTCACCGTCGGCGGGGCACTGGAGGATACGCGACTGACCACCCTGGCGCCCTACCCAGAGGACTTCGGAAAGCGCACCTGAACATGTCCAAGCGCGTCTCCGGCCCACCCCGCCGCCCGCGCAATCCGGTGGCCAGGGTGGTGCGCACGCCCACCTTCCGGCAGCGCGTGGAACGCGACAGGAAGCGACATCCCACGCCCCCTGCCCGCCGTGACATCGAGTCGGATCTCGATCAGGCTCAGGAATACGGTGAGCAGACGCAGGAAAAAGGCGCGGATGACGCCGCATGAGCGCGTATAATCGACCCCGATGCGCGCAGGCTGCCACAGGGAAAAGAAAAAAGCCGATACGGGAAACAACCCGAACCGGCCTTTTCATCTTGGTGCCCAGGAGAGGACTCGAACCTCCACGCCCTTGCGAGCGCTAGGACCTGAACCTAGTGCGTCTACCAATTCCGCCACCTGGGCAAGAGGCGCGCATTCTAACGACCCCCCCATCCGCATGTCAACGAGGACGCATTGAACAGAACCAAGAGCACACGGCGCGGCCAGAAGGCCCTGCGCTGGCAGGACCCGCATCTGGCGCGGGAAAAAGAGAAATATGGCCAACCCCTGCCGAGCCGGGAGTTCCTCCTGCAGCTGCTGGAAGATGCCGGCGAGCCCGTGGACCCGGAGGAGCTGGCCCATAAGCTGGGCCTGGAGGAAGACGAGTGGGATTCCTTCCTCAACCGCCTGCGCGCCATGCAGCGCGATGGCCAGTTGTTGTTCAACCGGCGCGGCGCGCTGTGCCTGCCGGACAAGATAGAGCTCAAGGCCGGCCGGGTGGAAGGCCATCCGGACGGCTTCGGCTTCTTCGTGCCGGACGACGGCTCGGGCGACATGTTCCTGTCCGAAAAGGAGATGCACGGCGTGCTGCACGGCGACCGGGTGCTGGCGCGCGAGCACGGCGTGGACCGTCGCGGCCGCAAGGAGGCCAAGATCGTCGAGGTGCTCGAGCGGGCCAACCACCATCTGGTCGGCCGCTATTACACCGAGAAGGGCGTGCAATGGGTGGTGGCGGAGAACAAGCGTATCAACCAGGACATCCTCATTCCGCCGGGCGCGGAGCTCAAGGCCAAACTGGGTCAGGTCGTGATGGTGGAGATCATCGATCAGCCCACCAAGCATACCCCCGCCACCGGCCGCGTCACCGAGGTGTTGGGCAACTATGCCGATCCGGGCATGGAGATCGAGATCGCATTGCGCAAGCACGATCTGCCGCATGAGTTTTCCGACAAGGCCCTGGCCCAGGCGCGCAAGTACCCCAAGGGCGTGACCAGGAAGGACCTCGACGGGCGCGAGGACCTGCGCGAGCTGCCCCTGGTCACCATCGATGGCGAGGACGCACGCGATTTCGACGACGCCGTGTACTGCCAAAGCCAGGGCAGGGGCTACAAGCTGTGGGTGGCCATCGCCGACGTGTCCCACTACGTGCAGCCCGGCTCGCCCCTGGACCGCGAGGCCTACGAGCGGGGCAACTCGGTGTACTTCCCCCGCCGCGTCATCCCCATGCTGCCGGAGGAGCTGTCCAACGGCCTGTGCTCGCTCAACCCCAAGGTGGACCGCCTGTGCATGGTGTGCGAGATGGACATCGCTGCCACCGGCAGCATCAAAAAATACCGCTTCTATCCGGCGGTGATGCACTCCAAGGCGCGGCTCACCTACACCCAGGTGTGGGACTGGCTGTCGGGGGCATCCAAGCCGCCCCGCAACCAGGCCTGGCTGATGCAGCCCCTGCAGGACCTCCATGGCCTGTTCAAGGTCATGCTCAAGGCGCGCTGGGCGCGCGGGGCGATCGACTTCGAGACGCTGGAGACCAGGATCCTGTTCGATGCGCGCGACAAGATCGAGCGGATCGTGCCTTACGAGCGCAACGACGCACACCGGCTGATCGAGGAGTGCATGCTGGCAGCCAACGTCTGCGCCTCGGAATTCCTGCAGAAGAAGAAACATCCGGCCCTGTACCGTATCCACGAGGGTCCCACGCCGGTCAAACTCAAGGCGCTGCAGGAGTTCATGGCCGAATTCGGCTTCGTGCTCACCGGTGGCGATGACCCGCACGCCAAGGACTACGCCGAACTGCTCAAGAAGATCAAGGGCCGGCCGGACGAACAGCTGCTGCAGACGGTGATGCTCAGATCGCTGCAGCAGGCGCAGTACAGCCCGGAGAACGTCGGCCACTTCGGTCTGGCCTACGAGGCCTATACCCACTTCACCTCGCCCATCCGCCGCTATCCCGACCTGCTCGTGCACCGGGCGATCAAGGCCTGCCTGGCGGGCGAACAATATAGCCCCGGCAACTGGGAGGAGATCGGCGCGCACTGCTCCGCCACCGAACGCCGCGCCGACGAGGCCACGCGCGACGTGGTCAACTGGCTCAAGTGCTTCTACATGCAGGACAAGCTGGGCGAGGAGTTCGAGGGCGTGATCAGCGCGGTGGTGAGCTTCGGCATCTTCGTCGCCCTGAACGACGTGTTCGTCGAGGGGCTGGTACACGTCTCCGACCTGGGGCGCGACTATTTCCACTTCGACGCCGCCCGCCACCAGATGCTCGGCGAGCGCACCGGCCAGCGCTATCGCCTGGGCGACCGCGTGCGCATCCGCGTGGCGCGGGTGGACCTGGAGTCGGCGAAGATCGACTTCGTGCTGGCCGAGGCGCAACCTGGCCAGGCAGTGGATGAGGCCGCAGGAGCGGCCCCGATCGAGTCGGGCAGGCAGACCAAGTCCAGAGAAAAAACCGCCAAAAAGCCCGATCGGGCGGCGGGCAAGACGACAACGAAAGGTCGGGGCAGGGCGCGATGAACGGCTCAGGCGTACATCGGGAGGGTGCTGCAGCCAGTGGAACCCCCCCGCCCTTCGGGCCACCCCCCTTGTCAGGGGGGGCACCCAATCGCCGCCTTGATCAAGGCGGTGGCGGCGCACTCACCCGGGGATTTCGCCCCCTTGATAAAGGGGGTGGCGGCGCAGCCGCCGGGGGATTTCCGGAGGTGTATGCTTGGCACGACGCCCCCCCCGATGCAATCGCCAGCCTTGCACGTCGCGCCAGCGGCTCGAGCCTCGCAGCGCGAGGTCTGGCCTGCGCCAAAGCCGACGGCAGCTTCGGTTGTAATGCTTGTTGGTGCTTCTCTCGGTGACTCAGCGAACCTTCATCCACGGCTTTCATGCGGTGCTGTCGCGGCTGCGGCATCACCCCGGGAGCATCCACGTCATCTATCTGGACGAGGGACGGCGCGACAAGCGGGCGCGCGATGTGCTCAGGTTGGCCGAGGAGCGCAATGTGCGGGTCATCGCCACCGAGGCGGCGCGCGTCGATGACATGGCGCATGGCCGGAGTCAGGGCGTGGCGGCCCTGGCCGATCCGGTCAGGCTGGCGCGCGATCTGGAAGAGTTGCTCGAGGATCTGGCCGAACCGGCCCTGCTCTTGGTGCTCGACGGCGTGACCGACCCGCACAACCTGGGGGCCTGTCTGCGCAGTGCCGATGCCTTCGGTGCGCATGCGGTGCTGGCACCGAAGGACCGCTCCGCCAGCCTCAACGCCACCGCCATCAAGGCGGCGAGCGGCGCGGCCGATCATGTCCCCTTCATCGCCGTGACCAACCTGGCGCGCACCCTGCGCGAGCTCAAGGACCGCGACATCCTCATCGTGGGGGCCGATCAGGACGGAGTGCAGAGCGTGACCGATGCCGATCTGGCCGGACCCGTCGCCCTGGTGCTGGGGGCGGAGGGCAGCGGGCTGCGCCGCCTGACGCGCGAGCATTGCGACGTGCTGGTGCGCATCCCCATGTATGGTCGGGTCGAGAGCCTCAACGTCTCGGTGTCGGCCGGGGTGTGCCTGTATGAGGCAAGCCGGCAGCGTGGCAGGGCCGAGGTCTGATCCACACGCAAAAGGCATGTACAACGCAGACATCGAACGCGCCTGGGTCCTATTCAATCGCGGCGAGCTGCTCTACAGCGCGAGCGAGGTGGAGACCGCCCTGGATCGTCTGGCCAACCGCATCAACGACGCCATGGCCGACCGCTTCCCGGTCGCCCTGTGTGTCATGGGCGGCGCAGTAGTGTTCGCCGGGCAACTGCTGCCGCGCCTGGAGTTCCCGCTGGAGTTCGATTATCTGCACGCCACGCGCTACCGCGACGCCACCCGCGGCGGCGAGATCGTCTGGGAGGTGCTGCCGCGCAAGGACATCCGCGGCCGCAGCATCCTGCTCATGGACGACATCCTCGACGAGGGGCACACCCTGCAGGCCGCGAGCCTCAAGCTCCGCGAATTGGGCGCCGCGGAGGTGCGTATCGCCGTCCTGGCCGACAAGGACATCGGCCGCGACAAGCCCATCCGCGCCGATTTCGTCGGCCTGAGCCTGCCCAACCGTTACGTCTTCGGCATGGGTATGGACGCATACGGGCTGTGGCGCAATTTGGCGGGAATTTATGCGTTGAGAGAGGATGAGTGATGAGAGGCGAGAGAAAAGAAGGGGAGGCGGGGGCATGGAAACGCTTCGAGGACCTGATCGCCTGGCAAAAGGCGCGTGCGCTCACCCGCAAGGTCTATGAGGTCTCGGCTACCACGGAACTATGCCGTGACTACGGTCTGCGTGACCAGATGCGCAGGGCAGCGGTGTCGGTCATGTCGAACATCGCGGAAGGGCTCGAACGCGGGAGCCAGGCCGAGCTGCACCGGTTTCTCATGATCACCAAGGGTTCGTGCGCCGAATTGCGCTCCCAGCTCTATGTGGCCTTGGATGTCGGCTATCTCGACGAACGGCGGCACGCTGAGTTGCATACACTAGCGGAGGAGACCGCACGCGTCCTCGGCGGCCTCAGGCTGGCGGTCAAGGGCAAGCTGAGCGAGGATTGAGATGTCGACTTTTCTCCCCTCTTTTCTCTCATCCCTCACATCTTTTCTCTCATGATGCTAGCCATCATCGGCGGCTCCGGGCTGACCAAGCTGCCCGGTCTGACCATCACCCACCGGCAGGTGGTGCGCACCCCCTACGGCGAGCCCTCCGGGGCGCTCACCTTCGGCGAACTGGCGGGCCACCCCGTCTTGTTCCTCGCCCGCCACGGCTACGGCCATACCATCCCGCCGCATCTGGTCAACTACCGTGCCAACATCTGGGCCCTGGCGAGCCAGGGTGCGACGCACATCGCCTCCATCGCCTCGGTGGGCGGCATCCACCCCGAGATGTGGCCCGGCCAGTTCGCCGTGCCCGACCAGATCATCGACTACACGCACGGGCGCGAGCACACCTTCGCCGACTACGACGGCAAGCCGGTCACGCACCTGGATTTCACCTGGCCTTATTGCGAGGACATGCGTCAGCGCTGCATGCAGGCCCTGGCCGAGGCCGGCGAGGAATACCTGGACGGCGGTGCCTATGGCTGCAGTCAGGGCCCGCGCCTGGAGACCAAGGCCGAGATCGACCGCATGGCGCGCGACGGCGCCGACATGGTGGGTATGACCGGCATGCCCGAGGCCTATCTGGCGCGCGAGATCGGCCTGTGCTATGCCGCCATCGCCGTGAGCGTCAACTGGGCCGCCGGTCGTGGTGAAAGTCAGGAGGCCATCACTGCCGAGGCCATCGAGGCCAATCTGAAACAGGCGGCCGAGCGCATCCGCACGGTGCTGGTGCATCTCGCGCGCATGTGTTGCGAGGGCTGATGGCGTGGCCGTAAGAGAGGTCCTGCGCATGGGGGACCCCCGCCTGCTGCAGCCGGCGGAGGCGGTGACCGCGTTCGCTACGCCAGCGCTCGATCACTTGGTGGCCGACCTCACCGACACCATGCGGGCCATGAACGGGGCGGGCCTGGCCGCGCCGCAGATCGGCGTGCCCCTGCAGGCCGTGATCTTCGAGGTCAGGGACAACCCACGCTACCCCGAAGCGGAGCCGGTGCCTTTCACGGTATTGATCAATCCCGAACTCATTCCTCTCTCGGACGAATTGGAGGAGGGCTGGGAAGGCTGCTTATCCTTGCCGGGTTTGCGCGGGCTGGTGCCGCGCCACAAGCGCCTGCGCTACCGCGGTTTCGACCCATCCGGCCAGCCGATCGACCGCACGGTCGAGGGTTTCCACGCCCGCGTGGTGCAGCACGAGACCGACCACCTGCGGGGTATCCTCTACCCCATGCGCATGCGGGA
>CALHRD010000058.1 GCA_938038385.1 uncultured Burkholderiales bacterium
CGACCCCTCCCCCCGTGGGGGAGGGGAGGCTCGACCCTCCTCTCTCCCTCAGGGAGAGAGGCCGGGAGAGAGGGCCGGAGGGGAGGCTCGACCCTCCTCTCTCCCTCAGGGAGAGAGGCCGGGAGAGAGGGCCGGAGGGGAGATTCGACCCGCCTCTCTCTCCAAGGGAGAGAGGCTGGGAGAGAAGGCCGGAGGGGCTGGGGGAGAGGGAACGGGCAAGGCGACATTCATGCTTCGGGGTGGCGTCGCCATGTCCGTTAGTGCGTCTGCTGGATACCGGCCACGACCCAGCCGCCCTTGCCGCTCTTGGGCCGGGTGAGGTGCCAGATCTCGTCGAAATCCGTGGCCGGGGCATCCGCCTCTTCCCGGATCAGGCCGTGGAAGCGCAGGCTGACCAGCAGGCGGTCGCTTTCCTCGACGCACTCGAGCACCTCTGCATCCAGCGTCACCACATCGGTGCGCTGCGGGGCCACGCCGCGCTCGTCGAGCTGCAGCTTGATCTCGGCGTACATCTCGGGGGTGGTGAAGGTCCGGATGTCGTCCAGATCGCCGGCGTCGTAGGCGGCCTGCAGGCGGATGAAATTCAACTTGGCCTGGCGCACGAAGCCCTCGGCGTCGAAGCCTGCAGGCAGGTTCGTCGCGCCTGTCACCGGCTGCGGCGGCGCGGCGACGCCAGTCATACTTGGCTCGGGCTGCGCGATGCCGCCCCCAGCACCCATAGCCGCATATTGCAGCCCGCCGGCATGGGCGGCGGGCTGTGCGCGGCCGCGAGCCAGCAGACGAAAGAGCAGCAGACCACCCATCACCAGCAGGGCGATCAGCAGCACGCTGGCGAACTCCTCGCCCAGGCCGAGGTGGGAGGCAAGAGCCGCCAGGCCCAGGCCGGCAGCGATACCGGCGACCGGTCCCAGCCAGGACGGCTTGCCGCCAGGGTTGGCGGCAGCGTTCTGCTGGGGTGCGGCCTGCTGCTGGGGGTTGTCCGCATTGCGCTGCGGCGTGGCCTGACGCTGGGGCAGCGAATCGCGCTGCATGCCGGCGGATTTGCCACCACCAAAGCGCTTGGCCTCGGCATCGGGGATGTGCAGGGTCAGGGCAAGGACTGCGGCGAACAGGCTTAGGAACAGGTGCTTCATGGAATTCTTCTCCTGGAGGGTGATGCAGGATTGTAACCGGTGCAGCCGGCCTGCCGGTTGGTCCCTGCCTGCTGCCGGGAGTTCCGCAGGCTCACGGTCGCCGGCCGGCGTGCACCGCTGAGCAGGGGAACGCCGACTCGATCATACGGCACATGGCAGGATCACCCGGGCCGGGAGGCGGCGACATACTCGTGGCATCCAATCCGGTGCCGGATGCCGGGCATTCAGGTCACGACCGCACATCATGAGCAGTGAACCGCCGGAAACAGTGCCATTGCTTTTGACCCGGTCTGGGCCAAAATCCGGATATGGCGAGGTCTGCAGGAGGTTGCATGGCAAAGCGTACCCGCATCGTCATCCTCGGTGCCGCCGGGCGGGACTTCCACAACTTCAACGTGGTCTACCGCGACGATCCTGCCACCGAGGTGGTGGCGTTCACCGCCGCGCAGATCAGCGGCATCGCCGGTCGCCGCTATCCCCCGACGCTGGCAGGACCGCTCTATCCACAGGGCATCCCCATCCTGGATGAAGAGGCACTGGATAGCCTGCTCGGGCGAGAGCAGATCGATCAGGTGGTCTTCGCCTACAGCGATGTCCCCCATGCCCACGTCATGCACATGGCATCGCGCGCCCTGGCGGGCGGGGCGGATTTCATGCTGCTGGGACCGCATCGCACCATGATCCAGGCCGCTGTACCGGTGATCGCCATCAGCGCGGTGCGCACCGGCTGCGGCAAATCACAGACCTCGCGCTATCTGTCCGGACGGATCAGGGCCTGGGGGCTCAGGGTGGCGCTGCTGCGACACCCCATGCCCTACGGTGACCTGGAGCGCCAGGCGGTGCAGCGCTTCGCCAGCCGCGCCGACCTGGACGACGCCCGTTGCACCGTCGAGGAACGTGAGGAATACGAACCGCATCTGGCCCTGGGCAACACGGTGTGGGCGGGGGTGGACTATGGCCGTATCGCCAGGCAGGCCGCAGGGGAGGCGGACCTCATCCTCTGGGAGGGGGGTAACAACGATTTTCCCTTCCTCAAGCCCGACCTGCACATCGTGCTCGTCGACCCCCTGCGCCCCGGTCATGAGGTCAGCCACCATCCTGGCGAGACCGTGCTGCGCATGGCGGATATCGTGGTGGTGGTCAAGTGCGATGCCGCCGCCACGGCCGCCATCCAGCAGGTGCTGGACAACGTGCGGCGCATCAACCCTTGTGCACCTGCCCTGCGGGCGGCATCCCCCGTAACCCTGGCTGATGCGGCAGACATGCGCGGCAAGCGGGTGGTGGTGGTCGAGGACGGACCCAGCCTCACCCACGGCGGCATGGCCTATGGCGCCGGCTACGTGGCCGCCTCCCGCGCCGGTGCCCTAATCGTGGACCCCCGCCCGCACGCTGCCCCGGCCATGGCGGAGGTCTACCGTCACTACCCGCATATCGGACCGGTACTGCCGGCCATGGGCTATACCGAGAACCAGCTCGCCGACCTCGGCGCCACCCTGGACGCCGTGCCCGCCGATCGGGTACTGCTGGCCACGCCGGCCGACCTGACGGCGCTGATCCCGCTCGACAAACCGGCCGTGCGGGTGCGCTATGAGTACGCCGAGCTCGATCAACCGGGCCTGGCCGATCACGTGCGGGATTTCCTGGCCAGGCGCGGCATGCTCACCGCCCTTGCCTGAGGACTATCAATGTTCAACCTGGACAAACCCGACCTGTTGCGCCAGCAGGCTTATGTCGACGGTCACTGGATCGACGCTGATCGCGGCGCCACCATGACGGTCCACAACCCCGCTACCGGCACCCAGCTGGGTCGGGTGCCGGCCCTGGGTACGGCGGAGACACGCCGGGCGATCGCCGCCGCCCATGACGCCTGGCCCGCCTGGCGGGAGCGGCCGGCCGGGGAACGCGCAGCTTTGCTGCGCCGCTGGCACGACCTGATGCTCGAACACCGCGAGGACCTGGCCCGCATCCTGACCTCGGAGCAGGGCAAGCCCCTGACCGAGGCGCAGGGCGAGATCGACTATGCGGCCAGCTTTCTGGAGTGGTGCGCCGAGGAGGCGAAACGCATCCAGGGCGAGGTCATCCCGTCGCCGTGGGCGGGTCGGCGCATCCTGACCCTGCGCCAACCCGTGGGCGTCTGTGCGGCCATCACACCCTGGAACTTCCCCAGCGCCATGCTCACCCGCAAGGCGGGCGCCGCCATCGCTGCCGGCTGCACGGTGGTGGCCAAGCCGGCCTCCGCCACCCCCTTCTCCGCCCTCGCCCTGGCCGTATTGACCGAGGCTGTCGGTCTGCCGCCGGGCGTCTTCAACGTGGTTACCGGCCCGGCCGGTGAGATCGGCGAGGAACTCACCGCCAATCACCAGGTGCGGCTGCTGTCCTTCACCGGCTCGACCGAAACGGGCAAGCGCCTGATGGCCGCCTGCGCCGGCACGGTGAAGAAGGTCGCCCTCGAACTGGGTGGCAACGCCCCCTTCATTGTCTTCGACGACGCCGATCTGGAACAGGCGGTGGAGGGGGCGCTGGCCTCCAAGTACCGCAACACCGGCCAGACCTGCGTGTGCGCCAACCGGCTGCTGATCCAGGACGGTGTGTATGAGGACTTCGCTGCGCGTCTGGCCGGCCGCGTCGCCGCCCTGAGGGTGGGCGACGGGATGGAGGCGGGTGTGCAGCAGGGGCCGCTGATCAGCGCAAAGGCCCTGGCCAAGGTCGAGGCGCACATCGCCGATGCCGTCAGCCGCGGCGCCCGTGTGCTCACCGGGGGACAGCGCCACGCCCTGGGCCGGACCTTCTTCCAGCCCACGGTGCTGGCGGACGTGACGCCGGAGATGCGGGTCTGCCGCGAGGAGACCTTCGGTCCGGTGGCCCCACTCATGCGTTTCCGCACGGAAGAGGAGGCCATCCGGCTGGCCAATGCCACCGAATCCGGTCTGGCCGCCTATTTCTATGCCCGCGACCTCGGCCGCGTCTGGCGGGTGGCCGAGGCCCTGGAATACGGCATGGTCGGCGTCAACGCCGGCGTCATCTCCACCGCGGTCGCCCCCTTCGGCGGCGTCAAGCAGTCCGGACTGGGGCGCGAGGGCGGCCATGAGGGCATTGCGGAATACCTGGAGACCAAGTACGTCTGCCTCGGGCTTTGATCAGTGTCCCTCGACGCACACCTCGCGCCGCGCCACCGCCAGCAGGGTGCGCACCGTGAGACCGGCCACCACCAGGGTAAGGATGGCGAGCAGGACCGTGGCCAGGCGGTAATAGAGCCCAAGCCCCGTGTCCTCGGCCATGATCAAGGTGGCAATGGTGATGGCCGCCAGCGGGAAGGAATAGGCCCACCAGGACAGAAAGAATTTCAGCCGGGCAAATTGCCTGAGTTGTGTGGCCAGGATCACGGTGAAGGCGAGCCCCACGAAGTAGAGGATGCGGGAGAAGGCATCCAGCTCGTGCGTGAGCTGATGATAGGCGACGAAACCCACCGCCGGCGGAGCGATGAAGATGAACAGGGTAGGCACGAAGCGCTCCGGCAGACTGCCGTGGAAAATCAGCCGATAGAACAGGATGGCCGTGAGCACCGGCCAGAAGAACAGGCCCAGGCTGAAGAAGAACCACGACACATCGACGGGGGCGTGATGCACGCCGGCGATGGGCACCAGGATGTTGCCCACCACCGGGATAAACCAGGCCGGATTGAGGTGCGCGATCTCATATTTGGTGTGATGGATCCAGGACGACAGCACATAAAGGGTCAGGACGAGATGCAGCCCGGTGCCGACGGACCAAAGCCAGAACGACAACCCGGGCACCGAGGCATAGGTGGCGATGCCGAGCAGGATGAGGCCGATGGAGATGGTGGGCACGAATGCCTGTTTGACCGGATGCATGATCTCGGCCACGACCATCTCCTGGTAACGCACGACCTTGGCCGAATAGACCATGGCCAGGATGACGAAGACGATGGCGCTCGCGCCCAGCAGCCAGGGGCTCACCGCGACGTCCAGGCCAAAGGTCCGTTCGGTGCGCGCCCAGGCGATGGTAAGCCCGGCGAGGCCCATGATCACGGCGAACCAGGCGACCGGGAAGTTTTTCAGACGCGTGCTTCGGCTGATTTCAGCGGCAGGGGCGGTTGTAGCCGTCATCGTGTGTCTCTCCCAAAAAAAAGCACCCGCCCCGGTCGGGGCGGGCGATTCACATCATCAGATTACAGGGATTTCCTGCAGAAATACCAATCGGTGCATTCGTAGCCCTCGTTCAGGCGCGCCTCGGCGGCACCCACGTCCTGCGGCGGCGGCACGATCACCTTGTCGCCCGGCTGCCAGCCTTCGGGCGTGGCCACCTTGTGCTTGTCCGAGATCTGCAGGGCGGCCACCAGGCGCAGGATCTCGGCGATCGAGCGCCCGTTCGTCATCGGGTAGTAGATCATCGCCCGCAGCACGCCATTGTCGTCGATGACGAAGGTGGCGCGCACCGCCGAGGTGTCCGCCGCCCCGGGGTGGATCATGCCGTAGGCACGCGCCACCTTCATCGACAGGTCCTCGATGATGGGGAAGGGGATGTCCACGCCGAACCGTTCCTTGATGTTGCGCACCCAGGCCACATGCGCATAGTAGCTGTCGATCGACAGACCCAAGAGCTCGCAGTTGAGCTTCTGGAACTCCGGATGGTATTTGGCGAAGGCCATGAACTCGGTGGTGCACACCGGGGTGAAGTCGGCCGGGTGCGAGAACAGCACCAGCCACTTGCCCCGGTAGTCGGCGAGTTTCTTCACCCCATGCGTCGTACGCGCCTCGAAATCGGGCGCGGGCTCGTTCAGACGCGGCATGCTCGGGAAGACCTGATTCACTTCGGACATGTTGGACTCCTATCACAAGTTGATTAGAACATCAGCGAATACTGATGTGGAGTCTAGTATGTAAGTACCGCATGTGTTCGGTCGAATTGAATTTAAAAATTGACTTGATCTATGACGTAGATCGTCAGTAAACCAGCCTGACCTCGATCGTGCCAGCAGGCTCGCGCAGCTCGAAGGCGGCGTCCTGGAAGCGGGGCGGGCCGATGACCTCGGGGGCGTTGCTCAGACCGTAGCCCTCGCTGGGGATCATGCCGAAGCGCAGGTTGAGTCGGCCATCGCCGTCCTCATCGTGATAGGCGGTCACCGCATAGCGGCCCGGCGTCAAGTCGCGGAATCGGGTCTCCACCTGGCCCTCGGCTGCCGCGACGGCCTGACGCGCCAGTGCCCGCGCCTCCTTGCGAAAGTCATCGGCACGGTCGTACACGGCGATGCGCACCGTGCCCTGGGCGCTGCGCACGCCGCTGACCGTGACGACGAGATCGGCCGCCGTCGCCTGACCGGCGAGCAGGCCGACCAG
>CALHRD010000059.1 GCA_938038385.1 uncultured Burkholderiales bacterium
ACGGCCACGGATGCAGGATTGAACAGGGGATGCAGGTAATGGAGGCTCATTGCGGTTACAGCGCTTTCGTTGAGTTAAGGCAGTGGGCCTGAATCCGTGTCGATGCTGCCGGTTGCCTTGCAGGTCGGGCTTCAGCCCGACACTCAACCCGTCGCACCAGAGTCCGACCTACACAGGGTTGGTCGAGATCGACGCGGATTCAGAGCGGAGTCAGGTTAGTCCCGGGCTGTGACATCCGGATGATGGACGGCGTATATTGTCGCACGCCGGCCTCCACCCTGGCGGGTCGGGCGCAGTCAAGCCGATATGCACACCGCCTACATCACCCATCCCGTCTGCCAGCGGCATCTGGCAGGCGCCGGACATCCGGAATGTCCGGAACGTCTGAGCGCCATCGACGACCGCCTGCATGCCGCCCACCTGTACGACCACCTCTACCACTTTCATCACCCCCCTCAGGCTACGCGTGAGCATCTGCTGCGGGTACACGATGCGGCCTACGTGGATCGGATCTTCGGGATCTCGCCCGCGGCGGGCCAGGTCCAACTCGATCCGGACACCGCCATGAATCCCCACAGCCTGAGTGCTGCACTGCATGCCGCCGGGTCCGCCATCGAGGCGGTGGACGAGGTGATGAAAGGTCAAGTGCAAAACGCCTTCTGCGCCGTGCGCCCGCCCGGGCACCACGCCGGTCGCAACCATCCCGGCGGCTTCTGCATCTTCAACAACGTGGCCTGTGCGGCGGCCCATGCCCTGGAGGCGCATGGTTTGACACGATTGGCCATCGTCGACTTCGACGTGCATCACGGCAACGGCACGGAGGAGATCTTCCGCGACGACCCGAGGGTGTTGTTGGTCTCCACCTTCCAGCACCCCTTCTATCCCCACTGCGGCGCCGACACGACCAGCGACCACGTCGTCAACGTGCCTTTACCGGCCGGGACGACCGGCCAGGCCTATCGCGAGGCCTTCGCAACCCGCGTCATGCCCGCGCTGGAGAGACACAGGCCGCAGATCATCCTGCTGTCTGCCGGTTTCGACGGCCACCGCGAGGACGACATGGCCCATTTCAACCTGGTCGAAGCGGACTATGCCTGGATCACCGAACAGGTGATGGCCGCGGCCCGCGCTCATGCTTCGGACCACATCGTCTCCGTGCTGGAGGGGGGATACAACCTGAACGCGCTGGGCCGCAGTGTGGCGGCACACATCAAGGCGCTGGCGGGGCTGTAGTCGCCTGTGCGGCCTCGGACTCGGCGAGCTGCACCTTCAGGGTTTGCAGTTGCCGCTCAATTTGCAGCACACCGGGGTGCGTCGGCAAATAGCGTTCCAGCAACTTGAGCCGGCGCGCCTCCAGGCTGGCGATCTGGGCGCGTATCCTGGCGGGATCGCGGATCTGGCGTTCCTCGACGGCATATTTTTCGGACAGGGCCTTGAGACGGGTATCCAGGCTGGGCGGTGTGGATTCGTCAGCCGCGCCGGCGATTTCCCGAGCGGAGGCCGATGCGCAGCCGGCCAGCGCCATGCCCAATGCGATCAGCCCGACTGCTCGAACCCGGGCAGGCCACCGGTGTGGGCGGATCAGTTCCCCGTTACCTCCCCGAAACACCGCCAACCCGAGAGGCCGCGTGCCGTGGGCTTGGCTCATTGCTTCCTGACCAGTACTTTCTCCACCCATCCTTCACCCTCACCACTCTGCACCGAGACGAATCCGCCCCGGTCCTGGCCGGTGTAGATGAGTTCGTCATCCCGTGCCAGGGTAGCCACCACCTTGGCCTTCTTGGAGGCGTCGCTGTAGAGCTTGACGCCCTTGATCTTGGTCAGGAGGACATCCCCCGACTCCATGCCGTCGCCTGCCTTGGCGACCTTCGCCGCCGCGGTCTTGAGGGTCTCGTCGGTACGCACCAGACTGGGGTTGTTGCGCACGCTGCGGACGATGTTGTTCCAGTTGTCCAGCAAGCTGGCCGCAACCACCTTGCCCTCCGGCGTGTTCTCGTAAGCGCCCAGGGCGCCGCCTACGCCGCCGCCTCCGAGCAGACCGCCCACACCCCAGTCGGTCTTCTTCGCACTGCCCTGGGCCGCCGCCACCTGCAGACTGGAGCGGGCGTCGGCCAGGAGCATGCTGGTCTGCGCCTCCTTGAACTTCAGGCCCGCGGCCAGCAGTCCCGCTGCCGCGCCGAACATACCGAAAGCGCCCAGGGCGCCGCCGACACCGCCGGTATTCTTCTCCGAGAAGACCACGTTGGGCGTCAGTACGTAATCGGCGGTGACCATCTGCCCCTTGCCCATGTTGGAGTTGGAACGCAGCTGGCCGCCTTCGGCGAGCCGCCGCTCCTGCATGAGGTTCTGCATGGCCACGCCCCGCTCCACCACCATGAAGCAGTTGGACTGCTGGATCATCATGCGGATGAGCCCCGTGGGCGAGGGCAAGCCATAACCCATGAGGGCCTGGGCGACGAAGTCCTGCGGCTCGGCCACCGCCAGGGTGCCCAGGGGCCGGTCGCACTTCTCGAGCTTGGGCGATTCGCCCTGCGCGCCCTCGGTGCCGGCGGAACCGGACACGGGATTGTCGTTGTTGTCCTCGCTGTCGCTTCCCAGCTTGAACCCCAGGAAGGCGTGGGCCGGCGCGATGCCCAGCTGCAGGGTGAACAGGCCCGCCACCAGGGCGGTCAGGGCGCGGTTGTGCATGGTGTCTCCTCCTACGGTGGGGTTGGTGAACGCCATTATAGGGACACGATGGCGGCAGCCGACAATAACCCGTGCAAGCAGGACCGAATCAGCTCCGCTTGCCGCTATCCAGACCCGGCGCCAGCTTGTGTTCCACGGCGAAGACGGCGGCCTCCACGCGGGAGGACAGATTCAGCTTGGCCAGGATGTGGCGCACATGCAGCTTGACCGTGTCATAGCTGATGTCCAGCTGCCTGGCGATGGCCTTGTTGCTCTCGCCTTTGGCCAGATGGGCAAGGATCTCGCGTTCACGCTGGGTGAGACTATCCAACAGGGAATCTGCGCTGAGCTTCGCGTCCAGCAGGTTGACCAGCTTGGCGGTCATCGCCGGCGCCACCGCCGTTTCCCCCTTCACGGCGCGCTGCACCGCGTCGACCACCTCGTCCGGTTCCATGCTCTTGAGCAGATAGCCGTTGGCGCCGGCGCGCAGAGCACGCGCCAGATCCTCCTCCGCCTCGCTCACCGTCAGGATCAGGATGGGTAGGCTGAAGCCTTCGGCCTTGAGCTGCTGCATCAGACTGATGCCGTCGATGCCGGGCATGTTGAGGTCCATGAGCAAAACGTCCGGCTGATGCTCGCGCAGCAGCGTCTGCACCTGTTGCGGGTCGCCGGTCATGGCGACCACCTGCAGGGTACCGTCCCGTTCCAGTAGCTCCGCCAGGCCCTTGCGAAACAGGGTGTGGTCATCCACCAGTACGATACGCGGCACACTCATGCGGTCTGATCCTGCACGCCGAGATGGGCGGGGAAAGTCAGGCGCACGATGGTACCGCCGGCCGGCCGGCTCTCGATGGTCAGCGTGCCGCCCAGTTTGGCAGCGCGTTCGCGCATGATGGTCAGCCCAAAACTCTTGCCCACGTGGCTGGCCACCCCAGTCTGTAGCCCCACACCATCGTCGGCGATGTTGACCAAATATTTACCGTCTTGCAGATCGAGATGAACGATCACGTGGCGGGCGCGCGCGTGCTTGCAGATGTTGTAGAGCGACTCCTGGATGATGTGGAAGACCTGGATCTCCTCTTCCGGGGTGAGCACGACGTCCTCGGCGACATTGAGGAGTTCCACGTCGGCATTGGCCTTCTTGCGGAAACTGGCCACCATCTCCTGCAAGGCCGGGACCAGGCCGCGCGGATCGATGCGGTCGCGGAATTGGGTGATGAGGTTGCGCAACTCCGAATAGGCCATGTCCACCGCCTCCTCGACGTCGCCCAGATAACGGTTGGCGCTGGCCTGATCGCCGTCGGCCATGGCCTCGTTGAGCACCGTCAGGCGCATCTTGGCATAAGCCAGGGTCTGGGCCAGGGAGTCGTGGATCTGATTGGCCAGCATGGTGCGCTCGTTCATGAGCGAGATGCGCATGTTCTCGCGGGTGAGCCGCGAGTTCTCCAGGGCCATGCCCATGTGATCGCTGATGGAATTGAACAGGTAGCGGATGTCCTCGGGCAGCGCGGCATCCGTATCCATGAACAGGTTGTACACACCCAGCACGCGGCCCTTGTGGCGCAGCGGGATGGCATAGATGGTCCTGCAGCCTTGGGCCAGGTAGCTGTGGCGTACCTGCTTCTGACAGACAGCGAGGACGTTGTCGGAGCGGGTGTCCTGGCTGAGGATGGCACGTCCGCAGATGCCGCACTCGATCGGGACGAAACGCTCTTTCTCGACCAGCTGCGTCGACAGGCCCATGGCCCCCACCAGGCGAAGGTGACCGCCATCCGCCGTGAGCATGCGCACCACGCCCGCACTGGCGCCGGAGAGCCTGACCATGATCTCCAGAAAGCGCAGCAGCATCTGCTCCACGTTGTCGCTGGCACTCAGGCCGCTGGCGATCTCCGCCAGCACCTTCACGGACGGCAGCGGCGCGCTGGTGTTCAGGGCGTTGGTGTCAGCGGGATCGGATGTGCCGCTGCGGCCGATGGCATTGACGGGTATGGCTTGCTCGAGCACGGCAATGGGACGCTCTTGAGGTCCCATCGATGGTAAATGAGGGGAAGAGGTCAGGCAATGCACCCAAGACCGAGCCACCCGGAA
>CALHRD010000060.1 GCA_938038385.1 uncultured Burkholderiales bacterium
GCCACCCGCTCCACCCAGTCCATGTGCGCCAGATACCAGGCCACGGTCTTGCGGATGCCGGTGGCGAAGGTCTCGGCCGGCCGCCAGCCCAGTTCCCGCTCGATCTTGCGCGCGTCGATGGCGTAGCGGCGGTCGTGGCCGGGACGATCCCTGACGAAGGTGATGAGCCGCTCGTGCGGGCCGGCGGGGTCGGGACGCAGCTCGTCGAGCAAGGCGCACACCGTCTTCACGATGTCGAGGTTGGGCATCTCGTTCCAGCCGCCAACGTTGTAGGTCTCGCCCACCCTCCCCCGCGCCAGGACCTCGCGGATGGCGGCGCAATGATCGGCGACGTACAGCCAGTCGCGCACGTTCATGCCGTCGCCGTAGATCGGCAGCGGCCGGCCGTTCACGGCGTTCAGGATCATCAGCGGGATCAGCTTCTCGGGGAACTGGTAGGGGCCGTAGTTGTTGGAGCAGTTGGTGGTGAGCGTCGGCAGGCCATAGGTGTGGTGCCAGGCGCGCACCAGGTGGTCGGAAGCCGCCTTGGAGGCCGAGTAGGGGCTGTTGGGGGCGTAAGGGGTGGTCTCGGTGAAGGGCGGATCGTCGGGGTCGAGCGAGCCATAGACCTCATCGGTGGACACGTGCAGGAAGCGGAAGGCGGCCTTCTCCGCCTCAGGCATTTCCTGCCAGTAGCCGCGCGCCTCCTCCAGCAGGTGGAAGGTGCCCACCACGTTGGTCTGGATGAAGTCCTCAGGCCCGTGGATGGAGCGGTCGACATGGCTCTCGGCGGCGAAGTTGACGATCGCCCGCGGCCGGTGCTCGGCGAGCAGCCGGCCGACCAGCGCGCGGTCGCCGATGTCGCCTTGCACGAAGATGTGGCGGGCGTCGCCCTGCAGCGCAGCCAGGTTCTCCGGGTTGCCCGCGTAGGTCAGCTTGTCCAGGTTGATGACCGGCTCACCGAGCTCGCATAGCCAGTCGAGTACAAAGTTGGCGCCGATGAAGCCGGCGCCACCCGTGACGAGGATCATTGCATCGCCCTTTCCATGAATTTCGAAGGTGCCAGTAGACTCCAGCAGACGATTATTTTACCTGTGCTACACTGATTTCGTGCTACACAGGAGATGCATACCATGAGCAACCTGACCATCACGGTGGATGACGAAGCCCTGCGGCGGGCGCGGTTGAAGGCCATGGAACAGGGTACCTCGGTCAATGCGCTGTTGCGCGACTTCATCGAATCCTATGCGGGCTGCCGCCCCGGCCAGTTGATCGCCCTGCAGGCCCTGCTCGAGTTGTCCGTCGCAAGCACGGCACGCCGGGGCAAGCGGCGCTGGACGCGCGACGACCTGCACGACAGACCTTGATGCGCGCCTTTTTCGACACCAACGTCCTGGTCTATCTGTTCGATGCCGACGCGCCCGACAAACAAAAACGGGCGCGGACCCTGCTGGACGAAGAGGTTCGATCCGGCAGAGCGGTCCTGAGCACACAGGTCCTGCAGGAGTTCTACGTGGCCGTGACCCGCAAGCTGGCCACCCCGCTGTCCGAGGCCAGCGCAGAACAGGCCGTGCGCCATCTTGCAGCGCTGCCCGTCGTACAGGTGGACACCGAAACGGTGCTTCACGCCATCTCCCGAAGCCATGCGGACACGCTTTCATTCTGGGACAGCCTCATCGTCGAAGCCGCGCTCCATGCAGGCGCCAAGCGGCTCTATTCCGAAGACCTGCAGCATGGGCGGCGCTTCGATATGCTGGTCGTCGACAATCCGTTTCTGAGCTGAGAGGGAGCCTCGCAGCCAATCAGTCGTACCCCTGCGGATTCATGCTCTGCCAGCGCCAGGTATCGGCGCACATCGCCTCAACCCCACGCTCGGCACGCCAACCGAACAACCGCTCAGCCAGACCGGCGTCGGCATAGCAGCAGGCCACATCCCCCGGCCGGCGCGGCGCGATGCGATAGGGCACCTCGCGCCCGCTCGCGGCGCTAAAGGCCCTGACCATATCCAGCACGCTGTAGCCCTTGCCGGTACCCAGGTTGACCGTCGCCACCCCACCGTTTTCATCCAGGTAGCGCAGGGCCGCCACGTGCCCCCGGGCCAGGTCCACGACGTGGATGTAATCGCGCACGCCGGTGCCGTCCGGCGTCGGGTAGTCGTTGCCGAAGACATTGAGATAGGGCCGCCTGCCCACCGCCACCTGGGCGATATAGGGCATCAGGTTGTTGGGGATGTCGTTCGGGTCCTCGCCGATCAGACCGCTGTCGTGCGCCCCCACCGGGTTGAAATAGCGCAGCAGGGCGATGCGCCATTCGGGGTCGGATACATGCAGGTCGCGCAGGATCTCCTCGATCATGAACTTGCTGCGGCCATAGGGGTTGGTGGTGGCGCCCACGGGGAAATCCTCGCGGATCGGCACCGCATGCGGGTCGCCATAGACCGTGGCCGAGGAACTGAAGACGATGCGCTTCACGCCCGCCTCCGCCATGGCCGCGCACAGCGTCACGGTGCCCGCCACGTTGTTGTCGTAATAGCGCAGCGGCTGCGCCACCGATTCCCCCACCGCCTTGAGACCGGCAAAGTGCACCACGGCGTTCACCGGATGGCGGGCCAGAATGTCCCTGAGGGCCACCTTGTCACGGATGTCGGCGCGGTAGAAGGTGAGCGTACTGCCGGTGATGCGCTCCACACGGCGCAGGGCCTCCTCCTTGCTGTTGGAGAGGTTGTCCACCACCACCGGCTCCATGCCGGCAGCGAGCATCTCCACGCAGGCGTGGGAGCCGATGTACCCGGCGCCGCCGGTGACCAATACCTTCATATCTTTTCCTATCCTTCAGGCTGTGATCGTCAAATCTTTTCGACCCAATCGGTATACACCTTGAGCGTTACGTCCGCTGTCACGAGGCGGGCCGGCAGAGTCAGGGCCTCAAGCCACCAACAGACGGACGAACGGGTCGCCGCGATGAGGGGGCAGCGAAACCACCCGAGCGGCATGCCCGGCCCTGATCGCCACTTCCACGAAACCGGTGTCCAGGGCGGCGCGGGCAATCTCCTCGGGGGAATAGCGAAAGTTCGCCTTGCCCGGCGCGGTCTTGATGGCGATCTCCCAAATGCTCGCCGCACTGCAACATACCTCGCTACCGGGAGACTCCGGGCGTTCGCGCAAACCATCCGGCAGCCGCCCGGGCGTATCCAATGCCCACAGCAGGACATGCGTGTCGAGCAGCAAGCGCATCAGCGGCTGTCCGAAGACGCCTTGCCAGCCGCGGCTTCGGGTGGCTCCGCATAAAACTGGGCGAGCGCCTCATCGGGCAACGGCGCATCGAAATCCTCCGGGACACCGAGCGTTCCCCCGAACACGCCGAGATTCCGTAGGGTTTTGAGCGCCTCCAAAGGCATCAATCTGGCAGTCGGCTCGCTGGCCTTGGCGATGATGATCTCCTCGCCCGCAGCCGCCAATTCCAGCAACCGGGAAAGGTAGGTCTTGGCTTCACGGACAATGACTGTTCGCATGGTCTGTACCTGGATTGGAGACTGGACCGGCAGGAATTGGATTACGCAAAGCTTGGTCCGCTTGGGAAGTATCCGTCAAGAATACCGCGCAGCCCGCGCAAACGAGCGATCCGATCCGGAACAACATCCCGGATGGCCGCCTCGGGGGTCATCCCCGCCTTCAGGCCGCGGCCTGACGCATCTGACGCCCAAGCGGGGGCTGCATACATTTGCCTGAATCCCTGTCGATCACGCCCAACCGTGCGTGGCTCGGACTCGTAGTTCGGACTCGTAGGTCGGACTTCAGTCCGACGCTTTCCCGACGCTTTCCTTACGCTTTCGGTGTCAGGCTGAAGCCCGATCCACGGACTATGCTGGGGTGTCGGGCCAAAGCCCGATCCACGGAGCATGCCGTGTGAGGGCCGGGGATTCAGGGTAGGATCATGGTTGCCTGGGTACACATTCATCGTCCGCCGATCCGGGCGACCGGTAGAATCGAAACCTTCCCGCCCTGCGGGCAAGCACGGCGGTTCCGCATGCCGCCGTCACATAGCCAGCCGGACACACATCATCAAGGAGACACCATGCGCCTGCGTCCAATACTCTTGTTTCCCCTGCTTCTTCTCAGTCTGTCGGCACGGGCCGAGGCCCCCGTGCAGTTTGCCCAGGCACCCATGCCCTTCCCATGGACCATGCCTTACGGTTGGCCCAAAGCCGCACCGCCGCAGGCCCTGCCGCCCAGCTTTCCGGCCATGCCGACGGCCCCGGCCATGCCGGGCATGCCCGACCCGCGCCTGTCGGCCCTCGGCGCATTGGCCCAGCCACAGGCGGTGGACACCCTCCTGCGTCTGGTCCCCCTGATCGCCAATCCGCCGCTGATCGAAGGCATGATCAAACTCGCCACGGTGGCGGCCGACCCGCGCACCGCCGAAGGCTTCATGAAACTGGCCGCCGCCCTGGCCGACCCGCGCACCCTGGAAACCCTCTCCCGGCTCATCACCGCGATGTCCGACCCCCGCCTGGGCGAGGCGGTGGCGGTGCTGGCCGATCCCAAAATCCTATCCGCCGTGGTCACCCTGACCGCCGTCATCGGCTCCGCCGTAGCCACACCGCCGGGGCGCTGAACCAAGGCCCACTGCTGTGCCACGACCGTGGCACAACCGACATCCTGGTTGAAATCCCGACGCCTCTGACCGGGGCGTTGGGTTCTTCCCCTGCATGCAGGCGGGGGAGACAGCGTCGGCATGGCTGGCATGAAGGTTGCTCAAACGTCGCTGGAAACCGGTGTCGCACGCTGCCGGTATCGGATCACCCACGGACATCAGCGTAACCAACCCAGGACCCAGGAGTGTTCATGCCCCACACCGCCCCCCTTGCCGGCCTAGCCCTGGCCACCCTTGTCGCCCTCAGCACGTCGGCTCGGGCCCTCACCCCCGATACGCCGGCCTGCAACCATGCCTATGCCCTTGGCACCATGGGCGCCCTCGCCTGCTCTGGTTCGTGGGACGGCAACGACGTCAACCAGCAGGCCGACGTCCTGGCCACGCTCTCCAGCGCTTTCGCGTCCTTCACCGGCAGCACCGGGACCTGGTCCTACGTCGGCACGACCAAGGCCGGTGAAGCCAGCGGCCCCTTCAGCAGCGTGCCCGGCGCCATGACCGGCACGCTGATCCTGGATGCCCCCATACAGGGCCACTTCGCCATTGCCCTGAAAAGCAGCACCAACTTCAGCTTCTATCTATACGACGGCGGCCTCACCGGTATGAGCGACATTCCTTTCACCACGGTGGGCACCAGCATCAACCGCAACACGATGGAGCAGAGGCTCTCCCACGCCTCCCTCTACACCTATACCCTACCGCCCATGCCGGGCGACATCACCGCACCCGTGCCCGAACCCGGCACCTATGCCCTGATGCTCGTCGGCCTGGGCCTGGTCGGCTATGCCGTGCGGCGGCGGCAGGGCTGAGGGGAGAGTAAGGCAGGGGAAGATCGCTGGCCAATACTCGTCACCCGCCAGCTGCCTTCGGCCAGATATG
>CALHRD010000061.1 GCA_938038385.1 uncultured Burkholderiales bacterium
TTGTTATGTATGGTAGCCGTCGATGCAAAGCGTCGGCTGAACGAGATGCCGGTGCAAAGGAGGTATCACCACTGCCCGTAGCCCGGCAATGCGCAATGGCTGTGGCCCACCCCCTGTCTGTGGCCACAGGCTGACGATGGAGATCTCCGCTTGAAAGGTTCCCCGCTGCGTTATTTCGAACGTTCCCTGGTCGCCCGCATGGGCGGGGCCATCGCCGCCATCGCCATGCTTGCGGTGCTGGGCATGTCGGTCTCCAGCATGGTGGCCCTGTCCACACGCGGCAGCGGCGAGGCGATAAACCTGGCCGGCAGCCTGCGCATGCAGAGCTGGAAGATGGCCAGTCTCTACCTCGCCCATCCGGCGGGCGATGCGGCGCACAGGCGGGAGGAGATGCGCGCGGCGGTCGAGGGCTTCGCGACCACGCTGACCGCCCGCCCCATCCTGGACATGCTGCCGGGCTCCAGTGAGCTGGACCTCGCAGGCAGTTACGCGCGGGTGCAAGCCACCTGGCAGCAAAGTATCCAGCCGCGCTTCAGGGCCTTTGCCGAGGGACGCACGCTGCTCCCCGGTGCGGACGAGAGGGCGGCCACTCTGGCCGAGGTGGGTGAGTTCGTGCGCGACATCAATCACCTGGTCAAGCAGATGGAACTGGCCACCGAAGCCAAGATCAAGGTCATGCAGATGGTGCTGGGCACCGCCCTGGTGTTGACCGTGCTGGTGGTGCTGCTCACCGTCTATCTCATCCATACCGGCCTGGTGCAGCCGCTCAGGACCTTGCTCGAGCACTCCAACCGGGTTGGTCAGGGCGACCTCACAGTACGTACCGAGCACACCGGCGAGGACGAACTGGGCCGCCTGGGACAGGCTTTCAATGCCATGGCCGAGGATCTGTCCAAGCTATATGCCGACCTCGAAGGGCGGGTGCGGCAGAAGACCGCCGAACTCACCCAGAGCAATCAGTCCCTGGAACTGCTCTACCAGTCCATCGCCCGCCTACATGGCGCGCCGCCCGGGCGCGAGACCTATCTGGCGGTGCTGCGCGAGATCGAGCGAGTACTGGGCCTGGGACACGGCCTGATCTGTCTGGGCGAACGCGGCACGAGCCGGGGGGAGGTGGTGGCCAGCACCCTGCAGCCGGGCGACGCCGATCCCTGCGCACAGGTCACGTGCGCATGGTGCCAGGCCACCGACGCGCCGCGCGCCAGCATCACGCCGGAAGGCGGCCAGCTGCTCACCCTCCCCCTGTCGGACGCGGAGCGGCAATACGGCGTGATGATCGTAGAAGTCCCCGCCGGCGGTCACACCGAGGCCCGGCAGGTGCAGCTGCTGGAGGCGCTGTCGCGCCACATCGGCGTGGCCATCGGCGCCGAACACCGCACCGAGCAGAGCCGCCGGCTCGCGCTGCTGGAGGAACGCGCGGTCATCGCGCGCGAACTGCACGATTCGCTCGCGCAGTCTCTGGCCTACATGAAGATCCAGGTCAGCCGGCTGCAGGCCGCCCTGCGCCGACCCGAAAAGCAGCACGAGGCAGAGCAGATCCTGCAGGAGTTGAGGGAGGGGCTGTACGGTGCCTACCGCCAGCTACGGGAGCTGCTCTCCACCTTCCGCCTCAAAATGGAGGGTGAGGACCTCGCCTCCGTCCTAACCCAGACCGTGGCAGAATTCGCCGAGCGTGGTGGCATCGACATCGCCCTGGATGTCGACCGCAGCCGCTGTATGCTCTCACCGAACGAGGAAATCCACGTCCTGCACGTCATCCGCGAGGCCCTCTCGAACGTGCTCAACCACGCCCATGCGCGACACGCATGGGTAAGTCTCGGCTGTACCGCCGATGGCCGGGTGGAGGCGGTGGTGGAAGACGATGGCGTGGGCATCCGCCAGGCGGCCGACGTCCACCACTACGGCATGACCATCATGGAGGAACGCGCCCGCACGCTGCACGGCGAGCTGCGCTTCGAATCACGCCGCGGTGGCGGCACCCGCGTGGTGCTCGCCTTCCAGCCCGCAGGACGTCCCGTCGAGACTCCTCTGAGAAGGATCGCATCATGACCGACACCCCGCAGCGACTGCTGATCATCGACGACCATCCCCTGTTTCGCCGCGGCGTCATGCAGCTCATCCGCGAGGTGCCCGAGTTCGAGGTGGTGGGCGAGGCCTCCTCGGGCCAGGAGGGCATCGAGCTGGCCCAGCAGCTCGTCCCGGACATGATCCTCCTGGACCTCAACATGAAGGACATGGGCGGCGTCGAGGTGCTCAAGGTGATCAAGGCGAGCGGCTCGGATGCGCGCGTGGTGATGCTCACCGTATCCGACGCCGAGGCCGACCTGGTGGCGTGCCTGCGTGCCGGTGCGGACGGCTATCTGCTCAAGGAGATGGAACCCGAGGACCTGCTCGCCAAGCTGCAGGAGGCGGCCGCCGGCCGGATGCCGCTGAGCGAACGCCTGACCGCCTTGCTCGCCCACTCGTTGCGCGCGGAGACCCAGCCGCGCGACCCGGACGCGGCAGGGCTCACCGAGCAGGAGCGGCGCATCCTGGAGCTGATCGCCGCCGGCAAGAGCAACAAGCTGATCGCGCGCGAGCTCGACATTGCCGAGGGCACGGTGAAGGTACATGTGAAGCACCTGCTGCGGAAGCTCAACCTGCGTTCGCGGGTGGAGGCGGCGGTGTGGGCAATCGAACACCGAAGCGACCGGCGCTGAGCCGCCATGGCGAACATCGCAGACAGACCGACGATGCGCACTCAAGAAAGAGTGAAATACATCCGAAATCCTCTTAGCCCCGTACGCACCGCCCCATCGACTCCAGGAACTTGTCCATGAGCATCACCCAACGCATCGACGCCACCACCCGCATCCCGCCCGAATACCTGAGCCCCACGCCACCGGCGCCGCGCTCGGTGAAGATCGAACTGTCCGCGCGCTGCAACTACCGCTGCGGTTTCTGTGCGCTGCGCACCCGCGGAGTGCAGCCCAAGGAGGACATGGACTTCGGCTTCTTCAAACGTATCTGCCGCGAGATACGTGCGGCCGGGGTGGAGGAGCTGGGTGTGTTCTACCTGGGCGAGAGCTTCATGAACCCCGACCTGCTGGTGGACGCCATCCGCTTCGCCAAGGAGGAAGCCGGTTTCCCCTATGTCTTCCTCACCTCGAACGCATCGCTGGCCTTCCCTACCGAGGTCAGGCGCTGCTTCGAGGCTGGGCTGGATTCCCTGAAATGGTCGGTCAACTATGCCGATGAGACCCAGTTCGCCGAAATCGCCGGGGTGAGCCCCAAGTACTTCTGGCGCAGTGTGCTCAACATCCAGGACGCGCACCGCCTGCGCGACGAGGGCGGTTACCGTTGCGGCCTGTATGCCTCCTCCATACGTTACGACGGCGAGCAGCTCGCACGCATGCAGAACTTCCTGGCGGCGCACATCCTGCCCTACGTCGACGAGCACTACTGGCTGCCGCTCTACTCCATGGGCAGCCTGGCCATACAGCGCGAACACGAGCTGGGATTGCGTCCCACCGCCGGCAACCAGGGCCGCCTGGACGCACTGCGCGAACCCCTGCCCTGCTGGTCCGCCTTCACCGAGGGCCACATCACCGCGCAGGGTCTGCTCTCGGCCTGCTGCTTCGACGCCGACGCGCGCTGGAACATGGGTGACCTCAACCAGCTCGGTTTCATGGCGGCCTGGCATTCCCCGCCTTTCCAGCAGCTGAGGGCCGCGCATCTGGCCAAAGACGTGACCGGTACGGTCTGCCAGGCCTGCGTGGCCTACAAGTAACCCCTCCTGCCGGCTGGCTGACTGCTCCAGCGGATGTGGGTGCCCGTGCCGGGCGTGGGCCGGTCGTGGCAAGCCGCCTTGATGTGGGTCAATGCCGCGAGCCGGCACCCGCGTAGGATGACCGTCCATGGCTCAGACCCTGGCCACCCTCACCTCGGCGCCCCATCGGGTGCTGTTCCTGCCCGGCGCGCTCCAGTGCGTGCTGGCAATGGGTTACTGGCTGGCGTTTCTCTCCAGCGGCCTGGGGTCGATGCCCGCCCTGCCGGACACCGCCGTGCCCGCCGTCGCCGCCCACGGCTGGCTCATGGTGTACGGCATCTTCCCGTTCTTCGTCTTCGGCTTCCTGTTCACCGCCGTGCCGAACTGGCTGGAGGTCCCCCACCCGGCGCGTGCCGGATATCTGACCGTCGCCCTGCCGCTGGCCCTGGGCGCCCTGCTGTTCTACCCCGGGCTCTACCTGCCCACCGTCGCCGCTGTGGCCTTGGGGTTGCACCTCATGGGCTGGGTGGCGGCGTTGCGCGTGCTGTGGCGTCTGCTCGGCATGTGGGCGCCCCTGGCGCCGACCCCGGCGTCGTCGGCAGGCCGACGACCGACGGCGATGCGCGTGGTCCAGGCGGTGCCGGCGCAGGCCGTCGACCGCCGGCATGCCCAGGTCGCCCTGCTCGCGTGCAGCCTGGGTGCGCTGGGCGAGGCGGCCTTCCTGCACGGGTTGTTGACCGGGGCCCCGGTCGCCTGGCGGTTGGCCGAGTCACTCGGGGTGTGGGGTTTCCTGACACCCGTGTTTCTGGCCGTCTGTCACCGCATGATCCCCTGGTTCACCAGCCGGGTGGTACCAGACTATGCCCCGTTCAGGCCCGGTTGGGCCCTGTGGGGCATGGTCGCCGCCTGTCTCACCCACGCCGTCCTGGAGATAGCCGACCTCGGGGTATGGCTGTGGCTGGCCGACGCGCCGCTCGCCATGCTGGCCTGTTGGCTGGCGCTGCGCTGGTACAGCGCCGGCATCCATCGGGTGCGTCTGCTCGCCATGTTGCACATCGCTTTCCCCTGGGCAGGTTTTGCCTTCACCCTGTATGCCGTCGACAGTCTGGGACGTCTGGTCGGCACGGGCTGGAATCTCGGCCACGCCCCCCTGCACGCCCTGGGCATCGGCTTCTTTGCCAGCATGCTGCTGGCCATGGCCGCACGCGTGAGCCTGGGCCACTCGGGCCGCAAACTGGAGGCCGACGGCCTGACCTGGGGTCTTTTCTGGCTGCTCCAGGTCACTGCCGTGACGCGGCTGCTGCCTGAATTCATGCCCGCTCTGGATCAGTCGCGCTGGATGAGCCTGGCCGCGCTGGGTTGGCTAGCCGCCTTCACGTCCTGGGCCTGGCGCTATGCCCCCTTCTACTGGCAGGCGCGCGTCGACGGCAAAGCAGGCTAACGGACATGGCGACGCCACCCCAAAGCGTGCATGTCGCCATGTCCGTTCCCTCTCCCCCGACCCTCCCCCCACCCCCACCCCCGACCCCTCCCCCCGTGGGGGGAGGGGAGGCTCGACCCGCCTCTCTTCCTGGGGGAGGAAGGCCGGGAGAGAGGGCCGGAGGGGTCGGGGGTAAGGGATGGGGAGGGGAGCATCGAGAGTCGGCTGCGCGACTTTCACGTTGATTGGGCAGCGAGACAGGGATGGCGCGGACGGCATCAGGCCCCGGCCGCTTCGATCAGGCGTCGGGCTGCGCGCTCACGCCAACTGCCGGAGAGCGCGGACAGCCCGACCAGGGTCGCGATGGCCGGTCTATCCGGGACCGGGGCGAAGAGCACATCCGTCAGCCGGCGCACCGACCATTCCGGGTGCGGGCGTTCCACCAGCCTGAGGCGATCGGCAGGCCCCGCCAGCCCCGGCTCCAGGACGCGGTAATACCAGCCGCTGCGCCCGTTCTGCCGTACCCGCTCGATCATGTCCGGCAGGTCGAAGCGCAGGTTGAGGCGGCGGCAGGGCTGCCGCCCTTGCGACACCTGCAGGATCGCCCCACCCAACCGCCAGACGTCGCCCAGGCAGACCACATCCTCGGTCAGTCCATGCGTACTCAGGTTCTCGCCGAATGCGCCGGGAACGAACAGCGCGGCCTTGGCCGGCAATTCGCTGCGCCAGCTTTCGTAGTGCTCCGCCGGATAGTGGTGCAGGGCCTTGTCCGGGCCGCCGTGGTGCAGGCGGTCGGCCTGTTCGTCGCCGGCCAGGCCGGTGCGCGTGACCTGGACGGGGCCGTCCAGCGGCCGCTTGTCGATACCGCTCGGCAGGCCCTCCCGACCCAGGGGTCGGATACGACCGCTATTCAAGGCCAGCAGCGCGAAGGAGGTGGGGGTTGGCATGATGTCGGCGAGCTTCTCGACGGGTGTTTGGCCGACCGCAAGCCGTCTCGACTGCGGTCATTGCGTGTGGTCGTGAGGTAGCGGACACTGACTGCACGCGTGCCCAGATTACCCGACGGGGTGACTGGCTGCCAGCCGGCATAAGCGCGTATCATGCCGAGCCTGTGTCAACCGTGAACATGACTTCCTTCCCCGCTTCGGCGCCGACTTTGGCTGACTCGCCGGTCCGCCCGCCTCTCCCCTCCCGCCTTCCCATGATCGAGCCCCGGAGACCCGATGAAATGCGTGGATGATTTCCGCCTGCGCCTGGGCAAACAGGAGCTGGTGCCCATCGTCATCGGCGGCATGGGGGTGGACATCTCGACCGCCGAGCTCGCCCTCGAAGCGGCCCGCTTGGGCGGCATCGGCCACATCTCCGACGCCATGGTGCCCACCGTGTCGGACCGGCGGTTCAAGACCCGCTTCGTCAAGGACAAGTTGCAGGAGTTCAAGTACAACGTCGCCAACTCGGACAAGCGGTTGGTGCAGTTCAACCTGCATCAGCTCGCCGAGGCCACGCGCATGCACGTGGGCCGCACCATGGAGGCCAAACGCGGGCCGGGGCTCATCTTCATCAACTGCATGGAGAAGCTGACCATGAACGCGGCGCGCGAGACGCTGCGGGTGCGTCTGCGCTCGGCCCTGGATGCCGGTATCGACGGCATCACGCTGTCGGCCGGCCTGCACCTGGGCTCCTTCGCCCTGATGGCCGACCACCCCCGCTTCCGTGACGCCAAGCTGGGCATCATCGTCTCGTCGCTGCGCGCGCTGCAGCTGTTCCTGCGCAAGAACGCCCGCCTCGACCGGCTGCCCGACTACATCATCGTCGAGGGTCCCCTGGCTGGCGGCCACCTCGGTTTCGGCCTGGATGACTGGATGAAGTACGACCTGGCCGGCATCGTCGCCGAGGTGCTCAACTACCTGGAGGCGGAGCATCTGACCATTCCGGTCATCGCCGCCGGCGGCATCTTCACCGGTAGCGACGCAGTCAACTTCCTGGAGCTGGGCGCCGCCGGCGTACAGGTGGCCACCCGTTTCACCGTGACGCACGAATGCGGCCTGCCGGACAGGGTCAAACAGCACTACTTCAGGGCGGAGGAAAAGGATATCGAGGTCAACGGCCTGTCGCCCACCGGCTACCCCATGCGCATGCTCAAGGGCAGCCCAGGCATCGGCGCCGGCATCCGGCCCAACTGCGAGGCCTACGGCTACCTGCTCGACAACGAGGGCCGCTGCGCCTATATCGACGCCTACAACCGGGAGGTGGCCCGTCACCCCCAGGCCAAGAAGATCTCGGTGAAGGACAAGACCTGTTTGTGCACGCACATGCGCAACTTCGACATCTGGACGTGCGGGGCACTCACCTACCGGCTCAAGGACACCAGCCGGCAGTTGCCGGACGGCAGCTGGCAACTGTTGAGCGCCGAGCACGTCTTCCACGACTACCAGTACAGCCGGGATCACCGCGTCGCCCTGCCGGAACCCGCCTGACCGGCCGCAGTTCGCCACTGCAACCGCTCGGGTTCACTTCTACATCCCCGTCAGCACCTGCCCATGACGCAGCGCCGCAACGGCCAGCCGCGCGGGCGCGGCCTGATGGATCTCCTGCATGATCTCCACCTCGCCACCCGGTTTGAGGTGGGTGATCCAGATCCGCGCCTGGCCGTGGTATCTCGCCAGGTCGGGGGCGAGCGTGCGCGGGCAGTAATGCCTGGAGGCGTGGGCGATGTGCTCCATGCGGTTGGGGAAGGAGGTCTCGACGATGAGGTGTTGCAGATCCGCCGTGGCGTTGGCGGTCTCCCAGAGGGCGTCGTGGCTGTCGGTGTCGCCGGAGAAGATCAGGCTGCCTCGATCACCGCCAAGGAGATAGCCCGCCGCCGGCACGGTGTGGTGGGCGGGGATGGCGGTGATACGCCGCGTCCCGAGTGCCACCGTCTCGCCCACGGCGATGGGTGCATAGCGCATGAATGGCGCCCCCGGTGTCGGGATGCGGGTGAAGTCGGGCCACAACTGCCAGTTGAACAGGTGTCCCTTGAGCACCTCCACCACCTCCGGCAGGGCATGCACCACCAGGGGGCGATCCCGCTCGGCGGCCACGCTGTCGAGCATCGGCGGCAGGGCCAGGACGTGATCCAGATGGGCGTGGGTGAGGAAGAGGTGATCGATGCGCACGAGCTCGGCATGGGTGAGCTGCGTCACCCCGCTGCCGGCGTCGATGAGCACATCGTCGTCCACCATGAGCGAGGTGGTGTGACGACCGTCGCCGATGCCGCCGGAACATCCCAGGACGCGTATCTGCATGGTCTATTTCGTGGTGAAGGTGAACACGCCGTCCCATTCGTCGGGCGGGGGGTGGTCGCGGAAATGGGCGATGCGCTCCAGATAGACGTCGTAGAGCTTGCGGGCCTGCTGCTTACGCAGATCGAGCAGGCGCCCCTCCGCCTCGTCCCAGCGCCGTTCGTGATAGTCATGCACCGCCGCCTCGAAGGCCTGGGCCGCGGCGAGGCGGTCCGCCGCCAGTTCTGCCGTCACGCCCAGCGGTTCAAAGATGGACACCGGCTTTGCCTTGCCCTTCACACGCACCCGGTCGACGAACATGAAGCTCAGGTCGGGGCAGGCATCGCGCGTCGCCTCGCCGGCCAGAACACCCACCCCGTACTGCTTGGTCAGACCCTCCAGGCGTGAGGCCAGGTTCACCGCATCGGCCATCACCGTGTAGGACATGCGGAACTCCGAACCCATGTTGCCCACGCTCATGCGCCCGGTGTTGACGCCCACGCCTATGCGCACCGGCGGCCAGCCCCTGGCCTCCAGCAAGGGATTGAGCTCGGCCAGGGTCGACTGCATGGCCAGTGCCGTGAGGACGCCGTCGCGGGCGTGTTGCTCGTTGCTCATGGGCGCACCCCAGAAGGCCATGATGGCGTCGCCGATGTACTTGTCGATGGTGCCCTTGCGCGCCTGGATCAGGCGGGTCATGTGCGAGAGATAGACATTGAGCATCTCGGCGAGCTGCGCGGCCTCCAGACCCTCGGAAATGCTGGTGAAGTCACGGATGTCCGAGAACAGCACCGTCATCACCCGCGACTCGCCGCGCAGGCTGTAGCGGGCCGGGTCCTTGGCCATCTCGTCCACCAGCTCCGGCGGCACGTACTGGCCGAACAGGCGCGTGATCTGCACCTTGGAGCGGGCCTCGACGAAAAAGCCGTAGGACATGTTGAGCACGAACAGCCCCACCACGGTGAGCAGGCTAGCCGCCACGGGCACCTGCATGTGCAGCGCCGACCAGGCATACAAGTCCCCCGCCACGAGTAGAACCACGAGCAGCAGGGTCAGGGCCGCGGCCCAGAGCGGCGTGAGCAGGGGCAGAACGGCCGCCAGCAGCAGGCCCAGCCCCACCACCAGGCCCGCCTCGTAATGACGCATGCCGACCGGCTCCCAGGGGATGGTGCCATCGAGGATGCCTGAGATCAGACTGGCGTGGATCTCCACGCCCGGAAAGGCCTTTTCGGTGGGGGTGACCCTCAGATCCATGATACCCGGCGCCGTCGAACCGATGAGCACCACCCTGCCCTCCAGATCTGCCGCCGGGGCCGCCCCCTCGAGCACGTCGACGGCGGGGATGTAGCGATAGGCCCCCGGCGTCCGGTAGGGGACCAGGGCCTGTCCCGCCGCATCCAGCGGGACCACGAGTCCCTCCAGATCCAAGCCTGGCGGGCGCAGGCCGGCAGGCGGTCGCGCCTTCGCCAGTTCGCTGCCCATGGCCGCCTGGGCGGTAAGCAGGGCCAGCGAGCCGTAGCAGGATCCCTCGTGTTCGATCAGCACCGGAATGCGGCGCATCACCCCATCGAAGTCGGGATGGGCATTGAAGAAGCCTGCACCCTGGGCCGCTTCCTGCAGTCTGTGCAGATTGCCGTGATAGCTGGTGAGCCGGGCCGGTTGCACGCCCAGCCGATGCAGTTCGCCACAGTCCATGACCGGCCTGGGCAGGGCGCCGACCCGTTCCGTCTCGCCGGGCAGGCCGAAGTAATAGCCCAGCACCGTCGGCCCCGCCCCCAGGGCGGCTGCCAGCAGCGCGTCATAGTCGAGCTTCGGCCGCAGGCGCTCGAGCAGGGCCAGGAAGCCTGCCTCCGAGGCCAGATCCGTCCTCGCCAGGCGATCCAGCACCGGCAGGCCCGAGCTCTGATCCGGTTCGGCGAACACCACGTCGAAACCGACGGCGGCCACCCCGTATTGCTCGAACAGGGTGCGGGTCAGCTGCGCGGTCTTGTCGCGTGACCATGGCCAGCGCCCCACCTCGCGCAGCGAACGCTCGTCGATGTCGACGATGGCGATGCGCTCGTCCAGGCCCTGCGCGCGAAACAGCTGGATTTTGAGGTCATAGATGGCGGCCTCGAAGCGGTGGATGAAATAGAGGTCGTACAACCTCGCAACCTGGCCCAGCAGGATGAGCAGGAGCAGCAGGCTCAACCCGAACTGGCCGATGAAGCGGCGGGAGCGCAGGGTCATGGCCGGAAGACAGAGGACAGCAGACGGAGGACACAAGCCCGGCCCCGTGGCATCAGCCACGGCGTGAGCCGGCCATGGGCTGTCGAGGGCCCGGTGTGGTTCGGCATCCCGGTCTCAGCGGATGCGGTAGAAGCGGTCGCTCAGGGTCTTGCCCTCGGGCAGGCCGTCGAGTCGGTTGCCGACTGCCTCCGACAGCTTGGCGAAACGGTCGTCCGGATGGGGGTGGGTCCTGAACAGGAAAGCCACCCGGCTGTCGGATGCCGACACATGGCCGATCTCCTGCAACACGGTGGGCAGGCCGTAGGCATCGTAGCCGGCGCGGGCGGCGAGCACCATGCCGATACGGTCAGCCTCGTACTCCGCGTCCTTGTCCAGGCCGCGGGCGAAGGCCTCCCAGAAATTGCCCATGAAGTTGCTGGCGATGGCCGAGCCGCCTTCCATGCGTCTGCCGACCACGGCGCCCAGGTCGGCCAGGGCCCGCGTCTGCTGCATCATGCGCAGATGGTGCTTGCGGATCACGTGTCCGATCTCGTGACCCAGCACGCCGGCCAGTTCGCCCTCGCTGTTGAGCTGGCGGTAGAGCCCCTTGGTGACGAAGACGTAGCCGCCGGGCATGGCGAAGGCGTTGATGTCCTCGCTGTCAATGACGCCGAAATGCCAGTCGAGGTCGGGACGCTCGCTTTGCAGGGCCACCCAGCGGCCGACCAGGTTGACATAGCGCTGCAGCCGGTCATCACGCACCAGGGGCGCCGCCCCCAACAGACCGCCGGCGACGGTACGGCCGATGTTGCGTTCCTCTTCCAGGGTCTGCGGCGGTTCAGCGACGAAGGAAAGCAGGCCGCCGAGCAGATCGGCCGTTCTGGGCCTGCGCTCCGGTTGCGCTGCCGGGGCCTGCTGCGGCGGTGTGGCCATGGCGGCGGGCGCCGGCTTTTCCTGGCCCGCGGATTTGTTGTCCTGCGCCGGCGCGGGCTGCCGTCCGAGCAACAGATCGCGCAGGGCACGTTCCACGTTCGACGCCTGGGCGAAGAGGCTGACGGCCGACAAGGCCAGCACCAGGACGAGCGATTTCCTCACCATTGCGGTTCCTCCCACGGGTTGGATTGCCGGCTGGCCTGCGCCGGCGCCGGCAGGTAGTCGAGGGTGCGGGCGGCAAGCCCCCCTTCGCGGGCGTATGCCAGGGCCTCGGCGCGGCCGACGACATAGCGGTCCAGCCGCTCCAGTTCCTGGGCATCGAAGCGGGCCGCCTTCAGGTCCTGTTCGTTGAGCCCGCGCACCCCCGCTACCGAGACGACCCGGCTGGGATCGGCCTGGCGGGTGCCCAGGCCGATCACCCCCGCCAGTTCGCCACCCACGTCGCGCTGCGTGCTCTCGGTGGCACGCACCGAGAGCATACGCACCCAGCCCGTGCGTCCGCCGACGCGGATCTGGGTCCAGCCGCCCTGCCGGGCGAGCACCTCGACGTTGGCGCCCCTGGGCACCTGGGCCGTCACCGCCGCGGTGGCCGAGGCAGCCGTGCGCAGCTGGTCATCGCGGAGCATGGTGCCGCTGGCTGCCCAGAGCGGCGACGCCAACAGCAGGACGACACTCAGGAGGGCGTGGCGAACGTAGCGATGCGAGGTCATGGTGTCATCCCCGGTCTGTAGGGTTGCATCCTACAACAATGCCAAGGTGCCCGGCGTTGGGCAGGCAGGCATTATCATTGGGTCATGGCGATCCCTCAACGGTTCCTCACCCGTGTGGGCGGCGGCGCCCTAGGCTGGCTGCAGGCCTGGGGCCGGTTGCTCGCGTTCGGCGCACGCGCGCTGGTGCAGACCTTCACGCCCGCTGCCTACAACAGCGCCACCCGCTCCGTGGTGCTCAAGCAGATCTATTTCACCGCCTGGCAGATACTGCCCGGCTTCCTCCTGTTCGCCGCGCTGCTGTCCTACGTCATCATCCAGATCGTCGTCACCACGGCGCGCGCCTACGGCCTGTCGGACTTTGCCCTGGAGGTGTCGGTGCGGGTCGTGGTGCTGGAGACCCTGCCCCTGCTCACGGTTCTGTTCATCGCCCTGCGCTCGGGTGCGGCCATCAACACCGAGGTGGCCCTGATGAACATCAACAACGAGATCCGCGCCCTGGAGGACGCGGGCGTGGACCCCATGCGCTTCGAGTTCACGCCGCGGGTGATCGGTGGCGCCATCTCGGTCTATGCGCTCACGCTGCTGTCGTGCATCCTGGCCCTGGTGCTGGCCTATGTCGCCGTCTACGGCTTCCAGCTTTGGAGTGTGGGCGACTTCAGCCGTGTGATCGCCAAGATCTTCACCCCTACCGCCTTTCTCACCCTCACTCTGAAGAGCCTGCTGTTCGGACTGGCGGTGACCCTCATCCCCATCCGCGCCGGTCTGGAGGCGCCGCGCATGCTGTTCTTCGCGCCCATCGCCGTGCTGCGCGGCATGGTGCGGCTATTCTTCGTCATCATGTTCATCGAGGTGGCATCATTGGCACTGGTCTACATGTGATCTGGGTCGCCGATGCCGCCGAGCGTCGCGCCCTGATCGATTCCCTGCCCGAGGCGGCCCTGGTTGCCGACGATCTGCCCCTGCGCGCCAACCTCTCGGTGCTGGAGAACATCGCCATCGTGCCCCAGTACCGCCAGAACCTCTCCTATCAGGACGCCGCCGACCAGGCCTGGGCCCTGCTCGCCAGGCTGGGGCAGACCGATTGCGCCCTCAAGCGCGACCCCGCGCTCACCTGCGTGGAGCGTTTCGTCGCCAAATTGTTGCGGGCAGTGATCCTGCAACCGCCTATAATCCTCATCGACCGACCCGCCCTGCTGTTGCCGGACATCCACTACCCGCCCTTCCTGGAGACGACGCTGCAGGCCCTGGCGGGAGACTGCGAAGACTGCCGTATCCTGGACTACGCATGGAACGCGCCCCTGTACGCGCCCCGTTGATCAAGAACCTGGAGCTCAAGGTCGGCCTTTTGCTCGTCGCCACCCTGTTGCTGGCCGTGGGCTTTTTGCTCTATGTGCTGCATGCCCGCGGCGTCTTCCAGCCCACCCAGGAGCTGATCCTGGTGGCCGATGACGCGGAGGGGGTCAACATCGGCATGCCGCTGACCTTCTCCGGTTTTCCCATCGGCCAGGTGAAGCGACTGGACCTCACCGAAGACGGCAGGGTGCGCATCCACGTTGCAGTCCCGTTGAAGGACGCGCGCTGGCTGAGGACGTCCAGCCAGTTCACGTTGGAAAAGGGGTTCGTGGGCGCGGCCAGGATACGTGCCTTCAGCGCCATGCTGTCCGACCCGCCGCTGCCCGACGGTGCGGAGCGCGCGCTCATCACCGGCGACGCCGCCCAGGACATCCCGGTCATCATGGCGCGGGTGAAAGCCATTCTGTCCAACGTCGAGGCGATGACTGCGTCGGATTCGAGCATCAACCGCACCCTCGCCCACATCGATACCCTCACCGGCCGCATGACCGGCGACTACGGCATGCTGGAGGGGGTGCTGGGCGGGCCGGACAAGGCCCAAAAGGTGGTCCATGCACTGGACCGGGCGAATACCCTGCTCGCCAGCCTGAACGGCGTCTCCCTGCGCGTGGACCAGACCCTGGCCAAGGCCGATCAGCGCGTGTTCGGCAGCGGCGGTGTGATGGACCAGACCGACCGTTCGCTCGCCCAGGTCAACGCCATCCTGGGCGACGTGCGCGAGAGCCTGAAGCGCGCCGACGCAATCCTGCTCGCGGCCCAGGCCGCCGCGACCAACGTCGAGGCCATCACCGCAGACGTCAAGGGGGCCACCACCGATCTGGTCATCCTGCGCACGGAGGTGGATGACAGCATCACCAAGGTCAATCACCTGATCAACGAGATCAACCGCAAATGGCCGTTCCGGCGCGACGTGGAGTTGAAGCTGCCGTGAGTCGGGTGACGGGATACGCGTTGCGGGTCACAGGCGGCTCGGCGCGCTCGCGCGCTGCAGACCTGGCACGGCGTGGCCTTCACAGACTCCTGTCCCCTGTAACCTGTATCCTGCTCGCCGCCTGCTCGAGCGCCCCTCCGCCGCCGGACTGGAAGATCAACGCCCACAACCTGCTGGAAAGCCATGGCAGGCATTATCTGAACGGTGATACGCGCCTGGCCGAACGCAACTTCGAACGGGCCAGGGCCGAGATCGCCCGCACCGGACGACTGGATCTGGCGGCGCGGGCGGAGCTCACGCGCTGCGCCATACGCGTCGCCGCCCTGGAGACAGGGCCTTGCCAGGGCTATGTCGCCCTGGCCGCGCACGCCGCCCCGGAAGACAAAACCTATGCACGCTACCTGAGCGGGGACTGGCACGGCATCGACACCGGCCAACTGCCCGCGCAGTACCAGGCCCTGCTGCAAGCCAAGGATGACGCCAGCCTGGTCAGCAGGCTGGATGAAATCAAGGACCCGCTGTCCAGGGCCATCGCCGCCGGGGCTCTTTTTCAGGCGGGACGCGCCACACCGCAGATCATCGCCGTGGCAACGCGCACGGCGTCGGAGCAGGGCTGGCGGCGCGCGCTGCTGGCCTGGCTCGAGGTCCAGGCGAAACGGGCCGAAGCGGCTGGCGATGCAGCCAGCCTGGAGCTCATACGCCAGCGTATCGACCTGGTGCATGCCTCACTGACCGACGGTCGATGAACCGGCCTTTGCGTGTCAGATTCGGGCAATCGTCGTTGGTATGTATGTACGAAGCTGTATATTAGATATTTCTAATACAATACGCCGACATCCAAAAGGAGGGGACATGGAAACGCTGCTCGCCTGGCTTTACGCCCCCTGGCCATGGTACGTGGCCGGCCCGATCATTGGGCTCATGGTGCCGATGATGCTGTTCATCGGCAACCGTTCCTTCGGCATCTCCAGCAATCTGCGTCACCTGTGCGCCATCACCCAGCCGCCCCAGGTGGGGGTGGATTTTTTCAAATACGATTGGAAAGAGCACACCTGGAGCCTGATGTTCGTCATCGGCACCGCCCTGGGTGGTTTCCTGGCCGGCGTCGTGTTCGCCAATCCGGATCCGGTCAAGCTGAGTCTGGCGGCCCGGGAAATGTTCACCGCCTGGGGCTTCACCCCGCCCACCGCCAGCCTGGTCCCGGAGGAACTCTTCCACCCCAGTGTGCGCAACTTCACCCTGCTGTTCGCCTGCGGGGTGCTGGTCGGCTTCGGCACCCGTTACGCGGCGGGCTGTACCTCCGGCCACGCCATCACCGGTCTGTCCACCCTGCAACTGCCCTCCCTCTATGCCATCCTGGGTATCTTCGGCGGCGGGCTGATCTCTTCCTGGTTCCTGGTCCCCTGGATGCTGCAATAGGCTGACGCCATGCTGCGCTACCTACCCTATCTCCTCGCCGGCATCCTGTTCGGCTTCGTCCTGATCAAGTCCGAGGCTGCCTCCTGGTACCGCATCCAGGAGATGTTCCATTTCCAGAACTTCCACATGTTCGGCATCCTTTTCTCCGCCATCGCCACCGGCATGCTCAGCATCCAGATCATCAAGCGGATGGGCGAAAAACAATCGCTGGACGGGCAGACCATCTCCATCCCCGAGAAAGCCCCGGGCCGGGTCAGCTATCTGGTCGGCGGTCTCATCTTCGGGCTGGGCTGGGGACTAATCGGTCTGTGTCCCGGTCCCATCTTCGCCCTGGTCGGCACCGGTTCCCTCGGCGCCTTCGTCGTGCTGGCCGGCGCCCTGCACGGCACCTGGCTCTACGGCGCACTCAAGCAGCATCTGCCGCACTGAACAAACCCGACTGCGGCCGGCTGTGATAGCCGGGGCGCTTTGACAGCACGGCTGCCAGGGTCTAACCTTGCGCCCGGTATTTTCATAACAGCTGCTGTTACCTTTCGAGGAGAACCCCATGCGCTTCCAACAGATCAGTCTGCTCGCCGCTGCCGCCCTGTTGACCGCCAGCCACGCCACGGCCACCCCCCTCATGTCGGCCGATTGGGCCGCCAAGGCCTGCGAGGCCTGGAACAAGAACCCCATCCTGACCGATGAGCTGGCCGAGCGCTGGATCAAGAACGACGGCGGCCGCGGCTACAAGATCATCCACATGTATCGCACCGACTGCGGTGAGGCCACCAAGGTGGAGATGAAGATCGTGCCGCAAGGGGGCAAGGCCATCTGCGCCTACGGCGGCAAAGTGCAGAATACCAACCTGAACATGGACATGGACTACGTCATGCACGCCGAGACCAAGCGCTGGCGGGAGATGGGTGCCGGCGAATACGGTCCCATGCGGGCGATGATGTTCGGCCGTCTGAAATTCGAGGGCCCGAAGGCCGAGGCCATGCGCGTGATGGGACCGTTCGAGCAGTTCCTGCTGATGCCCGGCAAGGTACCCGGCGAGGATGCCTGCCCGCGCTGAGCGCTGATTTCGGCTGACGAGACAAGGCCCGCGCCAGCGGGCCTTGTTCATGGTGCTCAGTGCAGCGCCGGTGGGCCCTGTTCGGCCGGAAAGCCGCTTGCCATCTCCTCAGGCGTGGCATCGCGCACGGCGACGATGTCCACCACGCAGGTCGCATGCTGTCCCGCCAAGGGGTGATTGCCATCCAGGGTGACCTGCCCGTCCCTGATCTGCACGACGCGAAAGGTGATCACCTCACCCTTCTCGTTCTGGAATTCGGCCTCCGCGCCCAGACGTCGATAGGGCGGTGGCACGTTCTCGAAGGCCTCGACGATGACCAGATCCGGGTCATGCGGACCAAAGGCTGCCTCAGGAGTGAGCATCGCCTCCACCCGGTCGCCGATGCGATGCCCCTCCAAGGCCTGCTCGATCTCCTCGAACAGCCCGCTGCCGGCGCCGTGCACATAGCCGGTGGGCATGTCCTGCTGCCCCATGACACGTCCGTGCTCGTCGAGCACGGAATAGGTCATGAACACCACCTTGCCCTTGCGGATGACATCGTCGCTCATGTGCTTGCTCCTCAATTGCGGGCAGTTTACCAGGGCACTCGCCTGCAGTTCGCGGGTAGTCTGGATCGGGCAACATGATTTCGGGCTGGCGCAGTCCGCCAGCCGCTGCTGTCGACAATACGCCTATCCCCCCCGGCGCATGACTCCACCCGCCTCCGCCACTCCGCCGCCCCGACTGATCGGCCGATCGAGATCCGCCGGGGCCGGCAGGCCGAGGATCCGATAGAGGTGCACGAGCTTCTGCCGCAAGAGTTGATCGAAGGCGCGCACGCTGTCGGCAGGATTGCTGTCGCCGAACCACCAGAACCAGTCTGAACTCTCGCAGGATCTCAGCACGGCCTCGGCCTCGGTCCTGGCCGCCTCCTCCAGCCGGCCTGTCGCCATGACGGCATCGAATGCCGCTTTGGCGGCGCACAGGAGGTCCCAGGCCCTGTTCTTGTCGGCGTGTCCCATCCAGGTGGTGAAATCGCCGTAGACCCAGCTTCCGGCAACGAGGCGTGGCAGGTCCATGACGCTGTCCGGGTGACTGTCCAGGTACTCGGTAAAGGTGGTCAGACGGATGCCGGGATGCTCCACCAGGGCAGCATAGAGTTCGTTCAGGAAGTACCAACCGTTGTAGGGGTAGAAATCCCAGGCGTTCTCGCCGTCCAGGATGACCGTCACCACCGGGTCAGGGCAGTTCGCATAGTGGTAGCGATCCTCGATGCTGTGCAAAAAATGCCTGACGGCATCGCGCGCGAACCAGTTCTTGTATTCGAAACCGATGAGATCGGACAGATAGTCGTCACGGAAGAAGCACGCAGTCTGCACACCCGGCAGCCGATACGGCCGGCACAGCCACTGGCAGGGTCGGCTGGCGTCCAGTCCGGAAGCCTTCAGGCTGTTGAGCAACACCCCCTCGCCGCTGGCGACCCAGCGTACCTCCGCCGCCGCGAACCGCCTCAGGGCGGCCTCGGAAACGCCCCCCTCTGCCGGCCACATCCCCGCCAAAGGGGTATCGAAATGCCGTCGGTGACCGGCCATGGCCGCTTCGATATGCGCCGTGACGCGCTCGCCTCCCCCCGGATAGCCTGGCGCCCGCGGCAGAGGCAGATCCGGTCTGGCCTCGCGCGCTGACTGGAAGTCGATGAGCAGGGGGGCGATGGGATGACTGTGCGGGGTGGTGGACAGCTCCACCTGGCCACGCTCGGCAAGGGCCCGATAGCGCGGGATCAGCCCGTCGATCACCTCCCCGATCAGGCCCTGCAGTGCCCGCCTGTCATCCAAAGTGTAGGCGCCGCCCTTGTCCATCAGCCTCAGCACCAGGGGGTACTGGCGGCGCACGGTCTCCCCGGTCCACGCCAGGTGATACCAGGTCAGCAGGTCGGCGAAGTACTGGCCCGAGAGGTAATCCAGCCCCGCGTCCCCCGCGCTCTCCATTTGCCGCCAGAGGTCGCGCAGCCGCCGGTAGGCGGGAAACGGTTCCAGCATGGTCGCCGGATTGAGGTGGAAACAACGCTCCAGCAGGCTGCGCTTGTCCTGCCGCGACAAACGCCCCAGCCGGGTGTCGGTGAGTCTTGCCAGCAGCGGATCGCGCACCTGTCGGCTACGCAATTGCTCGGCGTAGTCATCCAGTTGTTCCAGGAGCGTGGGCACGAAGTTGACCACCGCACGCATCTTCGGCTGCGCCTCCAGATGGGCGGCCATGTCGGCATAGTCCTTGAGGGCGTGCAGATAGGTCCAGGGCAGGAAGTAGCCCTGTTCGGTCCGGTAATCGGGCTGATGGAAATGCCAGCAGAAGATCAGATTGAGCACGGATGACGAATCGAGCGGGACAAGACGCCAAGTTTACGGCATCGGGTCCAACGTCCGCCCGAACTCAGCGAAAGAGATGCATGTTCTGTCCAAGCATCTCGGGCGTGACCAGGGTCACCCCGCCGCTGGAGACATGGAACCGCTTCGCATCCTCGGCGGGGTTCACGCCTATGCTCATGCCAGCGGGGATCTTGCAACCGCGGTCGATGACCGCCTTCTGCAGGATGGCACCCTGACCGACGCGCACGTCGGGCAGTACCACGGCCTCCTCCAGATAGGCCCCCTCGCCCACCCGGACGTTGGAAAACAGCACCGAGCGCCGCACGGTCGCGCCGCTGATGATGCAACCACCGGAGACCATGGAGTCGATGGCCATGCCGCGCCGCCCCTCCTCGTCGAACACGAATTTCGCTGGGGGGAGTTGTTCCTGGTAGGTCCAGATGGGCCAGTTGGGATCGTACAGATTGAGTTCCGGCGTCACGCTGGCCAGGTCCAGATTGGCCGACCAATACGCCTCGACCGTGCCCACATCGCGCCAATAGGCGGGCTCGCCCTCGCCATGCACACAGCTGTTGGTGAAGCTGTGGGCATAGACGCGATAACCCGTGCGGATCAGATGCGGGATGACGTTCTTGCCGAAATCGTGCTCGGATCCCGGATCGTCCGCATCCCTTACCAATTGTTCGAACAGGAAGGCGGCATTGAACACGTAGATGCCCATGGAACAGAGCGAGCTGTCCGGTTTGTCGGGCATGGCCGGAGGGTCGGCCGGTTTCTCCATGAAGGCCACCACACGGTCGTCGTCGTCCACCTGCATGACACCGAAAGCAGAGGCCTCCTGCCGGGGCACCTCGATACAGGCCACCGTCATGTCCGCCTCGTTCTGGACATGCGAGGCCAGCATCTCGCCGTAGTCCATTTTGTAGACATGGTCGCCGGCGAGGATCAGCACGTATTCCGGCTTGTACACGCGCAGGATGTCCAGGTTCTGATAGACCGCGTCCGCCGTGCCCTTGTACCAGCTCAGCTCGTCCACCCGCTGCTGCGCCGGCAGCAGCTCGACGAACTCGTTGAACTCACCGCGCAGGAAACCCCAGCCGCGCTGCACGTGTTTGATCAGGCTGTGCGCCTTGTACTGGGTGATCACACCGACCCGGCGTATGCCGGAATTGATGCAGTTGGACAGGGGAAAGTCGATGATGCGGAACTTGCCACCGAAGGGAACCGCCGGCTTGGCGCGCCAATCGGTGAGGGACTTCAGTCGGCTGCCGCGCCCCCCCGCCAGGATCAGGGCGACGGTGCTCTTGGTGAGCAGACTGACGAAACGTGGAAATTCCTTGACCAAATCACTCCTCCCGTTGCTCGCTAGCAGGCTGATGGCTATATCCGAACAATGCGATAATATCAGAGAAACAGGTCCGATTAGAATATACGTACCATGTCCGTGCCCACGCTCCCGCCCGCCACTGGTAGCTTGATTATCCCACCAACTCTGTGATGAGCATGTGACTCGCCAGGCCTGAAGCCGATTGGACAGGCGGCGGCCCGGCCGCCATCATAAGACATCACAGATGACCCATAATCGACGCCATGACTGAACTCGCCATCGAACGCATCACCCAGGCCCGTATGCACGACCCCTTTGCCATCCTCGGCGCGCACCCTTGCGAAGGCGGCCAGGTCATCCGCGTTTTTCGCCCGCACGCCCGCAAAGTGAGCCTGTTGCTCGATACCGGTGAGGCGGTCATGGCCCGCGTCAACGCCGAAGGCCTGTTCGAATGGCGCGGCCCGGAGGCGCCGACGCGACCCTGGCGCCTGCGCGTCGAGGAGGAAGATGCGAGCTTCGAGATCGTCGATCCCTATGCCTTCGCGCCCTTCCTGAGCGATCATGAACTCTACCTGTTCAACGAAGGCCGGCTGCTGCAGGCCTACCGCACCCTCGGTGCGCTTCCCGCCCTCCACGAGGGGGTGGGAGGGGTGCGCTTCGCGGTCTGGGCGCCGAACGCCGAACGGGTGAGCGTGGTGGGCGACTTCAACCGCTGGGACGGCCGCGTGCATCCCATGCGCGTGCGGGGTTCGAGCGGGGTGTGGGAGCTGTTCATCCCGGGCCTGAAACCGGGCGACCTCTACAAATTCGAAATCCGCAACCGCAACACGGGGGAAGTCGTGGTCAAGACCGACCCCTACGCACGCAGCTACGAACTGCGCCCCGGCACCGCTGCCAGGGTACAGGCCGAGTCGGCGTTCGAATGGCAGGACGCCGACTGGCTCGCGGCCCGCGCCCGGCTCGACTGGCTGCACGCGCCGATGAACATCTACGAGGTGCATGCCGGTTCCTGGCGGCGGCACCCCGACGGCCGCTTCTACAGCTACCGTGAACTGGCCGACGCCCTGATCCCCTACGTGCTGGACATGGGTTTCACCCACATCGAGTTCCTGCCCCTGACGGAGCACCCGCTGGACGAGTCCTGGGGCTATCAGACCACGGGCTATTTCGCCCCCACTTCCCGCTTCGGCACGCCGGACGACCTGAGATACCTGATCGATGCCTGCCACCGTGCCGGCATCGGCGTGTTGCTCGACTGGGTACCGGCCCACTTCCCCATGGACGCCTGGGCGCTCGCCCGTTTCGACGGCACCGCACTGTATGAACACGAGGACCCGCGCCTGGGGTTGCACCGCGACTGGGGCACGCACATCTTCAACTACGGCCGCAACGAAGTGAAGGGCTTTCTGCTCGCCAGCGCCCACTACTGGCTGAGTGAATTCCACTTCGACGGTCTGCGCGTGGACGCGGTTGCCTCCATGCTCTACCTGGACTATTCGCGTCAGGAAGGGGAGTGGCTGCCCAATCGTTATGGCGGGCGCGAGAACCTGGAGGCGATCGACTTCCTGCGTGAGATGAATGCCATGGTGCACGAACACTTTCCCGGCGCGCTCACCCTGGCCGAGGAATCCACCGCCTGGCCTATGGTCTCGCGTCCCACCTACGTCGGCGGACTGGGTTTCTCCATGAAGTGGAACATGGGCTGGATGAACGACACCCTGGCCTACATGCAGCTGGATTCGGTCTATCGCCGCTTCCATCACAGCAACCTCACCTTCGGCCAGCTCTATGCCTACACCGAAAACTTCGTGTTGCCTTTCTCGCACGACGAGGTGGTGCATGGCAAACGTTCCCTGCTCGGGCGTATGCCGGGAGACGCCTGGCAGCAGTTCGCCAACCTGCGCCTGCTGTTCACCTACCAGATGACCAACCCGGGCAAGAAGCTCAACTTCATGGGCAACGAGATCGGCCAGGGGCGGGAATGGAACTCGGGCGGGCAACTCGACTGGGACCTGCTGGAGGTCCCCTGGCACGCCCAAATCAAGACCCTGCTGCGCGATCTGAACCGCCTCTACCGCACGCTGCCGGCGCTGCACGAACTCGACTTCGAACATGAGGGCTTCGCCTGGATCGATTGTCACGACGCCGACCAGTCGGTCCTGTCCTATCTCCGCAAGGACCGGCACGGCCGCGCCCTGATCGTCGCGCTGAACTTCACACCCGTGCCACGCGAGGCCTACCGCATCGGCTGCCCCGCCCCCGGTTTCTGGCGCGAGGTCTTCAACAGCGACTCGGCATACTACGGCGGCAGCAATCTCGGCAACGGCGCCGGGCTCATGGCCGAGGACACGCCCTGGATGGGCTATCCGCACGCGCTCACGATCACCCTGCCGCCGCTGGCGGGCGTGATCCTGATGCAGGACTGAATCGCCTGGCTATCGGCCGCGCTCCAGCCGCAGGATCGTGTAGGTCCCGTCGATCCGCTCGGCCTGGAAGCGGATGTTGTCGCCAGGCTTTAGGTTCTCCAGCCAGGCCGGGTCCTGTACCCGAAAGACCATGGTCATGGGCGGCATGCCGAGGCTCTCGATGGGACCGTGGCGCAGGGTGAGCCGGCCCTGGGCGCGATCCAC
>CALHRD010000062.1 GCA_938038385.1 uncultured Burkholderiales bacterium
GTGCATGGCTGAACGGTCCCCGCCCCCAGCCGCTTCCCCGCCTGCAGGGGATAGGAGCATCGCGGGTCGATCACGCGACTTTCAAGCTAACGGACATGGCCAAAGTCACCCCAGAGGATGAAAGCGGCCATGTCCGTTCCCCACCCCCCGCTCCTCCGGCCCTCTCTCCCGGCCTCTCTCCCTGAGGGAGAGAGGAGGGTCGAGCCTCCCCTCCCCCACGGGGGGAGGGGTCGGGGGTGAGGGATGGGGAGGGGAGCTTCGCGAGCCGGCTGCGCCGACTTTCACGCCAACTGCTGAGAGGGTCTCAGGCGTTCAGCCGGTCCAGGCAGGACTGGATGCGTTCCGGCTGCCCGGCGCGCAGCAGCCGGTTGGTAAGGGGTGCGAGTTCGCCCAGGTCGCTGTGCAGGATCTGGTTCTTGACCCGCAGCAGATGCGCCGGGTGCATGGAGAAACTGCGTAGCCCCATGCCCAGCAGCAGCTTGGTCATGCGCGGGTCGCCGGCCATCTCGCCACACACCGCCACCGGCTTGTGCAGCCGGGCGCTGACGCGCAGGGTGTGGTGGATGAGCTTGAGCACCGCCGGGTGCAGGGGGTCGTAGAGGTGGGCCACGCTGTCGTCGGTGCGGTCGATGGCGAGCGTGTACTGAATCAGGTCGTTGGTGCCGATGGACAGGAAGTCCAGCCGGCGGGCGAACCATTCCGCCGCCAGGGCGGCGGCCGGAACCTCGATCATGCCGCCGATCTGGATGTTCCGGTCGTAGGGGATGTGGGCGATGTCCAGCGACGCCTTGGCCAGCCCGATCAGCTCCAGGGCCTGCTCCAGTTCCTTCAGATTGGCCAGCATGGGCATCAGGATGCGCAGGTTGCCGTAATGGCTCGCCCGCAGCATGGCGCGAATCTGGGCGAGGAAGATCTGCGGTTCCGACAGACACAGGCGGATGGCGCGCAGCCCCAGCGCCGGGTTGGTGCTGTCGCGCTTGAGCCAGGGCAGGCTTTTGTCAGCCCCCAGGTCCAGCGTGCGGATCACCACCGGCCGGCCTTTCATCGCCTTGACCACCTGCCGGTAGGCCTCGAACTGCTCGTCCTCGTCGGGCAGGTCGTCGCGGTTCATGTACAGGAATTCGCTGCGGAACAGGCCGATGCCGGCCGCATTCTGCTCCAGCGCCTCCTGCACGTCCTGGGGCAGGTCGATGTTCGCCAACAGTTCCACCGGCGTGCCGTCCAGCGTCGTCGCGGGGCTCTTCTTGAGGCGCTTGAGTTTCTGCTGCTCCAGCCGCCACTGGTCCTGGCGGATACGGTATTCGTCCAGGATGGCCTGATCCGGGGCGACGATGACCACACCGTTGACCCCGTCCACCACTACCCAGTCGCCATCGTGGATCAGGGCGCGGGCGTTGTGCAGGGCCATCACGGCCGGGATGTTGAGGCTGCGCGCGAGGATGGCGGTGTGGGAGGTGGCGCCGCCCAGGTCGGTGATGAAGGCGGCGTAGTTCTGACGCTTGAACAACACCATGTCGCTGGGGGAGAGGTCGTGTGCCACGAGCACGCTGGCCTCCTCACCGGCGGTCTTCACCGGTGCCTGGCCGGGATGCCCCATGAGGGCCTTCATGATCCGGTCCGCGACCTGGCGCACGTCGTTCTTGCGCTCGCGCAGGTAGGCATCCTCCATGGCATCGAACTGGTCGAGGAGGGCCTGGGTCTGCTGGGCCAGGGCCCATTCGGCATTGCAGCGGCTCTCGTCGATGCAGCGTTTCGGCACCTCCGAGATCATGGCGTCTTCCAGGATCAGGCGGTGCACGTCCAGGAAGGCAGACAGTTCGGCCGGGGCATGCTCGGGCAGGTGAGCCTGCAGGCTCGTCAGCTCCGCGCGTACGGTCTCCACCGCCTCCTCGAAGCGGGCGATCTCCGCCTTCAGGTCCTCGCGGCGCAGGACGTAGTGGGGTGCCTCCAGCCGGTCATGGGAAAAGAGCTGGGCGCGGCCGATGGCGTAGCCACCGGAGACGCCGATGCCGTGCAGGGTGAAAGACATGAATGCGGGTGCCTGGTGATGAGTGCCGAGTGATCAGGCGAATCTTAACTGCATCGCTCGGCATTCGGCAGATGACAACTGGCCTGAATCCGTGTCGATCTGGACCAACCCTGTGTAGGTCCGACTCCAGTGCGACGGGTTGGGTGTCGGGCTGAAGTCGGACCTACAAGGCAACCGGCAGCATCGACACGGATTCAGGAACTGATTATTGCTCTTCCCCGAACCGGTCGGCGATCAGTGTGGTGATCGCCGCCATGGCCTCCTGTTCGTCGGGGCCATCGATCTCCAGTTTGAGGGTGGTGCCCTTGGCGGCGGCCAGCATCATCACCCCCATGATGCTCTTGCCGTTGACCCGGCGGCCGTCGCGGGCGAGCCAGACCTCGGCGGCGAAACGGGCTGCGGTCTGGGTCAGCTTGGCCGAGGCGCGGGCATGCAGGCCAAGCTGGTTGAGGATCTGAACCTCACGCTCCAGCATCGGCATATTCCGGATGGATGTGAAAGGTGCCCTCGTGCGCCCCCTGCACCACCCGGTCGGCAAGCTGTTTCAACGCCTCACGCCGATAGGTGATGGCCTTGAGCAGCATGGGCACGCTGGCGCCTGCCACCGCTTCCACCCGCCCTGGTTCCACCAGCCTGCAGACGGTGTTGCAGGGAGTGGCCCCGTAGATGTCGGCCAGGATCAGCACCCCTTCACCCTCGTCGAGCGTGGCAATCATCCCCCGCGCCTCGGCCAGCAGGCGCTCGGTATCGCCGCTGTCGGTCACGTCGAGCGCGAGCAGATGCTCCGGGCGCTTGCCCAGGACGTAGGCGGCGCAATCGATGAGGGACTCGCCCAGATTGCCGTGGGCGACGATGAGGATGCCGATCATGTTGGCTTGGAGTCGAATGATGTAGGTTAGTTTAGCATTCCCTCATATACCGTTTGACGGCAGATGCACTACCGGCGATGGAAGGATACGACCATTGTAGTGATGGGGTTACATTTTGGCCCAGGCCGCCCGGCGGATAGAATTCGCAGTCTGGCACGCCGACGCCCCATCACCTTTCAGCCCTCCCCCTTCCATGCCCGAGCGTATCCGCGAGATCCCCTACAACTACACCTCGTTCTCGGACCGCGAGATCGTGCTGCGCATCCTCGGCGCCGAAGGCTGGCAGCTGGTCGACGAGCTGCGCCACGAGCGGCGTACCGGCCGCTCCGCCCGCATGCTGTTCGAGGTGCTGGGGGACATCTGGGTGGTTTCACGCAACCCGTATCTGGAGGACGATCTGCTGCGTGATACCCGCCGCCGCCGGCTGCTGGTGGAAGCACTGCGTCACCGCCTGGCGGAGATCGAAAAGCGCCGTCAGGGCAATGAGCGTGTCGGGCGCCTGCTTGCCTTGGCCCGCGCCGCGGTGGATGCCTTCGAGCGGCGTTTCGAAGAGACCCGGCGCCTGCGCGAGGCCAGTCTGCGTCGGCTCGCACGCCATACCCGCAAGGACAACATCGCCTTCGACGGCATGAGCCGGGTGTCACACGTCACCGACGCCACCGACTGGCGGGTGGAATACCCCTTCATGGTGCTCACCCCGGACCGGGAGGAGGAGATCCCGCCGCTGGTGGCCGGCTGCATCGAGCTGGGTCTCACCGTCATTCCCCGCGGGGGCGGCACCGGTTACACCGGTGGGGCGGTGCCCTTGTCCCCCCATACCGCGGTGATCAACACCGAGAAGCTGGATTGGCTTTCGGGTATCGAATCGAGGGTGCTGCCCGGCCATACGGGGCCGACTCCGGTGATCCGCTGCGGTGCCGGCGCGGTCACGCGCCGCGTGATGGAGGCCGCGGAGGCTGCGGGTCTGGTCTTCGCCGTCGATCCCACCTCGGCGGACGCCTCCACCATCGGCGGCAACGTGGCCATGAACGCCGGCGGCAAGAAGGCGGTGCTGTGGGGTACGGCAGTGGACAACCTGGTGTCGTGGAAGATGGTCACGCCGCAGGCCGACTGGCTGGAGGTTACCAGGCTCGATCACAACCTGGGCAAGATCCACGAGGTCGCGGTGGCGCGTTTCGAACTGAAGCGCTTTCACGCCGACGGCCAGCCCAAGGCGGCGCCCGAGGTGCTGGAGATCCCGGGCAGCCGCTTCCGCAAGGCCGGTCTGGGCAAGGACGTCACCGACAAGTTCCTTGCCGGCCTGCCCGGCATCCAGAAGGAGGGCTGCGATGGCCTCGTCACCCAGGCCACCTTCATCCTGCACCGCATGCCGGCGCACGGCCGGACCATTTGCCTGGAGTTCTTCGGCAGCGCGCACGATGCGGTCCCGGCCATCGTCGAGGTAAAGCGTTACACCGACGGCCGGCCGGGTGGTGTGCAGCTCGCCGGCCTGGAGCACCTCGATGCCCGCTACGTCAAGGCCGTGGGCTATGCCACCAAGGCGAAACGAACGGGGCGCCCGGACATGGTGCTGCTGGCGGATGTCGTGGGTGACGATGAGGCTGCCGTGCAGGCGGCGGCCGAGCATGTCGTCGCCCTGGCGCGGGCACGCGGCGGCGAGGGCTTCATCGCCACGGACCCCGCACAGCGCCGCAAGTTCTGGCTCGACCGCGCACGCACGGCGGCGATCGCCGCCCATACCAACGCCTTCAAGATCAACGAGGACGTGGTCATCCCCCTGGAACGCCTGGCCGATTACAACGACGGTATCGAGCGCATCAACATCGAGCTGTCGATTGCCAACAAGCTCGACCTGCTCGATGCCCTGGAAGGGTTTCTGCACGGACCGCTGCCGGCGGCCCAGGACGAGGAGGTGCAGGCCGACCCCGAACTCACCGAGGTGCGGCGCGCCCAGGCCCTGCAGCTGATCGCCGAGGTGCGCCGCCGCTGGCGGTGCTATCTCGACGGGCTGGACCGCCCGCTGCCGCCCGACGCCTGCAGCCTGGACGGCCGTCCGATCGTGCTCGCGGGTGAGAAGACGGTGCTCCGTGCTCTGCAGGACAAGCGCTTGCGCGTGTCGTGGAAGCGCGAGGTGCGCGCGGATCTCAGACAGATCTTCACCGGCCGGGAATACGAGCCGGTGCTGGCGGAATGCGAGCGCATCCACGCCCGGGTGCTCAAACAGCGGGTCTTCGTGGCCCTGCACATGCACGCCGGCGATGGCAACGTGCACACCAACATCCCGGTCAACTCCGACGACTACGAGATGCTCAGGACCGCCAACGCGGCGGTGGCGCGCATCATGCGTCTGGCCGAGGAGCTGGGCGGGGTGATCTCCGGCGAGCACGGCATTGGCATCACCAAGCTGGAGTTCCTCGACCAGGAGACGCTGGCGGCCTTCGCCCGCTACAAACAGGCGGTGGACCCCGAGGGTCGCTTCAACCAGGGCAAGCTGCTGGCGGGGGCGGATCTCGCCAACGCCTACACCCCCAGCTTCAACCTGCTGGAGCTGGAGTCGCTCATCATGGAGCAGTCCGACATCGGGGCGATCGCCGACTCCATCAAGGACTGCCTGCGCTGCGGCAAATGCAAGCCGGTGTGCAACACGCACGTACCGCGCGCCAACCTGCTCTACAGCCCGCGCAACAAGATCCTCGCCACCTCGCTGCTGATCGAGGCCTTTCTTTACGAGGAGCAGACCCGGCGCGGGGTGTCCGCCAACCACTTCGCCGAATTCGACGACGTCGCGGCCCACTGCACCATCTGCCACAAATGCAAGAACCCCTGCCCGGTGGATATCGACTTCGGCGAGGTCTCCGCCGCGATGCGCCAGTTCCTGCGCGCTCAGGGCAAGAAGTCCTTCAATCCGGGCTCGGCGGCGGCCATGTTCTTTCTCAACGCCACCCGCAGCCGCACCATCGAATGGACGCGCAAGCTCATGATCGGCTGGGGCTATCGCGCACAGCGCTGGGGCCATGGCGTGGTTCGACGCCTGGGGCTGGTACAGGCCCAGACCCGGCATCCGCCCGCCACGGTCGGACCGCCTTCCGTACCGGCCCAGGTCATTCACTTCTTCAACAAACCCCTGCCGGCACAGGTGCCGGCACGGCCGATGCGCGCCCTCCTGGGTCTCGACGATCCCGGCATGGTGCCCATCCTGCGCGATCCGGCCAAGCTCGGGGAGGATACCGATGCCGTGTTCTACTTCCCGGGTTGTGGCAGCGAGCGCCTGTTTTCCCAGGTCGGGCTCGCCACCCTGGCCTGGCTCTACGATCTGGGCGCGCAGACCGTGCTGCCGCCGGGCTATCTGTGCTGCGGCTATCCGCAGACCGCATCCGGCTACCGGGAAAAGGGCGAGGCCATCACCACCGCCAACCGGGTGCTGTTCCATCGCGTGGCCAACACGCTGAACTACCTCGACATCAAGACCGTGCTGGTGTCCTGCGGCACCTGCCTCGACCAGCTCAGGGAATACCATTTCGAGCAGATCTTCCCCGGCTGCCGCCTCCTGGATATCCATGAATACCTGCTGGAAAAGGGGGTGCGCCTGGACGGGGCGCAGGGTGTACGCTACATGTACCACGACCCCTGCCACAGCCCCACCAAGGTCTACCATCCCATCGCCACGGCCAGGTACCTGCTCGGGACCGATGTCAGGCTCTCCGAGCGCTGCTGCGGCGAGTCCGGTACCCTCGCCACCACCCGCCCGGACATCTCCACCCAGGTGCGCTTCCGCAAAGAGGAGGAGATCCGCAGGGTGGCGGACGAGCTGCGCACCGAAGGCGGCCAGCTCCCCATCAAACTGCTTACCTCCTGCCCTTCCTGTCTGCAGGGGTTGTCGCGCTTCGAGGGCGACGCGGGCGTGGAAGCGGACTATCTGGTCATCGAACTGGCCCGGCTGCGGATGGGCGAGAATTGG
>CALHRD010000063.1 GCA_938038385.1 uncultured Burkholderiales bacterium
CTTGGGATCCATCGGCAGCATGGCCCAGCGCATCATCTTGCCCGGATCGGTCATGGTGGTCAGCAGCGCCGTGTAGAAGTTCGGGTCCATGGTGGCGGCGAGCCAGCGCATGTAGACGTTCGGATCGGCGAACTCGGCGACGTTGCGATAGGCGCCAGGATCGACCATGCTGTTCATCATGCGCAGCCAGCCCGCCGGGTCCATCATCATGTTGCCCATGGTGGTGTAGAAACCGGGTTCGGTCACCGCGTTGAACCAGGGCACGAACACCTTGGGGTCCTTGTAGGCGGACATGTTCTGGGTGAAGTCGCTCATCCGGTTGAGCCAGGCCTCGGGGGTCTGGGGCACCGGCTTGGCCGGCTCGGCAGGAGCGGCGGCCTGCTGGGCGGAGGCCAGCACGGGTAGGGAAGCAAAGGCGAGGGCGAGAGACAACGTTTTGATTTTCATGGTGAGTCCTTGAAGGTGAGGGTCGAACCGATGCCGTGACTGGTGCATTCGTATCTATTGATATTCTATCAATCCGCGTCGCCCCCCTCCTCGTGCGCGCCCGGATGGCACCGCGCATGCAGGTGGGCTGTTGCCGAAAAACAAAGCGGGCCGGGCGACACCCGGCCCGCATGGATCACCCGGTAGGCGATCAGGCCGCCACGGGCAGCAGGGGCACGATCAACAGGGCGACGATGTTGATGATCTTGATCAGTGGGTTGACGGCGGGGCCGGCGGTGTCCTTGTAGGGATCGCCCACCGTGTCGCCGGTCACTGCGGCCTTGTGGGCGTCGCTGCCCTTGCCGCCGTAGTTGCCTTCCTCGATGTATTTCTTGGCGTTGTCCCAGGCGCCGCCGCCGGTGGTCATGGAGATGGCCACGAAGATGCCGGTGACGATGGTCCCCAGCAGCACGCCGCCCAGAGCCTTCGGACCGAGGATCAGGCCCACCAGCACCGGAACCAGTACGGGCAGGAGGGACGGGATCATCATCTCCTTGATCGCCGCCTTGGTCAGCATGTCCACCGCCTTGGAGTAGTCGGGCTTGGCAGTCCCCTCCATGATGCCGGCGATCTCGCGGAACTGGCGGCGCACCTCCACCACCACCGAACCGGCAGCGCGGCCCACGGCCTCCATGCCCATGGCGCCGAACAGATACGGCACCATGCCGCCGATGAACAGGCCGATGATCACCATGTGGTCGGACAGGTCGAAGCTCAGGCTGTGTCCGGCCGCCTCCAGGGCGTGGGTGTAGTCGGCGAACAGCACCAGCGCGGCGAGACCCGCCGAGCCGATGGCGTAACCCTTGGTCACCGCCTTGGTGGTGTTGCCCACCGCGTCGAGGGGATCGGTGATGTTGCGGATCTCCTTCGGCAGATCGGCCATCTCGGCGATGCCGCCGGCGTTGTCCGTCACCGGACCATAGGCGTCCAGGGCGACGATGATGCCGGTCATGGACAGCATGGAGGTGGCGGCGATGGCGATGCCGTACAGCCCGCCCAGCGCATAGGCCCCCCAGATGGCCAGACAGACCGCGATCACGGGCGCGGCGGTGGCCTTCATGGACACCCCCAGACCGGCGATGATGTTGGTGCCGTGGCCGGTGGTGGAGGCCTGGGCGATGTGCCGCACCGGACTGAACTCGGTCGCCGTGTAATACTCGGTGATGACCACCATGGCTGCGGTCAGGGCAAGACCGATCAACGCTGCGAGATACAGGTTCAGGGAAGAGACCGTATCGCCGTTGGTCAGGGTCAGACCGTCGCCCAGCATCCAGGTGGTGACGGGGTAGAAGGCGATTACCGCGATGACGCCGGCGACGATGAGCCCCCGATAGAGGGCGTTCATGATCTTGCCACCCTCGTTGGCCTTGACGAAGAAGGTGCCGATGATGGAGGCGATGATGGAGATGCCGCCCAACACCAGCGGATAGATCACCGCATTGGCTGAGTTTTCACCGGCCACCATCAGGCTGCCGAGGAGCATGGTGGCGATGATGGTGACGGCATAAGTCTCGAACAGGTCGGCGGCCATGCCGGCGCAGTCGCCCACGTTGTCACCGACGTTGTCGGCAATCACCGCCGGGTTGCGCGGATCGTCCTCGGGGATGCCGGCCTCGACCTTGCCCACCAGGTCGGCGCCGACGTCGGCGCCCTTGGTGAAGATGCCGCCGCCGAGACGTGCAAAGATGGAGATCAGCGAGCCGCCGAAACCCAGGCCCACCAGGGCATGGATGGCGTCGTCGGTGGACAGGCCCATGGCACCGAGAACGGCGTAGTAGCCGGCCACCCCCAGCAGGCCCAGACCCACGACCAGCAGGCCGGTGATGGCACCGCCCTTGAAGGCCACGTTCAGCGCCGCATTGAGACCCTGGTGCGCGGCCTCGGCGGTGCGCACGTTGGCGCGCACGGAGACGTTCATGCCGATGAAGCCGGCCGCACCGGAGAGGATGGCGCCAAGGGCGAAGCCGATGGCGGTGGGCAGCGTGAGGAAGACCGCCAGGAGTATGAACAGCACCACGCCCACCATGCCGATGGTGGTGTACTGGCGCTTGAGGTAGGCCTGCGCCCCCTCCTGCACCGCCGCGGAGATCGCGCGCATGCGTTCGTTGCCGGTCGGCAACCCCAGGATCCACTTGATGGACATGACCCCATACGCCAGGGCCAACACCCCCGCCACGAGGGCGAACATCAGGCCTTCACTCATCGCTTTTTCTCCTTCACTGGGTCTGGAAAGCATTTCGCCGCCATCACGGCAGCTCGGACATCGAATCCCTGAAATGCAGACACGATTAGTATATTAGGATGTGCTTATAGCATTTCTCGTTAAAAAACTTTATAGATCCGGTTTACCCATGGCCAGGCCGCCCTCGAAGCGGGTTCCGGGCTCGAATCCGAAGACCTTGTCCAGGCCCAGCTCGAGGATCAGGCCGTCCACTGCCGCCTGGCCGTGCTCGCGGCTCACCTCGGACAGGATCAGCTTGGCCGAGTTGGCGTTGTAGAAGCCGCCGAAATCGGCCTGGACCTTCAGGAGCTGGCGGGCTCGATCGAGGGTCATGTCTGGCGAGTGGCAAGAGGCGATAGGCAAAGCCCAGGGTTGTGCGCCTCGCCGCCTGCCACCTGCTGCCTTTCAGAGCTTGAACTCCGGCAGCTTCTTCGCCACCGGCGTGTTTTTGAGCGTCACGTATACCGGTAGGCCGTCGGCGTACTTGGGATAGTCCTCGCCCTGGATCAGACCGGTGAGGTAGTCGCGGCACTTCCTGGTGATGCCGAAACCGTCCTTGCTGATGAAGTCGCGCGGCATGAATTTCTCGACGTTGGCCACGTCCTTGAGGTCGGCCATACCGAGCTTGTATTTGTAAGGCGTGTCGGACAGCCGGACGATGGTCGGCATCACCGAGTTGTGGCCCTTCACCGCCAGCTCGACGGCCTTCCTGCCCAGCTCGTAGGCCTGCTTCACATCGGTCTTGGAGGCGATGTGGCGCGCGGCGCGCTGCAGGTAGTCGGCCACCGCCCAGTGGAACTTGTGGCCCAGGGCGTCCTTGATCATGTTCGCCACCACCGGGGCGGCACCACCGAGCTGGGCGTGGCCGAAGGCGTCGCGCGTACCCTGCTCGGCGAGGAACTTGCCGTCGGGGTAGTGGCACCCTTCGGAGACCACCACGGTGCAATAGCCGTGTTTATTGACGTTCTCGTCGACCTTGGCGAGGAAGGCCTTCTGGTCGAACTCGATCTCGGGGAACAGGATCACCACCGGGATGCCCTGCTCGGCGACCAGGCCGCCCGCGGCGGCGATCCAGCCGGCATGCCGGCCCATGACCTCGATGACGAATACCTTGGTCGAGGTCCTGGCCATCGAGCGCACGTCATAGCTGGCTTCCAGCGTCGAGACGGCGATGTATTTGGCCACCGAGCCGAAGCCGGGGCAGCAGTCGGTGATGGGCAGGTCGTTGTCCACGGTCTTGGGCACGTGGATGGCCTGGATGGGATAGCCCATGGCCTCGGACAGTTGGCTCACCTTGTAGCAGGTGTCGGCCGAGTCGCCGCCGCCGTTGTAGAAGAAATAGCCGATGTTGTGCGCCTTGAACACCTCGATCAGGCGCTCGTATTCGCGCCTGTTCGCCTCCAGGCTCTTCAGCTTGTAGCGGCAGGAGCCGAAGGCGCCGGACGGCGTGTAGCGCAGGGCGGCGATGGCCTCGTCACTCTCCTTGCTGGTGTCGATGAGGTCCTCGGTCAGCGCGCCGATGATGCCGTTACGGCCGGCGTAGACCTTGCCGATGACGTCGGAGTGCTTGCGTGCGGCCTCGATCACGCCGCAGGCGGAGGCATTGATGACGGCGGTCACGCCGCCGGACTGGGCGTAGAAGGCGTTCTTTTTCTTGGCCATGATGCGTATCTCCTTGATTCAGAATCATAAAAAACGCGGCTGTCGCCGCGCTTCGGGTGTTCAGGTCTGTCCCGTCTCCTGGGCGCGCTGCCGGCCGATCTCCTCCTGCACCTTGAGCAGGGTGATCACGCAGTCGCCCAGGTTGTCGTATTCCTCCCGGCCGGTGCCGTAACGGTCTTTCACCGAGTAGTAGAACATCGCGCGGTAGCCCGCCGGCCCGGTCTTGGAAACGACGAAGGCGCAGTCCTCGGCCTTCCAGAACAGGGCCGGACAGAGCGTGAGTTCCCGGTCCGCCGGCGACAGACGCACCTCGGTCTCGACCTCCTGCACCTCCACGTCGTGGCCGAAGCGCTCCTTGAGGGTGGCCTGCACCAGGGCGAGGTCGGAGGCGCTGAAGCCGGGAATACTCATGAGCGCAGGCGCTTACTTCCTGACGGCATCCAGCGCGGCGAAGATGGCGTCACGGATGCCATCCACCGAGCCGACGCCGTTGATCTTGAAGTATCTGGGGGCGGCAGGGTCACCGGTGGCGGCCCAGTCGGAGTAGTACTTGACCAGGGGTTCGGTCTGGGCATGGTAGACATCCAGACGCTTCTTCACGGTCTCTTCCCTGTCGTCATCGCGCTGGATCAGGTCCTCGCCGGTGACGTCGTCCTTGCCGGCCACCTTGGGCGGATTGAACACGACGTGATAGGTGCGGCCGGAGGCCACGTGCACGCGGCGACCGGACATGCGCCTGATGATCTCCTCGTCCGGCACATCGATCTCGACCACGGCGTCCAGCGGCACCCCGGCGGCCTTGAGGGCCTCGGCCTGCGGGATGGTACGCGGGAAGCCGTCAAACAGGTAGCCGGCCTTGCAGTCGTCCTCCTTGAGGCGTTCCTGCACCATGCCGATGATGATGTCGTCCGAGACCAGTCCGCCCGCATCCATGATCGCCTTGGCCTTCTGCCCCAACTCGGTGCCGGCCTTGACATGGGCGCGCAACATGTCCCCGGTGGAGATCTGGGGAATGCCGTAGCGTTCCTTGATGTAGTTGGCCTGGGTACCTTTGCCCGCGCCGGGGCCGCCGAGTAGGATCAAACGCATGGATAACCTCTTGATGATGTTCCCGCTTGCCGGGATGGGGTTGGTAGGAATTGAGACCTTGAGCGCACAGTAGGGTATTCAACCGGGGCGCCCATTGATAGTTAAATTTTTGTATTTAATTATAAATCCAGGTTATTGGCATATACGGGTTCATTAATGAACCCGGCCGGACGGCTGTTTCAGCCCGCCGCCTTCTGCGCATAGAGCCGGCGCACCGCCTGCAGGTCGGCCTCGGTGTCCACCCCGGGCGGACTGGGGTGATCCGTGGTGATGACGGCGATTCGGTAACCATGCCAGAGGGCGCGCAGCTGCTCCAGGGCCTCGTATCCCTCGACGGGTGGACGGCTCAGAGCGGGGTAGGCCTTGAGGAAAGCGACGCGATAGGCGTAGAGGCCCACATGGCGAAAGACGGGAAGCCCGGATGGCAGAGAAGGGGGAAGGGAGAAGGGGGAAGGGTAGGCATCGCGCGCCCAGGGGATGGGGGCGCGGGAGAAATACAGGGCATAGCCCTGCCCATCCAGCACCACCTTCACCACGTTGGGGTTGAACACCTCCCGGATGTCGTGCAGCGGATGGCAGACCGTGGTCATCGCGGCATCCGCGCGCGTGTGCAGCAGTTGCGCCGTTTGCCGTACCAGCTCGGGATCGATGAGCGGCTCGTCGCCCTGCACATTGACCACCACCGCGTCGTCCGGCCAACCGCGTTGCGTGACCGCCTCCGCCAGCCTGTCGGTGCCTGAGGCGCACTCCGGCGAGGTCATGCAGACCTGATGGCCATGGGCCCGCACGGCCTCGGCCACCGCTTCGTGATCGGTGGCCACCCAAACCTCGCCGGCTCCACTCAACAGCGCCCGTTCCACAACACGCACGACCATGGGCTTACCGGCGATATCCGCCAGGGGCTTGCCGGGCAGCCGGGTCGAGGCATGGCGGGCGGGGATGACGACGTGGAATTCCTGCATGGCGGGCCTGGGCTGGAATGGATGCGTTTATAACATGGCGCCGCGCCCGGCGCAGTGCGACATCTCCGGCCGTCCTGCTGGATCGGCGCTCATCCCGTGCGTTCGGGTTCCGATCCGCATCATCCATGCCAAAATACAAGCAGAACCCGTGAGGAGACCGCGCCATGCCCGCCACACACCGTCTGTTGACCATTGCCTTGCTGGCGTGGACTGCAACGGTCCACAGTGCGCTCATCGAGGAATTCACCCCCCAGGGTGTGCAACTGGAGATCGGCCAGGTCCGCGCCGTTTTCTCCACGGCCATGGTGCCAGTCGGGCGTCCCGAGGCTGCTGCCCCTTTCGAGGTGCACTGCCCCGTCCCCGGCCGAGGCCGCTGGGCCGACGAACGCACCTGGGTGTACGACCTGGACGGACCCTTGCCCGGCGGCGAGACCTGCGGCTTCAGGTTGCGTCCTGGCCTGGTTGCCATGAACGGGGAACAGGTACGCGCCGAGCCGGAATATAGCTTTTCCGTCCCGGGCCCGAGGCTGGTGTCGAGTCTGCCTGCCGCGGGCTCCCGCATCGACGAGGAGCAGGTGTTCGTGCTGCAGGCCAATGCACCCGTGCATGTGGCCAATGTGTCCGACCGGGTGCGCTGCGAGGCGGAAGGCATCCACGAGCAGATCGGCGTGAACCTCATCACCGGTGACGCAAGACGCCGTTTGCTGCGGCAGCTGAGGGAGCAGCTGGCCGAGGCCGAGCCTGCGGATGGGCGGCTCGTCCTGCTGCAGTGCCGGCGCACCCTGCCGGCCAACGCCCGTGTCGCCCTGGTCTGGGGCGAGGGGGTGGCCACCCCGGACGGGGCCCTCAACCCATCGGAGCAGCGCCTGGAATTCCAGGTGCGCGACCACTTCTCCGCCCAACTGCGCTGCGAGCGCGAGCATGCCCGCGCCGGCTGCATCCCCCTGCTACCCCTGCGCCTGGAGTTTACCGCGCCGGTGGCCCTCGGCCTGCTGGAAAAGGTCCGCCTGGAGGATGACAGGGGCAAAGCCTACCCGCCACGCTGGAGCGAACCCCGGCCGCAGACCGAAGAACGAGTGATCTTCCCCGGCCCTTTCGCCGCCGGCAGTCGCCTGAAGTTGACCCTGCCTCCCGATCTGCGCGACGACAGTGGCCGTCGTCTGGTCAATGCCAGCCGTTTCCCCCTGGCCGTGCACATCGGCGAATGGCCACCACTGGTCAAGTTCGCCGGTGAATTCGGCATCCTGGAGCGCAGGGAGGGCGGCGTGCTGCCCATCACCCTGCGCAACCTGGAGCCCGGCAAGACCCCGGCCGAGGGTACCGCGGCGCGTGTGCGCTGGCTGCGCGTCACCGACGACGACGCCATCCTCGCCTGGCAACGGCGGCTCAAGGCGATCGAGGTGCCCGCCGGCCAGCCACCGGTGGACCCGAGGCGGCTCCGGCTGCTGACCCGGGAGGTGTCCGGGGTAGTGGAACGGACCCTGCCCAAGCCCCTGGGTCCCCAGGCCTTCGAGGTGGTGGGTCTGCCGCTCGGGGCGCCCGGCTATTACGTGCTCGAGGCGGAAAGTCGCCGCCTGGGTCAGGCCCTGCTCGGCGAGGATGCGCCCATGTTCGTGCGCGCCGCCGCCCTGGTGACCAACCTGGCGGTGCACTTCAAATGGGGTCCGAAGGGCTCGCTCGCCTGGGTGACCCGGCTGGATGACGGCCAGCCCGCGACCGGCGCCACGGTGGCGGTACGCGACTGCAAGGGCCGCCTGCTGGCACAGGGCCGCACCGACCGGGACGGGCTGGCGCCCATCACCGCGGCGCTGCCCGACCCGCGCACGGCCGAATACGGCTGCCCCCTGATGGTCTCCGCCCGGTTGGGCGACGACCTCTCCTTTGCCCTTTCCGACTGGGACGAGGGCATAGAGACCTGGCGCTTCGGATTGCCGGAGGACTGGCAACGCGAGGACCGTCTGGCGCACAGCATCCTCGACCGTACCCTGGTGCGACCGGGCGACACCGTGCACATGAAGCATCTGCTGCGCGAGCGGGGCCTGCGCGGACTGACCCGGCCAGCCGCAGACACACAGCCCCCGACGCTGCTTATCGAGCATATGGCCAGCGGTCGGCGCTGGTTCCTGCCGCTGGCGTGGCGCCAGGGCAGCGCACTGACCGACTGGCAGGTCCCCACCGGTGCTCGACGCGGCGACTATCGCCTGCGCCTGCTCGACCGGCGCATCGACCCGAGCACCCCGCCCGAGGCCATGGAATACCTGCCCGGCCTGGATAGCGGTGGCTTCACCGTGGCAGACTTCCGCGTGCCCCTGATGCAGGCGAGTGTCGTGCCGCGAGATAGCGTGCTCGTCGCCGCGCCGGTGGCGGAGGTCGACCTGGCGGTGCGCTGGCAAAGCGGCGGTGGCGCACGCGGCCTGCCGGTCAAGCTGCGTGCGCAGATGGAACCGCGCCACCTGGTGCGCTTCGATACCCATCCCGAGTATGTCTTCGCCCAGCGCCGCCAGGATGCCGACGGCGCGCAGGAAGCCGACAGCCTCGCCCTGACCGTACAGGAGCTCAAGCTGGGCGACGCCGGCACAGCACGCGCCCGCGTCGCAGGGCTGCCCGGGCGCGGCATGCCGCACAGCCTTCGCCTGGAGCTGGAATACGCCGACCCGAACGGCGAGACCCAGACCGTCGGCCGCAGCCTGCCCTGGTGGCCGGCGACCGTGGTGTTGGGGATGAAGCGTGACGGCTGGGCGAGGGCTGGTCAGGACTTGCGCCTGGACTTCCTCGCCGTAGACCTGCAGGGTCGTCCGGCACGCGACATCCCGGTCGAGGCCCGCTTCACCCTGCGTCAGACGCTCTCCCAGCGCATGCGCCTGGCCGGGGGCTTTTACGGCTACCAGCACCAGGTGCGCGACACCCCCCTGGAGACCGGCTGCGACGGTCGCACCGATGCGCGCGGGCGCTTCGTCTGCCGCGTCCGCGTCGACCGTGGCGGCGAGATCCTGGTCGACGCCATCGCCCGCGACGCCCGCGGCCGCCCGGCCCGCACCCATGGCAGCGTCTGGGTGGCCGGCAAGGAGGACTGGTGGTTCGCCCAGGACGACCACGACCGCATCGACCTCATCCCGGAACGGCGCGAATACCAGCCCGGCGAGACCGCGCGCTTCCAGGTGCGCATGCCTTATCGACAGGCGCTGGCTCTGGTCACGGTGGAGCGCGACGGCATCCTGCACGCGCGCGTGCAACGCCTGAGCGGCGACAACCCCGTGCTGGAACTGAAGGTCGAGGACGCCTGGGCGCCCAACGTCTTCGTCTCCGCCCTGGCGGTGCGTGGCCGCTCCGCCGCCGCCAGGCCGACCGCCCTGGTGGACCTGGCCAGGCCCGGTTTCAAGCTGGGCATGACCGGCATCCGCGTCGGCCAGCGTGCGCATGCGCTCGAGGTGAAAGTCGCCACCGACCGCTCCACCTATCGGATACGGGATCAGGCCAATGTGCGGCTCAAGGTGCGCACACCGGAAGGCAAACCGCCCGCCGCCGGCACCGACATCGCCCTGGCGGCAGTCGACGAAGGCCTCCTGGAGCTGATGGACAACGCGAGCTGGGACCTGCTGCCGGCGATGATGACCGAGCGCGGCCTGGCCACCCGCACCTTCACCGCCCAGATGCAGGTCACCGGCAAGCGGCACTACGGCCGCAAGGCCCTGCCCGCCGGTGGCGGCGGTGGTCGCCTGCCGACGCGCGAGCTGACCGACACCCTGCTCTACTGGAACCCCTCGGTCGCCCTCGACGGCAATGGCGAGGCCGAGATCAAGGTCCCGCTCAACGACAGCCTCACCGCCTTCCGCATCGTCGCGGTGGCCGCCGGCGAGGACCGCTTCGGCACCGGCCAGACCCGCATCGCCAGCACACAGGACCTGCAGATCGTCTCCGGCCTGGCACCGGTGGTACGTCAGGGCGACCGGGCGACGGCCTACTTCACGCTCAGGAACGGCAGCGGGCGCGCCATGCGCGTCGAGTTGGGGGCGAACCTGTCCGGCGCACCTGCCCGCCTGCCTGGCCAGACACTCGATCTCGCCGCGGGCGAGGCGAAGGAGATCGGCTTCGCCGTCACGGTGCCGGAGGATGCCACCCGGCTGGAATGGACGCTGGAGGCGCGCGAGGCCGGCGGTCAGGGGCGTGACGCCCTGAAGGCGACGCAGCGGGTCGAGCCGGTCCTGCCGGTGCGGGTGCAGTCCTCCGCCCTCCATCGGCTGGACAAGCAGATGGACCTCGCCGTGGCGCCGCCCGACGGCGCCCGGCGCGGCGAGGTAAGGGCCACCCTGGCGGCCAGCCTGACCGACGGCCAGGGGACGCTGCGCGACCACATGCGCGCCTACCCCTACACCTGCCTGGAGCAGAAGGCCTCGCAGGCCGTCGCCCTGCGCGACCGCCAGGCCTGGAATACCCTCATGCAGGACCTGCCGGCCCAGCTCGACGACAGCGGCCTGGCCCGCTTCTTTCCCGGTCTCGCACGCGGCGACGTCGCCCTCACCGCCTACATCCTGGCCATCGCCCACGCAGCCGGCTGGCCGCTGCCGCCCGATGCCCGCGCCCGCATGCTCGGGGCGCTGGAGGATTACGTCACCGGCCGGCTGGAAACGCCGGAGCGGCCCTGGCTGGACACGAGCGCCCGACTCGCCCTGCGCCTGAATGCCCTGGAGGCCCTGGCCCGCCATGGCCGGTCGACGCCGGAGCTGGTCTCCACGATCAAGGCCGAGCCCGAGACCTGGCCCACCGCCGCTCTGGTGGACTGGCTCGGCCTGCTCGCGCACAGCCCCGACCTGCCCAATCGGGACGCCTGGCTGAAGGCAGCACAGGCCGTGCTCAAGGCACGCCTGTACTACACCGGCCGACGGCTCACCTTCGGCCGCGAGGCCCAGGATCATTTCTGGTGGATGCTGACCTCGCCCGATACCAATGCCGTGCGCGCTCTGCTGGCGGTGATGGAACTGCCGGAATGGAGGGCGGAGGTGCCGAAGCTGGTGCTGGGCATCCTCGCCCGCCAATCGCGCGGCCATTGGAACAGCACCAGCGCCAACGCCTGGGGGGCGCTGGCGATGGAACGATACACCCGCCTGTTCGAGGCGCAGCGGCCCAATGGCCGCAGCTACGCCTGGCTCGGCCGCGACGGCCGCTTCGTCGACTGGCAGGCCACCCCACGCGGGGCCACCGCCTTCTTCCCCCTGCCGGCGGACGATGCGGAACTCAGGCTCATGCACCAGGGCGCGGGCCAGCCCTATGTCACCCTCTCCACCCTGGCCGCCGTCCCGCTCAGGGAAGCGGTGCAACGCGGCTACCAGGTCAGCCGCGAGGTGCAGGCACTGGAGCGCCGCCGCCCCGACCGCTGGAGCCGCGGCGATGTGCTGCGCATACGCCTGACGCTCAACGCCCAGACCGACATGGGCTGGGTGGTGGTGGAGGACCCCATTCCGGCCGGCGCCACCATCCTGGGCTCGGGGCTAAAGCGTGACTCCGCCCTGCTCACGCAGGACGAGGAGTGGCGCGGTCGCGCCTGGCCGGCGTGGGAGGAGCGGCTGCATGAGGGTTATCGCGCCTATTTCGAATTCCTGCCGCGCGGCTCGCACAGCCTGACGTACACCGTGCGCCTCAACAACGACGGCACCTTCCGGCTGCCGCCCACGCGCGTCGAGGCGATGTACGCGCCGGAGATGTACGGCGAGACACCGAATGCGGTCATGGACATCGCGCCCTGACCCGGCTGGCCTCGGTCTGGCCCTGGCCCTCGCGGCCGGGGTCGCGATGGCCGACGTGCCGACCTTCTCCGAGGTCAGGGCCGGCTGGCGGTCGTCCGAACTACAGCTCCTGGACCGCCACGGCGAACTGCTGCAGGCGCTGCGCACCGACACACGCGGCCGCCGCGCCGACTGGACACCCATCGAGCACATCTCCCCCGCGCTGGTGGCCGCCGTGCTGCATGCCGAGGACCGACGTTTCCTCCGTCACACCGGAGTGGATTGGCTCGCCACGGGCAAGGCGGCGCTGACCAACCTTTACCGGGAGCGCCCGCGCGGCGCCTCCACACTCACCATGCAGCTCGTCGCCCTGCTCGATGCCGAGCTGCGCGCCCGCGGCCAGCGCCGTGACCTGGGCGAAAAATGGCGGCAGATGCAGGCCGCGCGGGCGCTCGAGCGCAGATGGACCAAGGGCGAGGTGCTGGAGGCCTATCTCAACCTGCTGCCCATGCGCGGCGAGCTCACGGGTATAGACGCCGCCGCCCGCGCCTTGTTCGACAAACGCCCGGCCGGTCTCAGCGCGGCCGAGTCCCTGATCATCGCCGCCCTCATCCGCTCCCCCAATGCCGCCCCCGAAGTCGTCGCCCGACGTGTCTGCGCCCTGGGCCAGGATTTTCCCGCCCCCCTGCCCGACTGCAACGCCCTGCGGCGACTCGCACTCAACACCCTGACCGGCCGGCTGCCCATCCTGCCCGCCGCCGACCTGGCGCCCCACGTCGCCCGCAGACTCGCGACCGCGACCACTGCGGTGGGCAAGCACCCGTCAGCGGGAGACGCACGCCTGAGAACCACCCTGGATGCGGGCCTGCAACGAGCGGTCCGGGACATTCTGCATGATCAGCTGCTGCGTCTGTCCGCGCGCAACGTGCAGGATGCTGCCGCCCTGGTCGTGGACAACGCGAGCGGGGAGGTGCTTGCCTATGCGAGCCTGTCGGCAGCGGGCTCGGCCTCGCCGCACAGCGACGGGGTGCAGGCCCCACGTCAGGCCGGCTCCAGCCTGAAGCCCCTGCTCTACGCCCTGCTGCTGGAGCGCCGCATCCTCACCGCGGCCTCTTTGCTCGAGGACCGCCCGCTCACCCTCGTCACGGCCGGCGGACAATACGTCCCACGCAACTATGACTCGGACCACAAGGGCTGGGTGAGCCTGCGCGCGGCCCTGGCCGGCTCGCTCAACGTCCCCGCCGTGCGGGCCCTGCAACTCGCCGGCCTGGAACCCTTCGCCACCCTGCTCGCCAAGCTGGGCTTTGCCGGCATGACCGAGGCGGCCGACTTCTATGGCCCCTCGATGGCCCTGGGTAGCCTGGACGTGCGCCTGTGGGAGCTCGTCAACGCCTACCGCACCCTGGCCAACGGCGGCCTGCTCACCCCCCTGCGTCTGCTGCCGGAGCGCGCCACGGGTGAACACGGCACGGCTACGCGCCTGTTTTCGTCCGAGGCTGCCTGGCTGGTGGGAGACATCCTGTCCGACCGCCAGGCGCGGGCGCTGACCTTCGGCCTGGAGAACCCGCTTGCCACGCGCTATTGGACGGCGGTAAAGACCGGCACCAGTAAGGACATGCGCGACAACTGGTGCGTGGGCTGGTCGACGCGTTACACCGTCGGGGTCTGGGTCGGCAATCACGACGGTGCCCCGATGCACGGGGTGTCCGGAGTCTCCGGCGCCGCGCCGGCCTGGGCCGCGATCATGGACCGCCTGCACGACGGCCTGGACTCGCGCCCCCCACGCCCGCCCAGGGGCCTGGTGCGTATGCGTCTGGAGGCAGCCCACGGCGAGCCGCCACGCCAGGAGTGGTTCCTGCGCGGCACCGAGCCGGACACCGGGCGCTGGCAGCCTGCCCTGCCCCGCCCCGCGATCCTGACCCCCGCCGACGGCGCTGTCTATGCCATCGATCCCGACATCCCGGCAGCCTCCAGGCTTTTGCGTTTTCAGGCCGGCAATGCCCCGGCCGGCAGCCGCTGGCGCCTGGACGACGAACTGCGTGCAGCGGAAGACTGGTCACCCACGCCGGGCCCGCATCGCATCGAGCTGGTCGATCCAGTCGGCCATGTGCTCGCCGAGGCCCGCTTCGAGGTGAGGTGAGGCACGCAGATGACGAATAGTTTACGTTTTCACTCAACCATTGCCCCGCCTCACCGCCTGCCCGTAAAATTGGCGTGTTTTTCACACAGCCCATCTGGAGAAACGACATGGAACACCAGCTTCCCCCCCTGCCCTACGCCAAGGACGCGCTCGCCCCGCACATGAGCGCCGAGACCTTCGAATATCACCACGGCAAACACCATCAGGCCTATGTCACCAACCTGAACAACCTGATCAAGGGCACCGAATTCGAGGACAAGGGCCTGGAGGACATCATCCGCACCGCGCCCGCCGGCGGCATCTTCAACAATGCCGCCCAGGTCTGGAATCACAGCTTCTTCTGGAACTGCATGAAGCCGGGCGGCGGCGGCGCGCCCACCGGTGCCCTGGCCGAGGCCATCAACAAGAAGTGGGGCTCCTATGACGAGTTCAAGAAGGCCTTCCAGGCCAGCGCCGTGGGCAACTTCGGTTCCGGCTGGACCTGGTTGGTGAAGAAGGCCGACGGCTCGGTGGACATCGTCAACACCAGCAACGCCGCCACCCCGTTGACCACCGCCGACAAACCGCTGCTCACCGTCGATGTCTGGGAGCACGCGTACTACATCGACTACCGCAACGCGCGGCCCAAGTTCGTCGAGACCTTCCTCGAGCATCTCGTGAACTGGTCCTTCGCCGAGGCGAATTACGCCGGCTGACCAAACCCCGGTCGGCAAAAAGGCCGCCACGGGCGGCCTTTTTCATTTCCGGCGCTCAGCACCCAGCGGCGCCACACTGAGCGCATGCGCCTACGCCCCGTCCAGGCCCGCTGGTTCGAGTCCTATGTGCCGCACGAGCATACCGTGCGCGCCACGGAGGTGCTGGCACGCACGGGCGTCGTCGAACTGGAGACCGACACCCGCATACCCGAGCGGATCGATGCCGGGAAACTGCGCTACTTCGTCGATCGCTTCCGTGAACTTGCCGCCTCGCATGGCGAGGACATCCCCTCCGGCACCGGGCTGCCCACTGCCCTGGTGGGCAACCCGGTGCACGTGGCAAACGAGGCCCTGCACCGGCTGCGGCTGTGGAGCGCGCGGGTGGACTATCTCAACGAACATCTGGCCGAGCTCAAGACCGAGCGGGACTACCTGCTGCTGCTGGACGAGGCCCTGGAGGCCATGCAGCGCCAGGACCCGGACCTCGACGGCGTTTTCCGCCACACCCGCTTCCTGTGCAAGTGCCTGTTTGCCTGCCCCGTGGGCTGCTGCGGGCCGGGACACGAGCTCAAGTCCATGGTCAGAGTGGTGGTGCACGGGCCGCGCCACGACTTCCCCCTCCTGGTGGGACTACCCGACCAACAGGCCATCATACGCAGCATGGTGCTGGCTGAGGGCTGCGAGCAGGTAGGCATTCCGGCCTGGCTGACGCAGGAATCCGGCCGGCAGCGGCAGCAGGTGGGTGAACATTTGGCAACGATCGAACGTGAGATTGCGCAGCGGGAGGCGGAGCTCGCCCGCCTGCGGACCGATCGCGACATCGCCGCGGCGCACGCCAACATCGACACCCTGGCCTGGTACCTGGACCACGCCGCCAGCTATCTGACCGGACGGGAGCTGTGCCATGTCACCGGCTGGACCACGGCGGAGGACCCCGAAACCCTGCAGCGTGCGCTGTGGGATGCCGGCATCCGGGTGGTCGTGCGCTTTCCCGAGCCACCGGCCAGCGCGGCTCCGCCCGTGGCGACGCTGCAGAACTGGTGGGCACGACCTTCCGCCCCCTGCTGCTGATGTGGGGCACGCCCGGTCGCCTGGAGGTCGACCCGAGCGGCATCCTCGCCCTGGTGGTGCCCCTGCTGTTCGGCTACATGTTTCCGGATATCGGCCACGGCCTCGTCCTGGCGCTGTTTGCCCTGATCTTCTCGCAGCGCTGGCCGCAGGTCCGTTTCCTGCTGCCCTGTGGCGTGTCGGCCATGGCCTTCGGCGTGCTGTTCAGGGAGGCGTTCGGTTTCGAGGATGTGATCCCCGCGCTCTGGCTCAGCCCCTTGGACGACCCCATGACCGTGCTCACGGTACCGCTGCTGTTCGGGGTGTTCCTCATGTTGCTGGGGCTCGCCTTCGCCGGCATCGAGGCCCGCTGGCGTGGCGAATTGCGTGCCTGGCTGGCGGTGGAGGCAGCCGTGCTGCTGCTCTATGTCTCGCTGCTGCTGGCACCCTTCCTGCCGGCCGCCCTGGGCCTCACCGGGCTGGCACTGCTGCATTACTTCGCCGGCAACCTGTGGCTGGCCCCGTCCGGACAACGTGCCATGGCCCTGGTTGGCGCCGCCGGCCAGCTGCTGCTGAGCGTGTTCGAACTGGTGATGAACACCCTCTCCTTCCTGCGCGTGGGGGCCTTCGCCCTGGCGCATGCCGCCCTGTCCCACGCCATCATGACCCTGGCTGATGCGGTCGAGCAGCCCATCGCCTGGCTGCTGGTGGTGCTGGCGGGCAATGTCTTCAGCGTGGTCCTGGAAGGGCTGGTGGTGTTCGTGCAGACCACCCGCCTGGTGCTGTTCGAGTTCTTCATCCGCTTCCTGCGGGCGGAAGGCAGACTGTTCCGGCCGGTGCGGCAACCGCCGGAGATCGGCAAATCCTCCAGCGGAAGATCGGGCTTGGCACGCATCGACCCCTGAGTCGGCATGCACCGGCCGACTGAGTGCGGCTAGAATAAGCGTCATGCGTCATCCCTCCCTACCCACACGATGAGCCACAAGCACGAAAGCCTGCTGCGCGCCATCTTCCAGGATCCCATCAGCGGCAACATCCACTGGCGGGAGGTCGAATCTCTCCTCGGCCATCTGGGCGCCGCGATCGAGCCCGCGCACGGGGCGCGCTTTCGCGTCGTCCTCAACGGCCACGAGGGCTTCCTGCACCACCCCCATCACAGCAATGTCCTCGGCCGCCAGGACGTGAAACACCTGCGCGAGTTCCTGGCCCACGCACGGGTCACGCCCTCCCTCTACGAGGCCGGCAGACAGAGCGGCCAGTAGGGCCCGCCCCTTATAGCGTGAAAGTCGGCGCAGCCGGCTCACGAAGCCCCCCTCCCCATCCCTCACCCCCGACCCCTCCCCCCGAGGGGGATGGGAGGTTCGACCCGCCTCTCGCCCTGGGGGAGAGAGGCCGGGAGAGCGGGCCGGAGGGGCTTAAGGTGAGGGAACGGACATGGCGACATTCATGCTTCGGGGTGGCGTCGCCGTGTCCGTTTGCTATAATCGCGCGCTTCATGCCGCCCGCCGTGATCAGGCCGGCGGCTTTGTTTTTCCGGGCTTCATCTCCATGACCGACGTCCCTCATCCCGCCGACCTGCTGCGCGACGTGCAGCGGCGGCGCACCTTCGCCATCATCTCCCACCCGGACGCGGGCAAGACCACGCTCACCGAGAAACTGCTGCTGTTCGGCGGCGCCATCCAGATGGCCGGCACGGTCAAGGCGCGCAAATCCTCGCGCCATGCCACCTCGGACTGGATGGAGGTGGAGAAGAGCCGCGGCATCTCGGTGACCAGTTCGGTGATGCAGTTCGAGTACGCCGGCCACGTCATCAATCTGCTCGACACCCCCGGCCACCAGGACTTTTCCGAGGACACCTATCGTGTCCTCACCGCCGTGGACGCGGCGGTGATGGTGATCGACGCGGCCAAGGGCGTGGAGGCGCAGACCATCAAGCTGCTGGATGTCTGTCGCCTCAGGAACACGCCCATCATCACCTTCGTCAACAAGCTGGACCGCGAGGTGCGCCCGCCGGTGGAGCTGATCGAGGAGATCGAGTCGGTGCTCAAGATCGACTGCGCGCCGGTGACCTGGCCGATCGGCAGCGCCAAGACCTTCCGCGGCGTCTATCACCTGCTGCACGACCGGACCCTGCTGTTCACCCCCGGCGAGGCGCGCGCCGGGGGCGAGGTCGAGCTGATCGAGGGCCTCGACAACACCAGGTTGGACGAGCGCTTCCCAATGGAGACCGGGCCGCTGCGCGAGGACGTGGAACTGATCCGCTCCGCCAGCCACCCCTTCGACATCACCGCCTTCCTGGCCGGCAGCCAGAGCCCGGTGTTCTTCGGCTCGGCCATCAACAACTTCGGCGTGCGCGAGATCCTGCAGGCGCTGGTGGAGTGGGCCCCGCCGCCGCAGCCGCGCGACGCGGGCACGCGGCAGGTGCAGCCGGCGGAAAAGGCCTTCAGCGGATTCGTCTTCAAGATCCAGGCCAACATGGACCCCAGGCACCGCGACCGCATCGCCTTCTTCCGCGTGTGCTCCGGCCGTTACACGCCGGGCATGAAGGTGCAGCACCTGCGCCTGGGGCGCGAGATGAAGATCGGCAACGCGCTGACCTTCATGGCCAACGAGCGGGTGCACATGGAGGACGCGGTCGCCGGCGACATCATCGGTATCCACAACCACGGCCAGCTGCAGATCGGCGACACGCTGACCGAGGGCGAGGCGCTCCAATTCAGGGGCATCCCCTACTTCGCCCCGGAGGAGTTCCGCATCGTGCGGCCGCGCGACCCGCTCAAGTCCAAACAGCTCAGGCAGGGCCTCAAGGAACTGGGCGAGGAAGGCGCCATCCAGGTCTTCGAACAGGTGGCCGGCGGCACCCTGCTGCTGGGGGCGGTGGGGCAACTGCAGTTCGAGGTGGTGGCGAGCCGGCTCGAAACCGAGTACAAGGCCGAGGCCCTCTACTCCCCGTCCGACATCCACACCGCCCGCTGGCTGTCCTACGCCGACGAGGCCACACGCCGCCAGTTCGAGCGCGAACAGGCCAACCGCCTGGC